>PSRA01000166.1 GCA_003175695.1 Bacteroidota bacterium | reverse complement strand
ATAGCGACGATCTCCATGGAGAAAATGAAGAGAAATTCCAACAGGGATGAGATTAGAAAATGGAACCGGAATAACCAATTCCGTCGCTGGCCGTATTTTGCCGTAAGAAATTTTTAGGCAGAGTTTCACGCAAAAAGTCAAAGTAAGCCGAGACGCAAATAGTGGCGGCGTGCTTTCTTTGCGTCCTGACTTACTTTGCGTCTTGGCGTGAAAAAGCTATCCCCAACTCATTTTCCATCCATCCCTGTATTCTCTTCTCACGAATTCATTTGCCTCATCAAAATTGGTGATCTTCATATTCACTGCATCCCAGAGAAGTTTCTTTCTTCCAGCGAAATTCTTTGTTTTGACATTCCATGCTCTCAAAGCGAGATTACCCATTAGTATGGTTTCAGTCAACGGACCAGCATACTCAAACGACGAGCTGAGTTCTTTCTGACCATATCCGGCGATGCAGGCATTTATCCATTGTACATAGTGGCCTTCGGGTACACGAGCCAGTGTTTTTGGTATATCCACTTCTTTCATCCTACTTGTCGGCAATAGTGTTGGGTTTGAGCCATAAGTGCCACACATGATTTTTCCTTTTGTTCCGACAATTAAGACACCTCCTCCGTCTCTGTCTCCAAAAATTTCATCCGGACCTAATTCATCGGGCCGTTCGGGACGAATACCACCGTCCATCCAGTACATCTTAACATCGCCTTTTCCATTCTTTCCGGGGAATCTAAGTTTGATTGAGGAAGCAACGGGACAACACTCCGGATAATAATCTGGAGTCCATGCTTTTTCATACACAGCTGCCTGGCTACATTCGACTTCCGATGGATACCCGAGTCCAACCGTCTTAAACGCAGGATCAATTAAATGGCATCCCATATCACCCAGCGCGCCGGTGCCGAATGCCCAGAATCCACGCCAGTTGAAGGGAACAAATTCTTTGTGGTAGTCCTGTACCTGGGCTGGCCCCAACCATAAATCCCAATCCAGTTCTTTTGGAATTTCATCTTTTCCCTTGGGGGTACCTAATCCTTGTGGCCAGATGGGCCGGTTGGTCCAGACATAAATCGAAGTTGCGTCTCCAATAATCCCGGCATTATACCATTCCTGCATCTGGCGAACGCCGTCGCCGGAAGCACCCTGGTTACCCATTTGAGTCACTACTTTATATCGTTTAGCCGCCTCCGTTAGCATCCTGGCTTCGTAAATATCATGGGTGAGCGGTTTCTGAACATAGACATGTTTGCCTAATTGCATGGCTGCCATGGCAGCAACGGCATGCACATTGTCTGGCGTTGATACTGAAACCGCATCGATGTTTTTATGCTCTTTATCAAGCATTTCGCGGAAATCTTTGTAACGCTTTGCATTAGGGAACCGGTTAACTGACTTAACCGCCTGCCGGTCATCCACATCGCAGAGGTAAGCGATGTTTGCGTTTGGACTCTTTGAGAATTCATGCAAGTCACTTTCTCCTTTGCCCCCTACTCCAATTCCTGCAATTGTCAGCTTATCGCTGGGTGCGACAAATCCGCGGCCCAAAACATGGCGGGGAACAATAAAAAATCCGGCAGCTGCAAGGGAAGAATTTTTTAGAAACTCACGGCGAGATGGGTCAATCGTTTTTTTCTTTTTCATGAAGCCATTTTTCTTTTGTGTTTGATAATAATTTAGGGCGGTAATTTACGGCAAGATGGGGTTTGGATGAAGAAATATTTGACGCATTACGGAGTTAGAAGTAAAGATCTGTCCGCTGCGGACAAAGAAAGCACGAAGAAGCAAAGGGGCACGCCGATACCTTTGCGCTCCCTTGTGGCTTTGCGCAGAGCCTTGCTGCCTTAAACCCTATCTTTGCTCCAACACCTTAACCATCATGACCTGGAAGAAACGCATTTTCATCTCACTAATTCTGATTGTATTAGTCCTGATAGCTGATATCATCCATTATTGCTGGACATCCTTTCCCATCCTTACCGGATATGGCGCGAAAGTGATGTGCTCTGCTGTTTTTGTCTCCGGCAGAGACCCTAAACATGTGTTGAAGGAAGAATTGGGCAATTCACCACTTTCCCTGGGAACTTTTGATGTTGATTATAAAGACTCTTCTGTCACGGGCTCTATTTTCGGATTCGCAAAACGAAAGGCCATTTTTCGGGATGGCCTCGGTGCAACCGTTGTAACTGGTATTAGCGAACAAGAAATCAGGGATCAGGAAAAAACTCCTTTCTTCAACCATATGCCGAACCAGGACACCATCCCCTGGCCCAGGGGCAATCGCCTCGGGGATGCTCTTCCTGCAAATGTTGATTATGAAAAATTAAGGCAGGTAGTACACCGTTCATTTAGTGAGAAGGATTCTGCACGACCGATCAGAACGAGAGCTGTCCTGGTCATTTACAAGGGGCAGATAATAGATGAAGAATATGCACCCGGATTTACGAAAGATTCCAGGATGATTGGATGGTCAATGGCGAAAACAATCACAGGGGCCTTAATTGGCATCCTTGTTAAACAGGGAAAAATTAATGTCGATTCCCCGGCATCTGTTCCTGAGTGGAAAGATCCTGAAGACCCAAGGCATGCCATTACCGTCAAGGACCTCCTCCAACAAAGCAGTGGACTCAATTTCAATGAAGATTATGGCAAGTCCAGTGATGCAACTGATATGCTCTACAAGAAAGCAAATATGGCTGCATATACTGCATCGCTACCCTTAAAGCGAAAGCCAGGAACATTTTTCTACTATTCCAGCGGCAATACCAATATTCTTTCCAGGATAATCAGGCAAACAGTTGGAGACTCAGCCTATAACAGCTTCCCCTATACGCACTTGTTTGACAAACTGGGCATGTATAGCGCAGTACTGGAACCAGATGCATCCGGCACTTTTGTAGGATCATCCTATGTTTATGCTAATGCCAGGGATTGGGCAAGATTTGGACTGTTCCTTTTAAATAATGGTGTCGTTTCTAACGAGCCCGTCTTACCGGATGATTGGGTAAAGAAATCTACAACGCCCGCTCCTGCGGCGAAGATGAAGAATTATGGATACCAGATCTGGTTGAATGCTGGCAGAAAATTTCCTGACGCACCGGAAGATATGTTTTACGCTGATGGCTATGAGGGGCAATATGTTTTTGTAATTCCATCCCGCGACCTGGTTATCGTAAGATTGGGTCAGACTCACTTTGATAATTTCGATGTAAATGATTTTTTAAAAGATATCTTGGTAACCATCCATTAAGTGCTTAACTTTTAGAATCAATTCTTAGCTTTTGAGTATCCTGTACCGGTGGTAAGAGGCAGTCATTATGGGTAACTTCTATTTTATAATATGAATTCCAAATACATTCAGGGAAGTATTTTTTTTACCGGCATCCTTGCTTTGTTGGCTTTCTTCTCCGCAGAAAAAAATTCTCCAAAAACTAAATCAAGGTCCGAGCGGGAATACATACCATGCGCGCCGCCAGCAAGTGAGAACATTACTGCTAATGAATATGGCCGATTTGCACCCATTTTTCCAGGATGGGGACATCACAGTTATACTATCACAACGGGAATGGACAGCGCCCAGTTTTTCTTTAACCAGGGTCTGACCATGTACTACAGTTATCATGCGAAAGAAGCAGTCGCATCTTTTAAAGAAGCTGCCCGACTCGATCCCCAAAGTGCGATGGCTTATTGGGGACAAGCGTTAGCTATGGGTCCTAATTACAATTTTGCTCACTATTATAAGATGAAGCCTTGGGTACCCGAAATTGTTGAAAACATGAAGAAGAATGCCGGCACTGCATCAGCAAAGGAAAAAGATTTGATTGCTGCCATGTCGGAAAGATATTCCACAGATTCGACTAACAAGGACCGCGAATCTCTCAACGCTGCCTATGCGAAAAGCATGCACGCATTAGTGTCTAAATATCCTGAAGACCTGGATATAAAAGCTCTCTATGTAGATGCGGTGATGCTCCAGCACGTATGGGATTTTTGGCATAATGACGGCAAACCCCAAGGCTGGACGCCGGAATTGGTATCGCTTTGTGAAAATATTCTGGCTAAGAATCCAGAGCATCCAGGCGCCCTGCATTATTATATTCATGTTACAGAAGCTTCCAGGCATCCTGAAAAAGCGCTTAAGAGCGCCGATATTCTTCGTCAACTTCTTCCTGGCGTAGCACATATGGTGCATATGTCGAGTCACGTCTATGAAAGAACGGGCCTATATGCCGAAGGGGTTCAGGTAAATGACAAGGCCGATGACGATCTGGTGATGTATGAAACGATCGGACGACAACTGGCATTGGGAAAACATGCTACACATTATTTCGCTGTTCAAAGCTTTTGCGCAATTAGCGGAGGTATCTATAAGGAAGGATTACAAAAAGCGACCAGGTGTCGTAATAGTGTGACTCCAACTTATGAGGACGCCGACGGTCAATACACATTTATGATGCCTGTCTTTGCAAAAGTAAGAATGGGAAAATGGAAAGAAATTTTAAATGAAGAAACTGAACCCGACCGAAATTGGGTCTATGCCAGCTTGTTGTCTGATTTTGCAAATGGACTGGCGCAATTGCGAATGAATAATATACCACAGGCAAAAAGACGCCTGGATAGCCTGAGATATAAAATGAAAGACACGATATTAAAGGTTCGTGACATTCCATTTAATTCTGCTTACCAGGGCGCTTACATAGCTGAAAGGATTTTGAATGCATCCATTCTTTTCGATGAAGGAAAGTCGAAAGAAGCAATTCTGCAATTTGAAGATGGAATTAAAATGGAAGATAGTTTGATCTATTCTGAACCCAGGGATTGGATCCTTCCATGCAGGCAATATCTTGGAGCGGTATTATTGAAATTGAAGCGTCCCGAAGAAGCCGAGAAAGTTTACCGGGATGACCTCCTATTTACTCCCGGTAACGGATGGTCGCTACTGGGACTCTATCAGAGTCTTGTTGCCCAACACAAGAATGAAGAAGCCCGGCAGTACCGGGCTCTATATGAAAAAGCATTTGCAGCTGCTGACGAATTGCCTAAAGCTTCTGTATATTAGCAAGGGCTCTATACTTCTAATTTCGATCCACCCCTGTAATCTCTTTTTACAAATTGATTGGCCGGTTCAAAATTAGTGATCCGCATTTTTTCTCCGTCCCATAACAATTGTCTCCTGCCTGGAAATACTCTTTTACCCTTTGCATCTGTCTCATAGTAATTGAAGCTGCGAACGGCCAGGTTTCCCATGATAACTGTTTCTGTGAGAGGTCCCGCTACTGCAAAATCAGAACTGGTATATGTCCCGTATCCTTTCTTGCATGCTTTTACCCATTGCTGTTGATGACCATCAGAACCATTCTCAACAAAGGGAAATTTAGAAGGCGGCAGAATAGTTTCCTTCATGAGTTTTGTCGGCAATAAAGTAGGTTTTCTGCCGAACAGTCCGGCCATAAGTTTTCCTTTGGTTCCTTCAAAAATAATTCCTCCATCGATTTCACCCATCTGTTCGTCGGGCAGTAATTCATCAGGCCTCCTCGGCAAAATTCCTCCGTCGTACCAAACCATTTCCACCGGTGGCATTCCTTCCCGTGCAGGAAAACGGATATGCGTTTTGGAAGAAGGCGGATAACAATCGTTGTAAATCGCTTCTTTGAAAAATCCAAGGAAAACGGCTCCCACACTTGTATCAACTGAAATAGGGTAACCTAGGCGCAATGCCCGGTATGGGACATCGATAAAATGACATCCCATGTCACCCAGGGCGCCACTACCGAAATCTACCCAGCCCCTCCAAATTGCAGGAAGATAGGCGGGATTGTATTCGCGGAAGGGCGCAGTTCCCAACCAAAGATCCCAGTCAACCTCTTTAGGGATTTCGTATTTGCCAGTCGGTGTTGGAATTCCCTGCGGCCAGGCGGGCCTGTTAGTCCATACGTGCACGGTGTGGACATCTCCAATTACTCCCGCCTGGATCCATGTCTCCACATTGCGGGTATCGTCACCGCTACTTCCCTGGTTGCCCATTTGCGTAACGACCTTATATTTCTTTGCGGCTTGCGTCAGAACCCTCGCCTCATAAATATCATGGGTCAACGGTTTTTCTACATATACATGCTTGCCCATTTGCATGGCGGCCAGAGCCATTGGAGCATGCATATGATCGGGCGTCGTAACAATGACAGCATCAATATTTTTCGCTACTTTTTCCAACATCACCCGATAGTCCTTGTAATATGGCGCTTTAGGCCATTTCTTTCTTCCATTTACTGCCATTCGATCATCTACATCACAAAGCGCTACGATGTTGTCAGACCCGTTATTATATGCAAACGGAAGATTTACTTCGGCCTTTCCTCCAACTCCGATCCCCGCGATGTTCAGCTTATCACTGGGAGCAACAAATCCTCTACCAAGTACATGGCGGGGAACAATGTAAAATCCGCCTGCCACGAGTGAAGCGTCGCGGAGGAAATTGCGTCTGGTAGTTTTCCTGCTCATTATAAGTGGATTTATTTTCTATGGCTGCAATCAGTAGTTTCAGTCGATATGAATTTTTGCAAATGTAAATTCTCTAAACCAGAGTTGATTCGAGGCTAATTTTTGCATTCAACAATTTGCTGACGGGGCAATTTGCCTTTGCATCTTCGGCTGCTGCTTTGAATTTATCAGCGCTGATACCCGGAATTTTTGCTTTGAGCGTTAAATCTGAATTGGAGATCGAACCATTTTCCAAGGTTACAACGGCATTTACTTCCAGGGAATCCGCCGTGAAGCCGGCCTCCTGTAACACAAAGCTTAGCTTCATGGCAAAACAACCAGCATGGGCTGCCGCAATCAATTCTTCGGGGTTGGTGCCGGGACCTTCTTCGAACCTCGATTTGTAGGAATACTGTGTCTTATTCAAAATTGTACTTTGTGTTGTCAAAACTCCTTTTCCATCTTTTCCGGAGCCGTTCCAAACGGCAGTTGCTGTGCGTTTCATGTCTTTTTGTTTTTGCTTTGAATAATTTCAGAATGGGCTGGGAAGTTAATGATTTTCTACCAGCAAAAATCCTGCTCGAAATTTGAAATGAGTCTGTTTAACTCTGATTTCCTTTAAATGTTCAACTATCCCGAGTAAAGAAAACATTTTTCGCAACGGGTTCAAGAGTTGCGAGAAACTACCTTTGCGCGTCCTTTGCGCCTTTGAGAGAAACACTTAAATTCATCTCTTATTTATGGCAGAATCAGACAAAAATGAATTCGAAGGATTGTCTACACAAAGACTCGAGGCTTTCAGCGATGGCGTTTTTGCCATTGCTATCACTTTGCTGATATTAGAAATAAAGATCCCCGATAGCGAGACCCTAGCACATCAATCCCTCTTCCATTATTTATCCGGACTATGGCCAAAATATTTTGCCTATGTTTTCAGCTTTATTGTCATTGGCATCTGGTGGGCTAATCATCACTATGTTTTTAAATTGTACAAAAAAACGAATCACGTTTTCAATGTCCTCAATGTTCTTTTCCTGATGACAATAGCATTCCTGCCATTTCCAACCGCGATTTTTGGGGAATACATTACAGAGGATAAACACCGCCAGGCAGCCGTTAGTTTTTATGCTGTAGGGATTTTTCTGCCGGCGATAGTTTGGGTGACTATGTGGCTATATGCGAGTTTTGGAAAGAGGCTATTAGACCAAAGACTCTCCGACTCATTTATTCAATACCTTACCAGGATGTACCTTCTGTCGAATTTATTATACTTCATAGCCATCATAGTCTCTTTTTTCAGCCCATTGACCAGCATCATTTTGAATATTGTTTTGACCTTGTTATATTTATTACCTCCCAAAAAACCGGAATATTCCTGATATGCAGGAATCTTATACAACATACTACCAGTCGCCGCTTGGCCTGATTCGTATTTCAGGTACTGAATCATATATCAGCGAAATAAATTTCATTGACAATATTGAGCGGCCGTCAGATCAACATCGAAAAAAAATTCCGACAAGCATCATCCATTGCGCTGAACAGCTTATTCAATATTTTCATGGCGAAAGGAGAAATTTTGAATTTCCTGTTCACCAGGAAGGAACCGAATTTCAAAAAAAAGTTTGGAATGAGTTGATCGGAATACCTTTTGGAAAAACAATCAGCTATCTTGAATTATCCAGAAGATTAGGAGATCCTAAAGCGATTCGTGCTGTGGCTTCGGCAAATGGGAAAAACAATATCTCCATTGTGATCCCATGTCACCGGGTGATAGGTTCAAAAAATGACCTCGTGGGTTATGGAGGAGGAATTTGGAGGAAAAAGTGGTTGTTGGAGCACGAAGCTAAGATTGCGCACGGAGTGCAGACGCTATTTTAATTATTTCGTATTTAAATAATCCGGATTTAAAGTGCAAGGAGATTGGACACCCTCTTCAATTCTATCTCGGCAGATTTTGCAACGAAGCTATAATTGATCAGAGTAAATCCGGCTGTCACAAAACTTTGTTGGGCTTGCGAAAGATCTATGATCGTAGCCTGGCGCAATTGAAAACGTTGTAAGACCAGATCCAAGAGCTCTTTTGCCAAATCATAATTCTTTTGCTGATTATCTAGTTGCTGCAATGTGGCAGAATATGCTTTATAAGTTTTGACCACATTAGCGGAATAGTCACGCATCAGGATGTCTTTCTGAACGGATGCGATTTCTGCATTCACTTCTGCAATCTTCTGTTGGCGTTTATACACATTCCCATTATAGATGGGAATATTGAGCGAAAGACCTACAACCGGTCCATAACTTTTATTTAAGAGAAGCTGACCTGCCAGGGCGTTGTTTTGCGTGTAAGAATAACCCGTACTTGCCTTGACGGTAGGATAACGCTGTGCGGCGGTCTCTTTGATGATCAATTGATTTATTCTTACCTGTTTGTCGGCTGCAAGGATATCAGCATTGGCTGTCAGACGATTTAAAGTGGCTTCCAGGGCCAATGTCCTGTCGACTTGAATGGTATCTTCGACGTTGATAGTTGAATCTGCATTTAGCGTGAGTAAGCGAAGAAGCTCGGCCTTTGCCTGGTCTACGATGAGTTGCTGGGATACGCGGGATTGTTCCAGGTTATTTAAGTCCACCTGTGATTGAAAGAGATCTGCATTGTTAGCAAGACCTACACTTTGCTGCGTCTTGACAATATTTAATTTCTTTTTTGCAACTTCAATGGCAACATCTATTGTCTTGATATAACCTTGCTGCCGGACGATATCGAAATAGGCGGTCATGGCAGCTGCCATAATATTTTGAACTTCGGAATTCAGCTCATCCTTACTCCGCAATTCGAGTTCATCTAATCTCCGTTTGGTTGAGCGAGCCCTGTTACCGTTATATAACAGGATGCCGGCTGTAAGATTCGCGTTGACGTTATTGGCGTTTGCTCCCGTTCTCTTGATGACTTCGCCGGTGTTTAATTTTTGGTTGACTCCTATAAAGGAATAATTGTCAACTGCTGTTGCTCCGATTACTGGTAATCCACCGGCCATGCCAACGCTATTGTTCAATTGCGCAATTGTGACGTTATTCTTCGACAATTGGATATCCAGGCTGTTTTTCAAAGCAATGTCAATGGCATTTTCCAATGTCAATCGTTGCGCCTGGGCATTTGTCAGAGTAAGAGTAAACAAAATTAAAACCGCGTACTTCATGGTGTTATGCTGTTTATTTCCCGCATAAAGCGTTTCACTATTCAACCACCTCCGTTTGGTGCACTTTATGACCACTGGAAATATAAGTATAGACTGCCGGGATTACGAATAAGGTAAGGATTAGGGAGAACAGGATTCCACCTACTACTACCAATCCCAGTGGAACTCTGCTTGCTGAGGCAGCACCCAGGCTCAGTGCAATGGGCAGTGCTCCCAATGACGTCGCAAGACTTGTCATCAGGATCGGCCTGAGCCGCTGACCGGATGCTTCAATCACCGCGTCCATCTTCGACAATCCATGTTCTCTTTTCTGATTCGAAAATTCAACGATAAGGATTCCATTCTTCGTCACGAGCCCAATAAGCATGATCATTCCAATCTCAGAGAAAATATTCAGCGTCTGCCCAAAGATCCACAGAGTGAGCAAAGCACCAGCAAGTGCCAATGGCACCGTGAGCATGATACCCAACGGATCAATAAAACTTTCAAATTGTGCAGAGAGAACAAGGTAAATCAGTATCAATGCCAAAATAAAAGCAAAGACAATATTGGATGAGCTTTCCGCATAGTCACGCGATGGACCGGACAAAGCCGTTTGGAAACTACTGTCGAGTGTTTTTGCCGCGATGGCATCCATTGCCTTTATCCCATCACCAATGGTTTTTCCTTCGGCCAGGGATGCTGAAATTGTCGCCGCTTTGTAACGGTTAAAATGGAACAAAGTAGAAGGACTGCTATTTTCTTCCAGCTTCACAACCGCGCTCAGTGGAATAGGCTCACCGCGGCTATTCCTGACATACAATCTTTCAATATCAACTGGTTTGTCTCGGTCGGTCCGTTCAACCTGGGCTATCACCTGGTATTGATAGCCATTCATGATGAAGTAGGCAAGCCGGCCTCCACTAAAAGCCGCCTGCATGGCTGAGATCACATCTGTCGTGGACAACCCGAGATCTTTGATCTTGATTCTGTCAACAGTCACCCAAACCTCCGGCTTATTGAATTTTAAATTGACATCCACATTGGAGAAAGTCTTGTCTTTTCTTGCTTCGTCCAGGAATTTGGGAATAATATCTTTCAATTTGTTGAGATCCTGGTTTTGCAGTATGAATTGCACGGGCAGGCTGCTTCTGGATCCCGAACCAACCGCGATGGTTTGTTCCTGGATTGCGAAGATCCTGGCGTCATTAAACCGGCTCATCTTACGTTGAAGGTCATTGGCAATATCAGATTGACTCCTTTTTCGTTCGCTGGCAGGAATAAGTCCAATCCTTGGTTGAGAGGTATTCACCGTGCCGCCGGCGGGAGTGCGTGCGAACACAAAATCCCGCTCTGCAACCGAATCATACAGGTAATTTGAAATATTGTCTGCCACCTTCTGCATGTAGCTGTAACTCGTTCCTTCTGCCGCTGTAACGGTAAAGCGAACGCTGGCTCTGTCTTCCAGAGGCGCAATTTCACTTTGCAGGTTCTTGAATACAAAGAACATGATGAAACCGCAAGCGGCAATAATAACCCAGGCCATCCAACGCACCCGCATAAACGCTTTTAGCAAATATTTGTATCCGTTTTCCATTCCTGTAAAGAATGGTTCTGTCGCCAGGTAAAAGCGACCATGCTGGGCGTTTTTGCGAGTGAGGAAAACATTGAGAACCGGCGTGATAGTTAAGGAGACGAAGGCGGAAATCAAAACGGCAGCTGCAAGAACAACTCCAAATTCACGGAATAGCCTTCCTACGAATCCTTGCAGGAATATGACTGGCAGGAATACAACGGCCAGCGTGATTGAAGTTGAAATAACAGCAAAGAATATTTCCCTGCTTCCTTCCAACGCTGCTTTGCGAATGGGTAATCCGGATTCAAGCTTCCTGAAAATATTTTCTGTCACTACAATTCCATCATCTACTACGAGGCCTGTCGCCAATACGATTCCGAGCAACGTAAGGATGTTAATCGAAAAACCGGCCAGGTACATGATGAAAAATGTCGCAATCAGCGAGATGGGGATATCGATCAATGGCCTGAGCGCGATCGACCAGCTACGGAAGAAAAGGAAAATAACGATAACGACAAGCGAGAACGCAATGATCAAAGTTTCTTCCACTTCACTTAGTGATTGGCGAATGGTTTGGGTATTGTCGATTAGAACATTGAATTCAATATCCGACTTATTAGCTTTCTTTATTTCATCCAGTCTCTTATTGAATTCGTCTGCAATTTGAATATTATTTGCGCCGGGTTGAGGAATGATCGCCAATCCCACTGCGTTCACCCCATTATATTTCCAGCTTTGTTCCAACACTTCCGGCCCCAGTTCAACCTTAGCGACATCATTCAAACGAACTATACCGGAGCTGTCAGCACGAATGATCAGGTCGCGGAATTGCTTTTCTGAAGTTAATCTTCCTAGAGTCCTGATGGTTAATTCTGTATTGTTCCCGTAAATTTTCCCGGGAGGCAATTCAACATTTTCGTGGTTCAGTGTATTGCTAATATCAGAAAAAGTTACACCATAAGCCGTCATCTTATCCGGGTTGATCCAAATGCGCATTGAATATCTCTTCTGGCCGAAGATGTTGACAGAGCTTACCTGGTTGATGGTTTGCAACTGCTGTTGCAATACATTCTCTGCATAGTCGCTTAATTCAAGAAGGCTCTTTGTCCGGCTTTGTACGGCGAGGATCAGAATAAAGTCACTGTTTGCATCTGCTTTGCTCACTACAGGAGGTGCATCGATGTCCAATGGCAGGCTACGGGTAGCCTGGGCCACCTTATCACGGACATCACTAGCCGCTGCCTCCAAATCGATACCCAGGTTAAATTCTACTGTGATCTGACTGGTTCCCAAAGTGCTCGAGGAGGTGATCGTACGAATGCCGGGGATGCCGTTGATTTGTTTTTCAAGTGGCTCAGTGATCTGGCTTTCGATGATATCCGGGTTGGCACCTGTGTAATTAGTTGAGACGGTAATAATAGGCGGATCAATGGCAGGATAGTCTCTCACAGCAAGAAATGTGAACCCAACGATCCCGAATAAAATGATCATCAGATTCATCACTGTTGCTAACACGGGCCTCCTCAACGATAACTCCGAAATATTCATGTAGAAAATGGCGTGTTTGTTTTGCTCAAGATGGCAATCATTTTAGACTGGCACCGCGCGGATTTTAATTTTTTCTGATCAATCATGAATAGCATGATCCTTCTCACCAAATAATTTCATAGTTAATTTGCAACTCTATCCAGATCAAGAACACTTCGAATTTTTACTTCGCTTTTTGGGCGCGCAAACAAAACGCCGGTTACTACCACAGTGTCACCTTGTTTTATGCCGGTCGATATTTCTACATTGTTATCCTGTCTCAATCCTGTTTCCACGTTCACGAATTGGGCCTTACCATCTTTTACCAAAACAAGTTGTTTATTCCTGTCGTCAGGAATAATGCAATTGGTAGGAACCATGAGGGCATTCTTATCCTCCCCGGCGTTTACATATACTTTAACAAATGCACCTGGATTCGCTTTGCTGTTTGGCAGAATGGCTCGCACCTTGATGTTCCTGGTCGTTTGGATCACTTGCGGTTCAACGGCCATGACGATGGCTTTTTGCTTTTGTCGGCTGGACATATCCGCAGCAATATCAACGGTGCCCCCAACTTTGATCACGCTGCTGTATTCCTCTGGCAGGGTGAAATCAATTTTAATCTTGTCCAATTGTTGAATACTGGCAATCAAGGTAGTAGGAGAAACATACGCGCCAAGACTCACCTGACGCAACCCAATGGTTCCATCAAATGGAGCTTTCACAATTGTCTTATCGAGTAGGGCCTGGTAATAATCGATGTCGGCCTTGTATCCGTTCACCTGGTTCAGCGCAGCATCATAATCGCTTTGATTGATACCATTCACACTCAACAGTTGCTTATAGCGGCCTTCAGTTTTTTCCGCGAGGTCCAGCTGTACCTTGGATTTTTCAATTTGAGCTTTCAGGTCTGCGTCGTTTACCCGCGCGATCACTGTGCCCTCTTTAACAAATTTCCCTTCAGGAACATTTAAATAGATTAACCGTCCGCTGGCTTCAGGGTGAAGATCAACATATTCGTTTGCTACGACAGTTCCGTTTACCTCAATATGATTTGTGATGCTTTGAGCTTTCGCTACGATTACGTCAACGACCGTCGTACCAGCGTTTTTAGGCTTGAGAACGGCGTCCTTCTTTTCCTTGCAGGAAATGAAAAGCAGAACAGAAAAGAATAAAACGGGAATATATTTAGGTTGCATATACTTCCGGCGAATGATCATGGCTTCAAAATAAAAGAAGCCGCAAATATACTGAGATTCAAGATTTTCATTAAAGGCCCAGGCAAGTTCTTTACATGAATGGTAAGTTTGGAAATTATTGAACTATGAAAAAAAATGGAATTTTACGTCGTTTTAGGAGGGAATATTTGCTTTGTTAAAAAATTATTATCGGTGAATGCCGATATTAACAAGGCCACTTCGCAAAAGGCCAAAACCTTGGGAAACGTTCTTGATGTAACTAAATTTTTCAAATGGAACTACTTCAGCTCACGGTAATAGACATTGTAAGAGAGACGAAGGACGCCGTGTCGATCTTCATGAAAGAGAGCAATGGTTCGGAAATCTCTTACCAGGCCGGTCAGTTCCTGACGTTTATTTTCAATGGCCCTTTTGGGGAGATCAGGAGGTCTTATTCCTTTTCTTCGACACCAGGTATCGATAAAACTGTCTCGATCACCCTCAAACGAGTACCAAATGGCGAGATATCGAGGTTTTTCTTTGAATACTTGAAAGCGGGAGATCAATTGGAATCATTGCCAGCCTCAGGAAGATTCACTGTAGATACAAATTCATCTTTGAAAAGGCATTTTTGCCTAGTTGCAGCTGGCAGTGGTATTACCCCGATTTATTCATTGATGAAAAAAATTTTGCATGAAGAGCGTGGATCTTTTATCACACTGATTTATCAAAATCGCGACGAACACTCGATCATTTTCGAAAAAGAATTGAAAAGAATTGAAAAAGAATTTCCCTCGCGCTTTAAGTGGATCAGGTTGTTAAGCAGGCCAATTGAGAGAAGTCATGTCTCGCACCGGCTCAATAATGAGCTTTTTGAGAGACTCGTACGCAATCATGTACCCATGAATGACGACACATACTTTTACATCTGCGGCCCTCACTCCATGATGCGGATGGCGGAATTTACCCTTAAATGGATGGGAATCCAGGATAACCAGATTAGAAGAGAAAATTTCTCTATAGATTTTATTCCGCCTCCACCGGTTTTAACGGACACCACGCCCAAAGAGCTTACTATTCATTTCCAGGATCATACACACCAAATATCAGTTGCCTACCCAAAAAACATTTTGCAAGCTGCACTTGATAATGGGATTCATTTGCCATATAGTTGTCGGGGAGGCCGTTGCTCGACTTGTGTCGCTAAACTTATGAAGGGAAAATTGAAGATGAGTGTGAATGATGTGCTTACCGAAAAAGATTTGGACGAAGGGTTGGTGCTGACTTGTGTGGGATACGCACTGACAGATTTGGAGCTTTCGTTTTAAGCAGACTTCACGCAAAGGCGCAAAAAAGTAGCAGCCTGGACAGGACGGGACAGTCGGGTGGCCATGAAATCTTCCTGCCTTAACTTGCACTTAAAAAATGGCACAACCCAACTATAATCTCATTAACGCCCTCCGAAATACAGCGAAGCGATTAAGAGATGGCGCTTATTATGCGTGGGGTCATCATGGGGGATGCAATTGTGGTAACCTATTGCAGGTCGTAGCCAATCTCAGCAAGGAAGAAATTCTTGGTTATGCGCATTCCGGACACGGTGAATGGTCAGAATTAGCTGAGGATTTTTGTGAAATCTCCAGCACACCCGCCTACCTGATGATTTCGAAGCTGCAGGAGATTGGTCTAACGGGAACGGATATCCACAATCTCGAATACCTGGAAGATCGTGAAGTACTGGCATATTTGCCCGGGGGATTCAGGTGGCTAAAAAGAAATGTGAGGGAAGAGGTGATTCTGTATTTGGAGAGTTTTGCTGATATGCTGGAAGATAAGTTAGCGGGAACGGTTCTGGTTGATTACGAAGCCTTGTTGAATGACGCGCTATTAGCAACCAGATAACCTACGCAGAAACATCGGTACACATAGAAAAGCTCAAAGATTCGTTGAGTCAAATGAAAGCGGTAACAGATTACTCGCCCTTGGAATTATATAGACCTTCCCATTCATTCCCCCGAGGACAATCCTGATCGGCTGGTGAAATCTTAGCTCATATTCCTGCAAAGTCTGACGACAAATACCACAAGGCGCTATAGGCTTGTACAAATGGTTTTGGTCCTTATGCTGATAGCTGATTGCAATTGTTTCGACCGGAACGCTGGGAAAAAATGAAGAGGCCGAAGATAACAATACCCGTTCAGCGCAAATGCCTGCAGGAAAAGAAGCATTCTCCTGGTTGGAACCTCTTATGATTTCACCGTTTGCCAATTTTGCAGCAGCGCCAACTTTGAATTGAGAATACGGTGCGTAAGCTGACCGGGTGGCCTCCCTCGCCTTCATAAGAAGATCCCTGTCCGATTCATTTAATTCTTCAATTGAATCATATTCTTCGTAGGTAGATAAGAGTTGCTTTTGCATTGTCGACAGTTGGCATTTGACAGTAGTAAGTCCTTGGGTAATTGACGCTGTAACTGTATGGCCGAGAGAATGTGGCCAACAACACCAGTCAACTAACTTCACCGACAACTGTTACCTAAAAACGGCAAACTAATTTCACCTTATTCTATTGAACAGCCTGTTCCAACGTACACCCTTATCCCAACTCATCCATATCAACCAAGCCTCGCCTACCACATGATCTTCCGGTACAAATCCCCAATATCTGGAATCCTGCGATTGGTGCCTATTGTCTCCCATCATCCAATAATAATCCATTTTGAAAGTATACTGGGTGGTCTCCTGGCCATTAATATAAAACTTTCCATTCCGCGTCTCCAGTTGGTTTCTTTCATATGTCCGGATCACGCGTTCATAGATAGAATAATTTTCAGAAGTAAGAGTCAGTGTTGCGTCCTTCCGCGGAATCCATATTGGTCCATAAGAATCAACTGACCAGTGATGGATATTGTCATAAGGAAAAACATGACCATTAGCAATAGTATCGAGTTCAGGAACAATCGACTTGGCTAGTCCACTTTTCAGCATTCTTTCTTTCGCAGATGCTGTAAGGAGCATCCGGAATTGATTGGGATTGCCGGTCTGTTGAATTTCTTCCGAATTATTTAAATCGATATTGTATTCTTCTTTGAGAACGTTTTCATCCAATGCCTGGCCTGCAGTCGTAACCAGGTAAGTGGTTTGTGAATAAGGGGGAAAAGGAGTTTCCTTTCCGTTAATATAAACAACCTGGTTTTTAATCCGCAAAGTATCTCCTGCCACGGCTACACATCTCTTGATATAATTCTCCCGTTTATCAACTGGTCGCACAATCAGTGGATATTCATCCGGGTCGTTCAATACAATTTGCCTTCCCGCATTGACATCATTGTTGCCCAATGCCCGGATCACATCATAGTATGGAACTTCCGATTGGTATCCTTCTCTGTTGATAACAGTGTCTCCTGCCGGGAAATTAAATACTACAACATCATTTCTTCTAACGGGAGAAGGAAACCACCGTATATAGGGAAGCCTGATCCACTCCACGTAAGATCTCACATTCACAAATGGAAGGGTATGGTGCACAAATGGCATCGCCAAAGGTGTATTGGGAATACGAGGGCCATAACTGAATTTACTTACAAAAAGAAAATCGTTTACCAGCAAAGTCTTTTCCATCGAAGGCGTAGGGATCGTGTAAGCTTCAAAAACAAATGTGCGAATGATCGTAGCCGCTACAATGGCGAATACACCTGCATCGATCCACTCACGCGCAGATGATTTCTTATGTTTGCGAACTGCTTCAGGACCTATGAACTTATCCTTAGAATTCAATCCGACATAAGCAAAATACAAACCGAAGGTGCATACGGTAAGTGCATGCTGGTAGAATCTGAATTTGCCAAATGTCTTTACAAATTCAATCAAAATTGCTAAAGTAACAAACCATCCTACGATTGGAACGAATTGCAAAAAGACCCAAAACACCGGACGCTTGGCAATATCCATCATCACCCATGTATTAAAGAAGGGAATCAGAGCTTTCCACCCCGCCTCACCAGCCTTTCTAAACATGAAATACAAACCAATCGATGGTAAAACAAAAATGAATAATGTAATTAATAGGAGAATCAATACCTGGTGACTGCTCATTCTTTAATTTTTGTGCCCCGCAAAAATACCATATTAATTTCGCCGTCAAAATATCGGC
>PSRA01000047.1 GCA_003175695.1 Bacteroidota bacterium | reverse complement strand
AGCGTTATACAGAAGAATAACGCGGTAAAAATCAACGCCGGAACATATTTTGAGTTAATTTTGCGTCCGTTATTCATACCTTGTATTGATACAAAAATAGGGTTTACCAGTTTAAAGAATACGTGTAGAATACAATCCTAGTGTTAAAATGAAACAAAGTAAGCTGAGAACGATATCCGTTTTCCTTTTCTTATCCCTGATCTTTACATTTTCCTCTTTCAAAAAAAATCCTGACGCGCAAAAACCGCCAAAAATCCGCACGATTATTATCGATCCCGGACATGGTGGGATTGATCCGGGGGCAAAAGGTTTAACATCGCATGAAGCAGATGTTGCCCTGGACATTTCATTGAAATTGGGCAATGCCATTCAAAAAGAATTCCCGGATATTAAAGTTGTGTTTACGCGCACCAGCGACATATTGCCTGGAAATGGAGATGATATTCACGAAGCCTTGCGCGTTCGGGCCGATATGGCCAATAAAGCCAGGGGAGATTTATTCGTCAGCATTCATTGCAACGCCAACGGACAACCGGCAGGCGGCTTTTATGCTAAGCGCGTAGTTGGTCACAAAAATGTTTACAAATATGTGGGAAAAGGAAGTAAGAAGAAAAAGAAACTGGTCAAAGAACCAATCTATGAAGCGTACTGGGTGAAGAATACGAGGATTGGAACGCAAACATATATATGGGCCGCCGACAGAAGTGGTCCTAAGGGTGGATCAATCAATGATCGTGGCGATGAGGGTGGAGAAGATGTTGAGGACAGCACGAATATTCTTGACCTGAATACGCCTGAAGCAAAGATCAGGGCTCAACTCTATGAAAAGAAATATTTTGATAATAGTGCACTGCTTGCATCATATGTTGAAGATGAATTCAGCAAATCAGGAAGGAAAAGTGATGGGGTAATGCAAAGAAATAACAAGGGCATTTGGGTTTTGCAGGCCACAGGTATGCCCAGCATTTTAATAGAAACAGGTTTTATAACAAATAAAGAAGAAGAAGAATACCTGAATAGCGACAAGGGACAGTCAGAAATCGTCGATAATATCATAGCAGCTCTCAAAAGATATAAAGACGATATTGAAAACAGTCATGCTCCCGGTGGCGCCATCGGAGGATTTCATTAAAGGCATATAGTTCCGTTCAATTCGCGACTAATGATGAGGAGTCTATCCTCTCGGGTCATCATCTTTGCTTAATCAGCTTTTTCCTGTACGTTTGTTGAATAAATGATAGCCGGGCGTAAGGCAGCAGAATTGATATCCTTATTAAATGACTGATGAATGAAAATCTCAAACGAAACCAAGGTTGGAGCACTAGCTGCCATCGCAATTACACTGCTGATTCTCGGATTTAATTTTCTGAAAGGAAGGGAACTATTTAAACGGGCAAATAAGATATATGCCGTTTTCAGGAATGTGGAAGGAATGGAGGTATCAAATACCGTTAGAATCAAAGGGCTTCAAATTGGCACCGTCGCGGCCATTAATGAAAAGGACGCTGATATCAGCGGAATTGTTGTGACTATCAATTTAAAAAAGAATGTTAATATACCCAAGAATTCAACCGCCTATATTAGTTCGGGTCTCATCAGTTCTTCTTCAATCGTAATAACAAAAGGGGATGCCACCGATTTTCTCGCCAATGGAGATACGATACAGACCCAGGATAAGCCAAATCTTATGTCACAGGTCGAACGCAATATTGATCCAATAGTAGCGAGACTGAATGGCACTCTTGAGTCGCTCGATTCACTAATAGAAGTTGTGGGTCAACTCTTCGATCCAAAGTTGAAGAATAATTTCACCTCTATTTTTACCCACCTGGCGGCTTCATCAGCTTCGATGGAGAAGATACTGAGTTCAGAAAACAGCGCTTTGTCGCGGTCCCTGAAAAATATTGACAGCTTCACTGTTAGTTTATCCAGGAATAGCAAGAATATAGATGCAACACTGAACAACCTCAGAAGAACGACCGACAGATTGTCGAATGCAAAAATTGACGAAGCTGTGGCTTCAGTGCAATCCACCATGAACGAATTGAAACAAGTAATTGCCAAAATAAACAGTAGCAACGGAACTCTTGGATTGTTAATAAATGATAAAAGGCTTTACCAGAACCTCGAGAATACAACCAAGAGCCTTAACATTCTGCTTGATGATCTTCGCCTTCACCCCAAACGATACGTTAATGTTTCAGTTTTTGGCAAAAAGGATAAAACCGGACCGCTCACTGAGCCGTTAAATGATTCAACCACAAAATCTGGCGTTAAATAAATGAAGCAGGTTTTCTTCCTGTTTTTCCTGGCTCTGTTAAGCATTATCAGTCTGCAAACCCATTCGCAGTCAGTTGTCTCCTTTAAATCAAAGGACAGCGATACAATGCGCACTGTCTATATCTGGCATTCCGACACCTTGCGGGAAGCAAAGAAGGATTCATTAACCACCATACAGTCCCTTTTCGGACATGTCAAATTGCAACAGGAGCGAACTATTTTCTATGCAGACAGCGTCGCCATCGACCAAAAAGACAATACGGTAGAGGCTTTTGGAAATGTGCATATAAATGATGCAGACACCACGAATATTTACTCCCAGTACATGAAATATTACGTGGACAAAAAATATATCATCTTCCAAAATAAGGTCACGCTAACAGATGGGAAAGGTACACTCACTACAGAGGACCTGCAGTATGATTTGAACCAGCGAATAGGGAATTACACATCTGGGGGGAAAGTGGTGAACAAAGAAACAGTCGTAACCAGTAAGGACGGTACTTATTACGCGGAGACGAAAGATGTATATTTTAAAAGAGACGTTGTGCTAAAAGATCCGGCTTATGATCTTAAAGCCGATTCATTACTTTATAACACCGATTCGCAGATAGCGACTTTCATCACCGAGACTTTTATTAAAGACAGCAGCGGTCGAACCGTCCATACCAAGGAAGGTTTTTATGATTTGAAGAATCATCGGGCTCAATTTGGCAAACGGTCGAAGATCACAGATGGTGCGCAGTCTATTATTGCCGATTCTATTCAATTTGACGACAGCGCGGGTGTTAATATTGCCAAGGGAAATGCCGTTGTGAAAGATACCGCTGAAGGAACTGTAATCATTGCCAACATTATGATTCAGAATGCGAGAAAAAATACTTTATTGGCAACTGACAAGCCTTTGCTCATCATAAAGCAAGACCGAGATTCTATCTATGTCAGGGCCGATACGCTCTTCTCCGGTGTGATCCCGGACTCAATATTAATAAAAAACGACTCGTTGGGAGGCGGTTCCGGATTTGAGAACCGGCGCCAGTCCGACAGTAGTCACCGTTATATGCAGGGCTTTCACAATGTCCGCATCTATTCAGATTCTATGCAGGCAGTTGCTGATAGTATGTATTATTCAGGAATGGATTCAATTTTTCGCTTGTTCACAAATCCCATAGCATGGGCGAGTGGATACCAGGTGACAGGTGATACGATGTATCTCTACACCAAGAACAAGAAACCAGATCAGATTTATGTTTTTGAGAACTCCATGGTCATAGGAAAATCGGGTGAAAACATGTACAACCAGGTGAAAGGAAGAACCCTGCATGGTTATTTTAAAGATGGAGAGATCGATTACATGCGAGCGAAAGGCAACGCAGAATCTGTCTACTATGTAAAAGATGACAGCCTGGCCCTGGTGGGAGTGAACCGGGTTACCAAGGCGGATGTCATCGATATGATCTTCGCCAATAAAGAATTAAACAAAGTGGTATTACGAAATGATGCTGAGGGAACTATGTACCCTATCCGCAAAGCAAATATTGACGACATGAAACTTCGCAGCTTCAAATGGCTGGATGCCAGGAGGCCAAAATCAAAATTCGAATTATTTGAGGATTGAGAACAACATTCCGGCCTTCTCCCTAAAAATGCTCTCACTTTCCTTTTAAGAAAACTCTAACAAAATTTTCTCCAATATATTTGCGCATATAATCGTTCCCACGGGAATAAATCGACTCTCATGCGGAAAATTCAGTTAGCCATCAGCCTGGTCTTACTTACGGCGTTGTTTAATCGCTTATCTGCGCAGGATTATAAGTTTGGGATTGGTCTGCGTTTGAGCACCGGTGCTCCTACCCTGGCCAATTCTGTGTCCGGAAAATATTTTCTGAATGACCGTGCGGCGGTTGAAGGATTGGTATCATTCGCTCCTCGCTTTGGATTGGGTGGATTGTTTGAAATGCATCAATTGATCGGAGGAGTGCAGAGTCTCAATTGGTTTTATGGAGGGGGTGCCTATATTGGTTTTGCTGACGGAAAAGTATATACGGGGCCAACGGGAATCATAGGCATAGATTACAAATTTGATAATGCACCAATCAATCTCTCATTAGATTGGAAACCTGAATTGGATATTTCGCCTGCCATAAATTTTATTCCTGATGCTTTTGCACTATCAGTCCGGTTTACTTTGAAATAAGAATCAACGGTGAAAGAATAAATAAGATATGGCGATGGCCGTTACAATTCCTGCGAGATCGGCCAGGAGCGCTGCCGGAATAGCGTATCTCGTTTTCCTGATTCCCACAGATCCGAAATATAATGCCACGATGTAGAAAGTGGTGTCAGACGAGCCTTGCATAACTCCGGAGAGTAAGGCCGGAAATGAATCGGGACCGTATTGTTTCATGGTATCGATCATCATAGCCCTCGAAGCGCTTCCGCTCAACGGTCGCATTAAAGCAGTGGGCAGTGCCTTGACAAAGTCAGTGTTCAACCCCATAGAACCAAACAGCCAACTAAAACCCTGAATTATGTAGTCAAACACCCCGCAATTGCGCAGCACGCTGATAGCAACCAGCATGCCCACAAGGAAGGGAATAATCTTTACTGCAATTTCGAAACCACCTTTTGCTCCTTCGATGAAAGCTTCGTATACGTTGATTTTTTTAACGAGCCCACCGATAATGAATGCTGCAAATAAGAAAAGGATGAGGCCGTTGCTGACAACTTTCGAAAAGGTATCAATCCGCCCGGGGTAAGTTCTCAGATAAATGATCAATGCAACAAGCAATGCGGAGAGCCCACCGATCCATAGGATAACAACACGATTGAATAAATTAATTTTCTGCCGGATTGAAACCGCTACAAGCGCTGTGACAGTAGCAGCAAAAGTAGCTATCATGCAAGGGATAAAGATTAGCGTTGGATCACTCGATTTCATAATTGCTCTTTGCGCGATCACGCTGATGGGAATGAGTGTGAGTCCGGACGCATGCAGCACCATAAACATGATCTGCGAATTCGAAGCCCTGTCTTTATCCGGATTCAATTCATGCAGGCTTTGCATGGCCTTTAGTCCAAAAGGTGTGGCTGCATTATCTAAGTTTAACAGGTTTGCAGAAAAATTCATCATCATATGTCCAACAGATGGATGGTTTTTCGGCACTTCAGGAAATAATTTATTGAAGAAGGGGCCGACAATTCTCGACATGAAATTCACAGCACCTGCTTTTTCTCCAATGTTCATGAAGCCAAGAAAAAGAGACATGACGCCGATCAGGCCGATCGATAATTGAACGGAGGTCCCTGCTGCATCAAAAATCCCATCGACCAGAGTCTTAAAAATATCCGTATCACCAAACACGAGCATGCGCACCAAGGCCATAATGAACGCAATGAGAAAAAATGCGATCCAGATGAAATTTAGGACCATGAATATGAATTAAGGGTTGAAAATAAGCATTATAATAATATCGGCGCCGGCGGATGCTTTATTGTATGAGGCCAGAATTGAATTGCGAAAACACAGAAGAATTTTATCACTTTTCATTCAACTATTTTCCGCATTTTCCTACAAGCGCTTTTTGCAGCTATTATTAGCCGTGAATCCTGGCCAACAAAAGGACTTTAGCTAAGAATTTAAATCCTGAATCTGCAGGCGGTTATGCGTGGAAATGCATACCGCCCAGTCCATTTTCCTCAGCAATATGAATCGATTTAAACCTATCTTTGCGCCCTTTATACAAATTCACCATAAATCATGGCATTACAAGCAGGAATTGTAGGGTTACCCAATGTTGGAAAATCGACTTTATTTAATGCTGTAAGCAGCAGTGCAAAGGCGCAGGCCAGCAATTATCGTTTTTGTACGATTGAACCTAATGTGGGCTTAGTGGATGTACCAGATGAAAGATTATTCAAATTAGCCACACTGGTGCATCCGAACAGGATTGTTCCGACACAAATTGAAATAGTAGATATCGCCGGATTAGTGAAAGGTGCAAGCAAAGGTGAAGGATTAGGCAATAAGTTCCTGGCTAATATTCGTGAAGTAGATGCGATTGTTCAAGTGGTTCGCTGTTTTGAGGATGAAAATATTTTGCGTGAAGAAGGACCAATCAACCCAGTGAATGACAAAGAGATTATCGACACCGAATTGCAATTAAAAGATCTGGAAAGCGTAGATAAAAAATTGCAGCGCACTGAAAAAATGCTAAAAACCGGAGATCCCAAAACAAAAGCGGAATATGAAGTTTTGAAGAAATGCAGGGATTGGCTTGAGAAAGGAAAAAATATTCGTGAACTGAAATTGGAGAGGGAAGAAAGGTCAGCTGTTGCGGATTTATTTCTGTTGACAGAAAAGCCGGTTCTCTATGTTGCCAACGTCGATGAAGCGTCTATGCATACCGGCAACGTCTATTCAGAGGCGTTAAGGTCAGCAGTTGCGAATGAGGAAGCCGAAGTAATTATCATGAATAACTCCATTGAGCAGCAGATTGCGGAAATGGAAGATCCGGCTGACAGAGCTTTATTCATGGAAGAATATAATATGGGGGAACCGGCATTAAATAAATTGATTCGTGCTGCTTACAGATTACTTCAATTGCAAACATATTTCACAGCAGGTGAACAGGAAGTCCGGGCCTGGACAATCCATGAAGGATGGAAAGCACCACAGGCGGCCGGAGTTATTCATACAGATTTTGAAAAAGGCTTCATCAAAGCTGAAGTGATTGCTTATGATGATTTCGTTAAATATGGATCTGAATCTGCAACACGGGAAGCCGGAAAATTACGGGTAGAAGGAAAGGAATATATTGTGAAGGACGGAGATGTGATGCATTTTAGATTCAACGTTTAATTTAAGTTCTTCATACAAAGACGCCAATAAAGTGCAAAGGCGCTAAGGGAGAAGGCTGCCACCCTTGCGCCTTTGCGCTTTGTTGTCCCGCCTTAGGCGGAAACTTCTTTTCTATTTCATCATTTCATCAAAAACAATCGCTACGTAATAAATTGCCCCGATCTTCGGATTGCCGAATGAAGTTTGGTAGTAATGATTCAGCACATTCGATCCTCCCAGTTTGATCATGGTCTTTGCCTTTGGCAATCTATAATTTATCTGTGCATCTATAGTTCCGAATGCAGGAACATTTCCGGCAGCAAAGCTGGAATTCCAGAAGAATGAATTCTGCCAGCGATACATGATGTTGAATCCTATATTGTCGTACACTTTCTTGTTGGCAAATCCAATGTTGAATCTGTAGTTGGGTGAATTGAAAGTGCTTGATAAAGCGCTGTTAGGTTCTTGTATGCTGTTATAAGAAACATTGCCAAAAACATTCCAGGTTCGCATTACGTAGTCCAGTCCCAATGCCCAACCCTGGGTTGTGACTGCTTTTGGGTTGTTGACATAAGTTGCATAATTTGCCTGATTTGGAGTTCCCAGATTCTGAATGACTACTAAATAAGAAAGAAAATCCTTATAGGCTTGGTAATAATAAGAAGCGTCAATCATTAATCGATTGTTGATAAGTCCCTTATAACCTACTTCAAATGCACCGCTCACAGTTTCGGGTTTGAATTTTCCGAAATGATAAACTACTAAATCAGCAGGATTGCCTGTCGTCAGATATTTTTGTACGCTTTCTAACGTATATCCCGGATTTGTATCCAGATGATATTTATCATTGATAATCTGAGGTAATCCACCAATTAATCTCGTATTCGCACGTATTGGAAGGTCTATATACTGATCCTGATTCGTTGGATTGCGATAGCCTGTCTGAAATGATGCACGGATGAAGTTGTTTGGCGCAACAGTAAAGACAGCTGCTACGCGAGGCGTAAACCGGCCATCAAAATTCTGATTCTTGTCATATCGCACAGATGCAGTTAACTTCAGGCGATCAAAAAGTCTCTTTCCTGCCTGAACAAATGCGCCGTATTCATCTACCTTGATTGAACCGTTGGCGTCATCAAAAATGGTTCCGTTAGAATTTAGAACGTAACGACGATAAGACGCTCCAGCCTGCAATTCGAAAATTTTGATGTGCTGGCTAAAATCATACATGCCTTCATAATGGTAGAGATTTGATTTGTCGTTGAATTTAGCTCCGTTTCTTCCTGGACCATACCCAATATAAGCACTGGTAATCGCGTCTTTCGCCTGATTAAATTGCGGGGTTCCTGGCATTAATCGGTTTCTATCTGCATAAGCCCTTGCTGCATCATGAGCCTGCGCAACTGTCTTTCCGCCGCCAAGCGCCGTATAGAATGCACCGGCATATTCTGTAAACCAAGTAGTGCTTGGATTATAAGCCTCATTCAATATAGTACCCAGAGCGGTAGCGTTATAAGCTTCCCCTGAACGCTCTTGCGTGGTATATCCTCTCAGGAAGAAATTTCTTCCCCGCAGTTCCAATTTATATTGCCCGATATTAAAATTGCGAAGAGAGTATCGGTCTGAACCAGTATAGACCGTGGTACCAGAACCATAATTTCCCTGCGCAATGGCTTCAATGTTATCAGTGATCTTATAATGTAATGCGAGTCCGGCTTTCAGGCTTTTTGTATTATAGTCTACCAGGTCTTCTTCACGATAACCGGTTCGAGAAACAGTCACATTGTTTAACGGCGCCGGAATGCCCCTATAAGTATGGTTAATTTCATCGCCATAAACATTCACACCGTCATAATTTGGATCATCATGGTGAGAGAAACCTGGTTTTACACTATTGGTGAGCCTATCAAAATTGCTTGAATCCTGCGCTCTCCAATCATCGGCCTGCATATAAGCGAAATTCACTTTGAAGGCAAATCTTCCAAATGCTTTTGCGTAGCGAAGCATTACATCAGGCACAAATCCCACATTGGGTTGCTGAACTGTTCCGATATGATTTACTCCCGCCTGCAATTTCACACTGAGTCCCTGGTAATCAAATGGGCTCTTGCTTGTCATCAATAAAGTTCCATTCATGCCACCTGCGCCGTACAACGCGGAAGACGCTCCAGGTAGCAACTCGAGGTTTTGAAGATCTAATTCTGAAATTCCGACAATATTTGCAACCGAAAAATTCAAACCGGGAGCCTGGTTATCCATTCCGTCTATGAATTGATTGAATCTCGTATTGCCGTTAGAGTTAAAGCCTCTAGTGGTAATACCACGGAATGTGAGGCTTTGCACACTCGACTCCACTCCTTTCAAGCTCGGTAATGCATCATAAAAATTTGGAACGGGTAATTGGCGGATAGTTGCTGCATTCATTTTTTCAATCGACACAGGCGATTCCAATATTCTTTGTGGAACACGGCTGGCAGAAACAACTACTTCGGTACCTAACATCGAGCTGGGATTGAAATCGACCTGGACAGGAGCTGAAGCATCAGTTACCTGGATCTCCCTTGTTTCAAAACCAACAGAACTGACCACAAGTGTGAATGGAGGGGCCTGGCTGGTTGTCAATTTGAAATTCCCGCGACTGTCACTGACTGTACCGGTAGTGGAACCTTTGATGGTGACAGATGCCGAAGGAACGAACTCGCTTGTTTGGCTATTACGAACGTTCCCTGTAATGACGGTTTGGGCATAAGTAGCTGTGGAAATGAGAATACATGCTAATAAAGCAATCAGGTTAGATGAGCTTTTTCTCATGGCAATCAATTTGGTTAGACAATGTTAAGCAAAATAATAACACAATTCATATTACGTTAACATAGGGCAACTTATTGCATGAGAAATTATATAACGAATAATTGGTAATTGAGTTTTTTTATGGTTTGATTTCTTCAAATGTGAATAAGTAGGATATCCGAAGATCAGAAATTACTGGCATGTATTGGCAATTGGCTAAATTTGTGGCCCAAATTCATCATTCGTGCAATTGCAATTTCCTCATCAAACTAAATTTTATCGCGGAAAGGTAAGAGACGTATATACTATCCAGGATAAATGGCTGGTAATGGTTGCTTCCGACAGGATCTCCGCTTTCGATGTTATTCTGCCCAAACCAATTCCTTATAAAGGCCAGGTGTTAAATCAGATCGCAGCCTTCATGTTGAAAGCTACCCGCGATATATGTCCGAACTGGCTACTGGACACACCTGCTCCCAATGTGTCAATAGGAAAAAAATGTATCCCATATCGGGTAGAGATGGTAGTGAGAGGAAACCTGACCGGGCATGCGTGGCGCACGTATTCATCCGGGAAAAGAGAACTTTGCGGAGTTCCGCTTCCGGATGGAATGAAAGAAAATGATTTTTTTCCGGAGCCAATTATAACGCCTTCTACCAAGGCTGAAGTTGGCCATGATGAAGATATATCGAAACAGGAAATCATTTATCGTGGAATTGCCAGCGAAGAGGAATATTCTCTAATGGAAAAATATACTTTGGCTCTATTCGATCGCGGTAAATCGATAGCAGCCAAACAAGGCTTGATCCTGGTCGATACAAAATATGAATTTGGGCACATCGATGGAAAAATTTACCTGATGGATGAAATTCACACACCTGATTCATCAAGATATTTTTATGCGGAAGGATTTGAGGAAAGGCAGGCAAGAGGAGAAAAACAAAAGCAACTAAGCAAAGAGTTCGTTCGCGAATGGTTGATCGCCAACAATTTCATGGGCAAAGAAGGTCAGCATGTACCGCCTATGGATGATGAATGGATTCAGACTATATCGCAGCGCTACATAGAACTGTATGAAAAAGTAATTGGGGAAACATTTCATCCCCAAACATTAAGTGATGGAGAGACCTATCAACGCATCCTCTTTTCGTTGAGCAACCTGGTATAATGGCTATATCTTATCATGCCTGGCAGACTTTAGCCTGTGTCGTGACTTATTAAAAATCATCATGCCGTTTTGCTTTCCTTTGCGGATTTTTTTTCTCTCATCGGCAGGCAGATGGATTTCATGCTGACATTCCGCGCTGCAGCATCCTTCATACTTCTCTGCACATTCTTCACACTGAATAAAAAGGAGATGGCACCCATCATTCCTGCAATTGGTGTGCGTATCCGCTGGTTTTCCGCATTGATGGCATGTAGCAATAATCTGATCGGTTACCCTTTCGCCCAGTCGATCATCAAAAACAAAATTCTTTCCAATGAATTTATTTGACAATCCCTTTTCTTTTACGGTGTTGACATAATTAATGATGCCCCCTTCAAGGTGGAATACATTTTTGAAGCCGTGATGGAGCATATACGCGCTTGCTTTTTCGCACCGGATTCCTCCCGTGCAATACATGATGATATTTTGATCTCTTTTTTCTTTCATCATGTCGACAGCCATCGGCAACTGCTCTCTAAAAGTATCACTGGGAATTTCTAATGCTTTCTGGAAGTGCCCCACTTCATACTCATAGTGGTTTCTCATATCGATTATGATCGTGCCCGGATCTTCAGTCAAACGATTGAAGGCTTCCGCATCGACATAGTTCCCTTTTTTTGTCATATCAAAACCTGGATCATCGATCCCATCAGCGACAATCTTATCACGAACCTTTATTTTCAGGACCCAAAATGATTTGCCATTGTCAGCCACTGCAACATTCAGTCTGAGATTTTCCAGCGATGGAATGCTGTGTAAGTACCTTTTCAAGATTTCAAATCCTGAGCAGGGAACGCTTATTTGTGCATTAATACCTTCATGCGCGACATATATCCGGCCAAAGACCTGCATGGCATGCAGTGATTTGTACAAATGATCCCTGAATTGTTTTGGATCGGCTATGTGAAAATACTGATAGAAGGAAATTGTGGTGCGGGCTTCTTTTTCTTTGTACAGACGTTCCTTTAACTCGCGCTGCGAGATACGATTGTGTAATACTCCCATAGTTTGAAATTTGAAGCGGATCGTTTAACTAGATCCGTAAGGACACTTGCAGGGTGAACCAAATTTCTTCGGGCGCAAATTTAGCTAAAATTCAGGTAAAATAAGGGCAGAGGGAGTTAAATTTCAACTCTGTGACCATTATCAATTAGTTCGGTCTGGATCGCGGAGCGTTGTTGCCGGCTGTTGCAAACCCGCCGAGCAAACCTCCAAATCCAAAACGCAGGCCGAAAGTACCTGTTTTCCCATTTAAATAAGAGAATACCGCATCGACCCGCAATACTTTGAAAATGTTTTCGAGACCGCCGAAGAATTCAACATAGTTGTTCTGTGTGTTGACATAAAATGCATTGGATCCAACCACCAGGTTCCAGTTTAATCTCCTGAACAAAGGAATCTTATTGGTCAGCATTCCATTGAAATGATGTTCCAGGTGTCCCACCGCGTAAAACGAAGCCGTCGTGCTGTTAGCATAATAAGGCGCCAGCTGGAAACTATTCAGGTACTGGCTTGCAAAAATGGTTTGGTTTCCGTTGAAGTGTTGATAATCCTGAATGTAAACAATATGATTGTTGAGGAATCCGCCTATATCGAACCGATATTTTAGAAGCCCCCTGAGTTTGAAATTGATCTCATCCCAGATTGAAAATTTCCACTTGTCAAAATCCACATCGCTACCCAAAAGATTATTAATCCCTTTTTGATATGTGAGCGCCAATGTTGGATATTTTGAACCAAGCGAAATCTTGTTATTGGGAAACTCGATGTAACGTTGGCCCGGCTTGTATTGCAATTCTATCGTTGCAATGAGAGCCTGGTGCTGTGTGAACTGTTCGCCAATTTTTTCGTATGGATAATTTGGAGTGAATGCTTTGCTTTTATCCCCGAAAAAAGAAAAATCAGTAGTGTTTTCGATTGGGATCCGGTCTTCATACAAGAGGTTTCCATTTATTCGCAAGCCATTATCGAAACGATTGCTATAATTGACAGATCCGAAATAATTCTCATAGATCTTCATGTAATTTTCGCGGAGAAAAAGTGTATAGATCGCATTCAATAAAGGCGAGATGGGATTTTCGTGGTTAAATTGACTAACTCTCTTCCCGCCTGAAAATGACCAGACTGATCTGCTTGCTGTGCTGCCATCAATATCCCAGTCAAATGTTCTTTTAACATAGGTTACCGTTGCCCAAGCATTCAAATGTGCATTGCTGAAACCATACCTGATATGAGGAGTAAATGATAACCGGTTTCTGGATTCAGGGAATTTTCTTTCGATTGTTGCCTCTGCATTCAAGACCAATCCTTCTACCGTATTGTATTGCATGCTTCTAATCAGTGGTTGCCAAATCAAAGTTGTTGGGTGTTGAGGGTCAAAATTTTCCCGCTGGAATCCATTCCACAGTACATTCAACACCGTTATACGACCCTGTTGCTTTCTTAATGAATCAATCACACGTTTTGAATAAGATGAGTCTTTCTGACTCTTGAATAAACTATCTTTTGTAGTGTAGTCTTTCAATTCCTCAGGCTCCAGCGGAACCGGCCGAAGAGAGTCCCAATAGTATTTTGATTTCTTTGTGACGGCTGTGTCATACTTGATAATGACATTGTTGAAATATTTCTTTCTGAATTGAGGCAGCGTATCATATTTACTGTAGACATTCAGGAAAGTTCCAGTCGCATCGATTCCCATTTTATTAAACGTGAAGTAAACGATCTGGTCTTTGGTACGCCACATATTTGGCCCGATAGGAACGTGGATTTGTTTTATGGTGAGTGTGTCAATAATTTCAAGCATGGATTCCCTTACGAGGTAAAGATCGAGACTGTGGATCCGCCAGTCGCTATCGGTAATATTGATCGTTCCAGCAAAAAGTGGTTCGTATTTCCGGCGGGGAATCACCTGTATTTGGTTAATTTCTTTTCCATCTTCAATGAATGAGCCTAGGAATTTATAGCGGTAATAATTAAGTGCTCCTTCGGCAATGGGCGAAACAAAGCCTCTTGGATTAATTTGGGTTATGAAAATATTTACATTGTTATTATAGAAATTGATAAAGGTTGGAAAATTAAAACCAAATCCATTTGTACCACTTTCCCTCCCGGAAACGACTTCCAATTTAATTTTGTCAGGTTTTTTAAATGCAATCTTTGTAAGAGACTCAGAAAGATAAATGATCCCTTTCCCGACGGAATCAACGCCCATTTGCTTCCTGTCCTCATCCTGCATTTTTCTGCCGAAGATCTTTGACGGCAGCTTTCGCGTTTTTATCAGTGTTTTGATATACGCTTCGCATGTAAATGAGTCCAGGGGATTTTCGTATTCTTTTCTTTTTTTAATGGCGTGCCGGATAATTTCATAAGCCGGATCCTCCACACCTGCCCTTACAACAACTTCTTTCATTGTTGTCCTTTGCAAAGGCATTTGAAAATTCAGAGTCACAGTCTCCTGATGCATCTCAATTGTTTTTTCCTGCCTTGTGTAACCGACATATTGGCAAACGATGGTGTGAGTACCTTCATCGAGTTCCAGAAAATAGCGACCCTGGTTGTTTGTGGTAGTTCCTTTGGATGTTCCTTTGACGAAGACGGAAGCATAAGGCAGCGGATTGCCTTTGTCGTCAGTTACGATGCCCGTGAGTTTTCCTGCATTTGCCTGAAGAACGTAGATTATTGTGGGGAGTATAAGCAGCAAAAACTTTTTCATCCGGTCATTTAATAGAAGAACGAATTTACGATCTAATTGGTTGCTGTTTCGCGGCAGGACGCGGAATAGTTGTCAGTTGATGGTCTTCGATTGCATAGAAGTTCGTATCAGTTGTATAGACAATAGTTAAAGGCTGTCAACTGTCAACTATTCCGAGCTTTTGCGTGATTTTTTTTCTAACTTACTATGCAGAAATAATACCACGCATGAAATATTCCCCCGTTCAAAATTTTGTTAATGGTAAAATGGTTGAAACAACCGGGAACCGATTCCTTGAAGTAATTTCTCCCATGGATGGATCGGTATTATCTGTCGTTCGATTATCGGTGAAAGAAGACCTCGATAGGGCAGTTGATGCCGCAAAAAAAGCCTACCCTGCCTGGAGCAAGACTCCGATCAAAGAGCGCGTGCAGGTATTTTTTAGGTATAAGCAATTATTAGAAAGGAATGCAAATGACCTTGCTCAATTAATCAGTGAAGAAAATGGGAAAACCCTGAGCGAAGCAAATGCTGAAATTGAAAAATCAATAGAGCTAACAGAATTCGCCTGCTCCCTTCCCCAATTGGTGGTCGGCGAGACTTTGGAGGTTAGTAAGGAAATCGAATGCAGAACAGAAAGGGTATCTCTTGGCGTGGTAGCATCCATTGTTCCCTTTAATTTCCCCTGCATGGTTCCAAACTGGACTATCCCTAATGCCATCTCACTTGGAAATTGCATGATAATTAAGCCCTCAGAAAAAGTACCATTGAGTGTGTCCAAGTTGGCTCTCTTGCTCAAGGAAGCAGGTTTGCCCGACGGAGTGTTCAATGTTGTACAGGGCGATAAAGAAATTGTGACTTCGATTTGCCAACATCCGGGGATAGAAGCTGTATCATTCGTTGGTTCGAGCAACGCAGCAAAAAATGTCTATCGACTTTCAACGCAGCATTTGAAGAGATGTCTTGCATTAGGGGGAGCAAAAAATCACCTTGTCATATTACCCGACGCAAAGGTTGATATGACAGCCCAAAATGTGGTAGCTTCTATGAGTGGATGTGCCGGGCAAAGGTGCATGGCAGCCTCAGCCATGATAGCTGTTGGAGAAGTAGAGCATATCGTGGATAAAATATGCGAAGAGGCAAAAAAAATCATTCCAGGAAAAAATCTCGGAGCAGTCATTAGTAAGGAGGCAAAGGAAAGAATCGAAAGATACATCGGTGAGGCAGAAGTTGCTGGCGCGAAAATCCTGGTTGATGGACGGGGCTGCGTAGTCGAGGGAAAAGAAGAAGGTACCTATGTGGGACCGACCGTAATCGATTATGTAAAGCCCGATATGGCTGTGGCCCGGGAAGAAATTTTCGGTCCTGTTATCAGCATTATGCGGACACAGAATCTCGAGGAAGCAATCGCTATAGAAAATGCCAATCCCTACGGCAATGCAGCCAGTGTGTTTACACAAAATGGCGGGTATGCGCGATATGTCATGGAAAAGGCCAGTGCAGGCATGATTGGAGTGAATGTGGGTGTGCCTGTTCCTCGTGAACCATTCTCTTTTGGTGGATGGAATGATAGTCGCTTTGGCGTGGGGGATATTACGGGAAAAAGCAGCATAGAGTTTTGGACAAAATTGAAAAAGAGCACGATCAAGTGGAATCCTGAAGCCGGTATCAATTGGATGACCTAAATACTATTTTCGTGGATGTGATAGCATCTGAACATAAATTTTGAATGTATGCATGAAACCATCATCCGGGCAGATCCCAAGCAAATTATTCGTGACAACCTGGAATACACGCTTTTTTCCTGGAGTAAACAGAAAAATATAGATCCCATTCCATTTCAATCTGGAGAAGGTATCTATCTATATGACTATAACGGAAAACGGTACGTCGATTTTTCATCTGGTCTCATGAATGTCAATATCGGCCATGGCAATCAGCGCATAACCGCAGCAGTTACCAAACAGATGCAGGAGCTGAGTTATATTGCTCCGGGGCATGTAACCCAGGTCAGAGGCGAATTAGGTAAACGGTTAGCTGCCATTTCCCCAAAAGGATTAACCAAAACGCTTTTCACTACTGGAGGTGCAGAAGCGATCGAAAATGCCATCAAGTTAGCCCGGTTATATACAGGTCGACATAAAATCATTACCAGGTATCGCGCATTTCATGGTGCTTCCTATGGTGCGATGAGCGCCGGAGGAGATCCCAGGAAACTGGCGTCCGATGCTCAACAGGCACCCAATATCATTCATGTGGAAGATCCATATTGTTACAGGTGCCCATGGAACCAGGAAATTAATACCTGCGCCAGAGAATGTGTTAGCCATGTTGAACGAGTCGTCGAATTTGAAGGTCCTGAAAATATTGCTGCAATTTTAATGGAGGGTGAAAGTGGTTCATCAGGTTGTATCAAATATCCGCCAGATTACCTGAAAAAAATAAGAGCAATATGTGATCGCCATGGAATCCTTCTCATTTTGGATGAAGTGATGAGTGGCTTCGGGCGCACCGGTGAATGGTTTGCGGCAGATCTGCATGGCGTAATACCAGACATGATCGCCACAGCTAAGGGAATTACGTCCGGATATATTCCTCTGGGAGCTTTGATAGTTCATGATAAAATTGCGGCTCATTTCAATGACCGCGTACTTTGGTTGGGACTCACCTACTCTGCCCATCCCGTTTGCTGCGCCGCAGCCGTTGAAGTTTTGAAAATCTACGAGGACGAAGACTTGATCAGTCACGCCGCTGAAATGGGCCGTTACATGAGCAGGAAACTGGATGAAATGAAAGGAAAACATCCTTCGATTGGCGACTACAGGTTGACAGGTTTGTTAGGTTGCCTCGAATTAGTCAGGAACAGGAAGACAAAAGAACCAATGGCACCTTTCAATGCAAAGGCTGAGGAAATGATCGTAATGAATGCCGTAGGATCAAAACTAAAAGAGTTGGGGCTGCTCACGTTCGTCAGATGGAACTACATTTTTCTTGCCCCACCGCTTTGCATTCAGCCTGATCAAATTGATGATGCCTTACATGTCATTAGCCAGGCATTGGAAATTGCCGACAGAGAAGTGGAACTTACTTAAATTCAAGATTCAATTTACCACTTCCATGATGTCATTTTGTAAAAGTGGCTTGGTTATTACCCTCGCCATCATAAACACTATCTGCCAGGCACAACCGAAAAGAGCCAGGGACTGGGGTATTCCCTTTGAGGGCAAACCAGGAAAATGGAATGCAATCACTGACGTGCGAGGGGTGGAGGTTGGCCACAGAACATTAATCAGTGGTAGTGGAAAGCTTCAAAAAGGCAAAGGCCCCGTTCGGACGGGTGTAACCGTTATATTGCCCGGCGGGAAAAATTACACCCCCGTATTCGCCAATTGGCATATGCTAAATGGCAATGGGGATATGACCGGCACTCACTGGGTAACAGAATCCGGGTTTCTTGAAACGCCGATCCTGATTACGAATACAGGAAGTGTTGGAGTAGTTCGGGATGCAGCTTTGGCATGGATGGACAAGCATGCCTATTATAGCGCCGATCCGAACGACAGCATATGGTATGCCTACCCGGTAACTGCAGAAACATATGATGGTGTTTTGAATGATATTAATGGCTTTCATGTCACAAGGGAAGACGTTTGGATGGCGCTCGACAGTGCCCGTGAAGGTCCCGTGGCCGAAGGGAATGTAGGAGGAGGAACAGGAATGATCTGTCATGGATTCAAAGGCGGCATCGGTACAGCATCAAGAGTTGTACAAACTGAAACCGGAACCTATACCGTTGGTGTTTTGGTTCAGGCGAATTATGGAATCAGGAGTCAATTGACAATAGCAGGGGTGCCGGTAGGAAAAGAGCTGATGGATACTTTGCCAAATATTTTTAACGGAGTGGTTTCAACAAATAAATCGGGGGACCCGAATGCTGAAATGGGCAGCATCATTGTGATCGTAGCGACTGATGCGCCGCTGCTTCCCCATCAATTGAAAAGGATTGCGCAAAGAGTTCCGTTGGGTATTGCAAAAATGGGAGGAATCGGAGGCAATGGATCAGGTGATATTTTCATGGCCTTTTCGACTGCCAACGCCACCGCGTTTAACTTAAAAAAAGAAACTAACGTTGTGTTATATCCGAATAATAACATGGGCAGTTTGTTTGCAGCCACCATTCAGGCAACGGAAGAAGCGATAACCAATGCTTTGTTTTCCGGCAAAACCATGGTGGGGATCAACGACAATATTGTTCATGAATTGCCCAAGGAGGCAGTTGTCAGGATACTGAAAAAATACAAACGGATGAATTAATGAATCAAATATATCGGCGACCTGTTTGATTCGTTGCCGCTGCAATAGTGTGGAAAGCAGGTTTAAAAAGACGTGACATCCAGGCAACATCTTTTAGGGAATCTAAGAAGATAATTTTTTCGAGTATCGAAAAAGCAAAATGGAAGCAATCTCCAAATTGAATTACTCCGGCTTCCTCAGGTAACTGGCAGCCAGGGCAGCAAATCCGGCAACAATTGCACCAATCAATGACGTAATAAGAATGAGAAGCAGCGTTGAACCCCCTAGCGGTAACACCTGCGCGATTTTCTGGGACAGGATGCCGTCATTTCTCGTGTCCCGCCACCAGGCCAGTATTTCCCAAAGAAGAAAGACACCAATGAACCCAGAAAAGAATGCGTATAAAGGTTTTTGAGGAATAATGACACTAACCAGGAATGCCGTCACCGCAATGCTCCACCAAGGCAGGTAAAGCCCTGCGACGAGGGACAATAATGCTGTCAGAACAATAGCTACAAAATATTTCAACATGAATCGATTGACTTTTGAATTTTCCGATTAGTTTTTCGAAATAGCGGTCGAACCAGAATTGCTGGTTTAACCTTACTTAGAAAAACTCATTGTCCATTTCACCCGCTTATCATTCACATCATCCTTATTCATCACCCATAACAAATAATATTTTCCTACCACCCAGGTGTCCACAAAGGAATCATAATATGGACTACCGGGGTTGCCACTTTGCCCGCCAGGATAAACACCATATGCTTCCGTAACTGGCCCCAGTTCCACGATCATTCGCCAGCTTGGTCCATGATCTGACTTTGCTGCATTAATACAATTGGTGCCCCCTCCTATTGGCAGATCCATGCGACTGAAAGGAGCTAACCGAGCTAAATGATTAATTCTGGTCGCTTTGTACTTTGCCCAAAGTAACCTGCCATCGGCATTCAAGGTCTTGCAACGTGCAGCAGCTTTCTTAAAAGCTATCGTCATAAGGTCGCGCAATGTTTCCTTTTCTGGTGTATTGATGTTATCTAAAAACTTAAAGGTGGAATCCCTTAATATTCCTTCAAGCAATGTACTTTCATGCGGATATACGGTGGGCAATTTTGTTTGGCCTAATTCATCATCCCAAACTAATTTGGTGAACTCTTCCCAAAGAATATCAAATAGCGTAGCACCCTTAGATTCCGGATCATCCCGCATATCCCAGGCGTCCAATATGTCATAGAGTTTTTTCTCTTCCTCTGACAGTGTAGTAAGGTCAATATTTCTCATCACAACAGGCTTCGCCATTTCTGCAAATGCATTTTCATTCTCCGTTTGGAGCGTCATCATATCTTTTGGCGTTATGTTTGTCCATTGATTTAAGAATTTATTGATGAGCCAGCCCCGATAAGCAGGATAACTTCCACCCATATAATATGGATAATAAGCGGGATCAGCAGGAAATTGATTTGCGCTGCTGACAAATCCGCGCTCCGGATTGATCAGGTGCGGATTTTCGGGTTGCGGGGTCGTCCCCTGCCACATGTAAGCACTGTCTGTTCCAGGCATGATAAAGTCTCCCTGTCTTCTCCATTTTGCAGGAAATTCGCCCTGACTCCAAATAGCAATATCGCCACTCTTCGTGGCAAATACACAATTTTGCCCGGGCGTATGCAACCATTGAATAGCCGAATAATAATCATCGTAGCTCTTCGCATGATCGAGCCTGTTAAATAGCATTAGTTCATTACTTGGATCGTGCGCTTTCCATCTTACCGCATAATAATTTCCACTCGTCCGACGGCTGCCTGTAAATTTTTTATCGTACATCACAGGGCCGAAAATGGTATACGCCACCGTATCAATCAAATCTGGTTCCCCTTTTATTCGAATTTTTTCATACCTGAAAGTTGCCTTTTTCCATTCGCCATGGAACCAATATTCCTGCATACTTTCATCCTTAAACTGGATTTCATAGTAGTCTCTCACATCGCGCATGGCATTGGTAAAACCAAACGCACAACTATCATTGAATCCAATGATTATTCCGGGTGAGCCAGGAAAACTAACGCCGTAGGCATTAAACTCAGGTGTTGTAATCTGCATTTCATACCACAGTGATGGCAGGTTGAGACCCAGATGCGGATCGTTGCAGAGAATAGGTGCTCCTGATTTTGTCTTTTTACCACTCACTGCCCAGTTGTTGCTTCCATTATCTTTATCAGGCCGGGCATGCCCGCCACCCAAGGAATCAGTTCTGCCCAGGTACATAGAATCCGTTGAAGGTGGTGGTTTCAGTGCAATTGCCGGTGGGGGAAAAATGGTCCCTTTCGGCACGACCGGATCCAACGAGTCCTGAAAATAAGGATACATTTTTTCGAAATCTTTAATCCCAAATGCAGTTTTCGCATTTGTATATTCAAAATCATCCTCATTTCCTGCTAACTCGAAGCACATGTATTTCAGGAAAAGAGCTGTTTTGAGATTCGTCCATCTCTCAGGAACATAATTCAATAACTTATATTCAATCGGCAATTCGCTTTCTTTCAAATTTTCAATATAGGCATTCACGCCAGCTGTGTATGCATCGCATTGTGATTTGGTAATCGAATCCTTCTCTATTTCGGAGAGGGACTGCTCAGCTCCGAAGACCATGCCCAGTCTTCGTTTTTCTTTATCATAGTTCAGCGCTTTGCGGCCTATTATCTCGCTGATTCTGCCAGCTGCCGCCAGAACCTGGAATTCCATTTGCCAAAGCCGATATTTCGCATGCAGGTATCCCTGTATGAAATAAGCGTCGGATTCTTTGGTTACGAAAATGTGGGGTACAAGCCTGTCATCGAAATAGACTGAACCCTTATCCTGTATACCATCGAATTTTAAATCTTCCGAAAAATCCTTATCAACAGCATCTGCATTTTGCCAGAAGCCATGCTGAGGACTCAGAAACTTACCGACCGGAGGCACGTTTCCCCATTGCCTGTTCAACACGATGATCAGTATCACGGTGATGCACAAGTGAATAATAAATGGCAGGATCCTTATACTCTTCATGAATGAACGCAATAGTATTTAAAAATAAAGTTTTTTTTCTATTTCCGGGTGAGCTTCGCTTAAGGGCTATGAGTTGTCAGTCGATAGTCTCCATGTCTCAAAGATATCTGAAATCCAGGCAAACAACGGGCAAATGACAGCTCACAGCTAGACACATTTTGCCTGAAAATAACCACAAATTGGTATTTTTTTGACGTGTGAAATGCTCCAAATTAGTTAATCAAATGCTATAAAAACTTAAACCTTATCCAATGGCAATATCCAGCTCAAACAACTGGGCTGAAATATTTTTGTTTGCGTCATTATTGAATTAGTCTGAGTTTTTAATGACGTCAATCAAATTCATTAGCTGGTCAACAGTATTAAAGCTGTGCAACACAATCCGCAATCGCTCTTTGCCTTTTGGAACTGTTGGATAGAGAATGGGCCTGGCGTCAAACCCATGTTCCGCCAAAGTGTTAGAAAGGTTTTTGACGTGCTCATTACCCGGCAAAATAACTGCCTGAATGGGCGTGGGGCTATTCAACACCTGTATTTTTTCGGAACCTGCACCAGAAGTGAAAAGTTCAGTCTGGAATATTCTAACTAAATCCGCTAATTGGCTTCTTTCTTTTCGCATGGAAGGAAAGATCTCATAGGAATTTCTGGCAGCGTTAACGTTGACAGACGGAATTGCAGTAGTATATATAAAAGGTCTCGAAAAATTGATAAGGTAATTCCGAAGGGTATCCGTACCTAAAACTATGGCTCCATGACAACCTAGTGCCTTACCAAATGTATGCACGCGGGCAAAACATTTACTATGAATTCCCAATTGCTGTGCAAGCCCCTCTCCTCTTTCTCCGACAACACCGGTGGCATGCGCTTCATCCACGATCAGGTTTGCATTGAATTCTTCACAAATCGTAAAAATTTCTTTCAGGGGTGCCAGGTGACCATCCATAGAAAAAACAGATTCGGTTACCACAAACAAGGTACCTGATCCGCGCCTTAGCTTTTCTTTGAGGTCGCTTATATCATTGTGAATAAAAGAATGCGATTGCGCAAACGACAACCTGAGGCCATCGCGGATAGAAGCATGGCAGAGCTGATCGTAGATAATTGTATCTCCTCTCTGCGGAACGGCGCTTAATAATCCAAGGTTCGCATCATATCCAGAATTGTATAGCAACCCTCGGGGTGCTTCATGAAATCCTGCGATGAAATCCTCTGTTTCTTCTATGTAAGAATAATTCCCACTCAACAATCTCGAGCCAGTTGCTCCATGCCATCTTTTAGCAGATTCAGCATCTCTTAATTTGGTTTCTCTCAGGAGTTCCCTTTTTACAATGCCCAAATAATCGTTAGATGAAAAATCTATTTTATCATTCGGCAAACGTAACTGTCTAAATGCAGCCTGGTCGCTTCGTTCTGCTAATCTTTTAAGTAAAAAATCTTCGTTCATATATTTGTCATTCAAATATACTGTATCCAATTGCCTGACAGCTTATTTTTAGCAAAGTATGGAAGCACCATCAATGCATGACACAATAGTGATCCAAAAGAATATACTCGGCCTGGAATTGCCCACAGATCCCCGCTGGGTTGATCTTGCAGGGATTTCTCTGGAAGCGATCCTGACCGACCATGCCTATTGCGAGCAAAAAGCAGCAACCAGCTGCATTAGCCTGATACAACGTTATCCCGACAAAGAGAAACTGGTATCTGAACTGGCTCCGATTGTTACCGAAGAATGGGGCCATTTCAGAATGGTGCTTGCTGAATTGCAAAAAAGAGGTTGGAAATTAGGTAAGCAGCGCAAGGATCAATACGTCAATAAATTGCTTGACTTTCAGCAAAAAGGTGGAGATGCCGACATGCGCTTCCTGGACCAGCTACTGACCATGGCTTTGATCGAAGCAAGAAGTTGTGAACGATTTAAAAGATTGAGCGAAGGTCTAAAAGATGAATACCTCTGTAATTTTTACAGGCGGTTTATGGAGAGCGAGGCAGGGCATTATCATTTGTTTATTGAGTTGGCAGAGACCTATATCGAAAAAGAAAAAGTCCGCGCGAGGTGGAGGGATTGGTTGAAATATGAAGCCGGGGTCATGGTGGATCTCGAAGTGAGAGGAGACCGGATTCATTGAAGAAATTTTCACTGTGCCCCGGCGGGGCGGGGAGAAATAGCGTTCAAGACCTCGACGTACTTTTGAATGTACTCTTTGATCTTTTTCCCCCGGTACTGCATAATCCACCGCGGGTGAGGCAAAGCTTCTATCGATTCGAAAAGTTTATGTTTCCTGTTTAATTGTGTGAAGATGCTAAAGTTCTGTCCTTCGCCCAGGCAAATTGCATTTATGCCTGTTTTTATTTCCTTTAATTGAATTTTGATTGTAGATAGAATATAGGGTTCACATGCGCGGAGTAATGATTTGTCATCGTAATAATTAAGATTCTTGCCGTCCCGCACAAACCCCAAAGGAGACAATGCTGTAAACAGAAATCTTCCATAAAAAGCATTCACTCCACCAAATTCTTCAATCATCTCATAAATAAACAAAGAAGACAACTCCTGCCGTCTGGTCAAATCATTTTTGATGCCACAATTTTTTTCCAGCCTGATAGGATCTGTGAAAGGAATACCGGTAATACCTCCTCCAAAACGACCTGGATTGATTCCAAACAAGAATATCCTCGGAAATTCATCGTTATAGAAGTTTCTATAAAATTGTTCGCAGATCTTCCAAATTTTTGCATCATTGAAAGGGTTCATGACAGAAACATCATCTGGAATCCCCCGGGGCGATCTTAAATTCTTATAGAAATAGAGAATGGCGTCGGCCTGGGAAGAATGAACTTTCATGAGAAAATAATTTGATTGAATCCTTGATTTTGGCGCTCCAAATGCATTCGCGGTTTCTTCCTATCTTTCGACATTCTTCAAAAATCAACCAACCATGCAAAGGAGAGAATTTGTTAAAAGTTCGGCACTCGCTGCAGCCGGCGCCAGTTTATTTCCATCATCCTTTTTTGCTCCCCCTGATACTAAAATAAAATTGGCAATCATTGGCACTGGCCTCCGGGGTCAGACACATCTCTCAAACGTTCTTCGCCGCAATGATACGGAGATCGTTGCGATCTGTGATATCGATGATTCCATGCTAGAGATGGCCAGGAATGAAATTAAGAAATCCGGCAGGGCGATGCCACAGGTATTCCGGGGAGACCCTCATGCATATAGAAAAATGCTGGAACTGAAAAACATAGATGCGGTTTTGATTGCAACGCCATGGGAATGGCACACTCCCATGATATTAGATAGTTTGGGTGCAGGCATCAAATATGTGGCTACCGAAGTTGTTTTAGGTATTACGTTGCAGGATCACTTGGACGTCGTGCGAGAAGCAGAAAGACAGGGAGCTCATGTCATGATGTTGGAAAACGTTTGTTACCGGCGGGATGTAATGGCCATCCTGAATATGGTAAGGCAAGGCCTTTTTGGAGAATTACTTCATATGCAGGCCGGTTACCAGCACGATTTGCGAAATGTAAAATTTAATAACGGAGCTGCCGAAAATAATGTGGGCGCTGAATTTGGGGAGAAAGCTTTTTCCGAGGCAAGATGGCGAACCCATCATTCAGTCTATCGAAATGGCGATCTCTATCCTACCCATGGTGTGGGGCCCGTTTCAACAATGCTTAACATCAACAGGGGAAATCGATTCCTGTCACTTTCGTCCTTTGCCACAAAATCGAGGGGACTACATAATTATATTGTGGAAAAGGGCGGCCCCAACCATCCGAACGCAAAAGTGATTTTTAAGTTGGGAGATATTGTCACCACTCATATTAAATGTGCAAACGGAGAGACCATACTTTTACAACACGACACAAATAATCCCAGGCCCTATTCCCTGGGATTTCGCGTGCAGGGAACAAAGGGTATTTGGATGGATGTCAACAAATCTCTGTACATAGAAGGCATTAGTGTCAAGCCCGATGAATGGGAAGCTGCACAACCTTATCTGGATAAATACGACCACCCCCTGTGGCAAAGATGGAGCAAGTCTACAGAAGGTGCCGGTCACGGGGGCATGGACTTTTTCGTTTTGCACGCCTTCATTGAATCGATAAAAAGGAAAGTTCCCACCCCATTGGACGTTTACGATGCTGCAGCCTGGAGTGCGATTACCCCTCTCAGTGAGATGAGTGTTGACCTGGGTAATCAAACTGTCGAGTTTCCGGATTTTACAAGCGGCCAATGGATGTATAGAAAAAATGAATTTTCACTCAATGATGAATTCTAAACGTTTTTGACGTGAAAAATGTTCTGATTGAAAAGGCGGCTGATCAATTTTTGCAAACCGAAAGGAGGGAAATTGCGCCGATTGGGCATGGACTTATTCATCATACCTATAAGGTATCGAATCTTTCCGGGCAATCCATTCTTCTACAGCAGGTCAACAGAGATGTCTTTCTGCGTCCGGAAAATATTCTTCACAATTACGATGCAATCTATAACCACCTCTCCAAAAAGGGCATGGATAGGATGATCCCAAGGCCCCTGAAAACGCGTGAAGGTCAACTATTTTGGATTGATGAAGAACAAGGTTTCTGGCGGGCCAATGAATTTAGGGAGAATAGTTTTTCCCCGGATATCGCTTCTGACGAAAAAGCTGCCTGGACAGTCGCCAGAATTTTTGCCGGTTTCACGCAAGCGCTTGAAGGATTGGACTTAAAAAAATTGCAAAGCATCATCCCCCATTTCCATGATCTTTCGTACAGGTATAGCCGAATGGAGGATGGTATTGGCACAGCTTCTATGGACCGTTTGCTGAAATCTACCCACGTAATTGCAGAATTGAGACAAAGAATAAAACTTGTTGATTTTTTTGAATCAATCCGGGATAACACGGGGTACCCGGATAAAGTGATGCATCACGATGCGAAGATCAGCAATATCCTGTTTGATAAAAAAACCGGATCGGTAATTTGTCCTGTTGACCTGGATACAGTCATGCCGGGCAAATTCTTTTCAGATCTTGGGGACATGATAAGGTCTATGGCCTGTACTGTGGATGAAAATAGCACAGCTTGGGAGGAAATTGAAATCAGGCCCACCTATTACAGAACGATCGTGGATGGATACCTCGAGGGAATCGGAAATAGTTTTACTGACCTGGAAAAAACAAATATCCACTTCGCCGGACTCATCATGATTTATATGCAGGCGCTGCGATTTCTGACTGATTTCCTGGAAAGCGATAAGTACTATAAGACAAGCTATCCGGAGCAGAATCTTAACCGGGCACTCAATCAACTGATCCTGTTAGAAAAAATGGAGGAGTTTTTGAAAAGAGAATATTCTTTTTCATATTGATACGCCTTTAACATTCGGGTTCTTTGAGGCTTGCTTCAAATAGAAAAAAACTTCAACTCTTCGTCCAGATCAAGAAAAGGATAATCCCTTTTTAAACGACTCGCCTTTTCCAAATTGGATTGCAAAAATTTTTTGTGGGCCTGTGTATCCGGTTGAAATGCTTTATGTTTTTTGGCCAGCACAATTGTGCTTATCTGTTTCATGATTGCTCTTGACTCGGTATCGATGTAATGTTCCTCGAATTTTTCGAGCACAAATTCTGTTGCCTGGTAATTTGGATGAACGAGGTCAATATCATAAAATCTATAGTCCCTCAATACATCGATGACCAACTCATATGCGGGGAAGTAGTGTATCCGGTCAAACTTCGCTGCAAGAAGGTGGACGACCTCTATCAACCTGGCTTTACTGCGATTATTATCCACCACCCCGTCACGAATATGGCGGACTGGGCTGACAGTAAATATGATTTGAATATCAGGGTTGAACTGAAAAAGCTGATGCACGCAATTGTCAAATGCCGCATTTATCTCCTCAATTGGCATCAGAAATTTTCTGAACCATTGCGCAGGCGCGCGGTGACAATTCGCCACAGGCAGTTCTGAATCTGAATCCTGGTTCCATCTGTCCTGCAAATTGGATGGGATCAGCCGATACGAGAATGCTGTACCCAACGTAATGATGAGCCATTTTGCCCTCTTTAAGAATGTATGCGCGCTTGATTGCGATGCGTTAATTTCCAAAAGGGCCCTCGCAGGATCCATGTTTGAAAACTTACTATGATGTTGCCAACTTTGCCAGACCTCATTCAAAAAAAACAAATCCTTTTGCTCATATTGTTTGTTTTGAATATAAGAAATTAAGCTGCTGGAGACACTCCACGGATCAAAGAGGATGCCATTTGGATTCAGCAGGCAATCAAATTTCAGTTCTGCCAGACTATTATACATATGTTCAGTGAAACAGGATCCCACAAGCATTACCGCGTGACGATAATTGATTCTCTCCCGCGGAGCGCTAATGTCAGCATCTAACATGAATTGCATAAAAACTAATTTGAAATGGGCAGAAGACTTTTCGGATGTGTCTGTCCACTCATGATATAAATATCTCGTTTGCCAGGGCAATGCTCCTGGCGAGTGCCTGGTGGTTTAGAGGTCCGAGTAGTCTTTTCTCATTAAAATATTCTATCATCAATTCCGTGTCCATATTGCCAACCAATTCATCATTGGCCAGGGGGCAACCACCAATGCCCTTCAATGCACCATCGAACCGTAAACACCCTGCCTGCAGAGCCGCATCTATTTTTTTCATCCTGTTTTCGGGCCTGGAGTGCAAATGAACGCCGATTTCATGATTCGGCATTTCTTTCACCAAAAAGCTGGTCAATTCAAAAACCTGATCCGGCGTAGCCAATCCTACTGTGTCAGCCAGCGAAATAGTTTTAATGCCGAGGGAACCCAATTTGAATGCCCAATCCAATGCAATGTTCTTGTCATAAGGATCACCATATGGATTGCCAAAAGCCATGGAAATATAGATTACCAATTCTTTGTTCCGGGACATACAAAGTTCCTGAATCTTTTTTACCCTATCCAGGGACTCTGCCATGGAGCTATTGGTATTTCTTTGTTGGAACGTCTCTGAAATAGAAAAGGGGAAACCAATAAAACTGATCTCATCAAAGGCAGCGGCCTCTTCGGCACCCCGCAAATTGGCCACAATGGCAAGCAGGCGGGTATGGGTAGCCGAAATGTCCAGCCCACCAATCACTTCCTTTGTATCTGCCATCTGCGGAATGGCCTTGGGAGATACAAAACTTCCAAAATCGAGTGTGCCAAAACCGACTTGTAATAGCTGATTTAGATAAGAGATCTTTTCGGTGGTCGGAATCACGCTCTTCCATCCCTGCATGGCATCCCTGGGGCATTCAACGAGGTGAATCCTTCCCTTTTGGCCTTCCGCTGGCTGCTTTTCCATGCAGCGAAACTAAGCAATAATGAACTTATTTGGGATTGTAGTTGGCAGCAGCCTTCTTCCTCAACTGTATCTTTTCCCGCATTCGGTCAAAAAATCTTTTTCTATCCTTTTCACCAACATCACTGATGAGCGTGGACTTCCGGATGATATTTTGCAAATGCTGATAAGTATATTCGACAAATCGTGTATCCTTAGTCGTGATAAAATTTAATACTGAATGATTAATATGCACAATCTTTGTATCATTGAGAACAGCAAAAAAAGAATTATCCCCAAGAACAAATTCATTTACAAACATCTTATAACTCGCCTTTTCCGGAGGATATTTTCCGTTGACGTCGAATTTATATCCCAGTTCGGCCTGTTTTTCAATGTGATTTACCATTTTTTCCACGCACTCATATAAGTTGATTATATCCTGCGGAGAAGCAAACATCTTGGTTTCCTTATAATATTCTATCTGGTAAATAATAGTATGAATGTTTTCTACATTCCAGATCTCTTGCGAATTAATTTTATTGTACTCTTCAATAATCTGGTGGCCTAAATTTTGAAGGCTTTGAGTCATTTCATCTACATCAAATAATTTCCTGCCAAAGAGAGGAACCTGTAACAAGGTTTTCATCCAGAAAAAGAACTTGAATGCTGCTAGTTCATTATAATTGAAATAATGAAATATGGTCACATCCTTATTCGAAACGATCATCTCTTTGCGCTCAAATGAATTTATGTAGACTAACTCAGCCAGAATACTACGTAGATGCATCTCTAAACTGAAATCGCTGCTATCAGCATTCTTACCTGTGAAAATAAGGGACTGGCTTGTGAGGAAAAAGAACTGGTCAAGTGAAATATTGAATTGTTTGCATAGAGTCCGGATCTCATCAAATGACATCATTTTCTCCCCCCGAATTCGCCTGTAAGCACTATCAGTGCTAATATTTAAGAGTTCAGCCACTTCGTCAACCAGTGATAGATGCCGGGGCAGGTTGTTTTTGATATGCTGGAAAAAAAGTTGCTGAACATCAGGCTGTTCCATAACCAAACTTGTTTAGTAATTATTGCAAAAAAAGGAGATGGATTTTCTCAGGAGCTGCTACTTCCTATAAATGTAGTATGATTTTTTGCAATTAGCAATACCAGCCATTTGCAAAAACTGCCGCACTGGCGCTGCTTGCTTGATTTAATAAATACGGAGCAGAAAGCAATTAGGACTCCCCTCATTCAAAAAATAATTTAGCACCAGACATTAACTCCTAAAACTTACTTTATGATTCCTTTAATTCTTGTCTGGTTGCTCCGGCGTTATAAAATATCCAGGAGACCGCCAGCTCTCAAATTCGCTTATGCCTTTTGTTTTTCGCTCTTATGGGCCTTATCATTGTCCGCCCAAAAAAAGACCATCCATTACACAGTATACCATAACGGTTCCGAACAGGGTACTTTAAGGCTGTATGAAAATGTGGAATCAAATATTGTCCGGATCCGCATTGAGTCAGATGTAAAAATGAGGATTCTTGTCATGATTTCAGTTCAAACTATAGAAGAAGCAATCTTTGAAAAGGGTATCCTGGTCTCGTCCTACCTAAGCCGCATCGTCAACGGAAATGAAAAAGTGAAACAACAGGTACAGGCAACAGGATTTTCTTACCAGCTGAAGGAAAGATCTGGAACTTCTCAATTGCCTTATTATCCCATCCGTGCTTCCATACTATGGCTTTATTATACGGAACCGGTTGGTCTGCGGGAAGTGTTTTCCGACAATTTTCAAAAATATGTGCCTGTTGAAAAAGTCGATTCGTGCAGGTATCGGGTAAAATTTCCTAACGGTCACGAGAATTACTACACTTACCATAATGGGGTTTGTACAAAAGTGGAAGTTGACCAATCGCTTTTCCATTTAGATTTTGTATTAAACGAATAACAAATACAGCCATGAATTTGGACCAAACGCTCATTATCACCGAAAAGATCCGGCGTTTCTACTTTGAAGGACACGAAAGAAAGCACATCACAAATCAATTCCATCACAACCTTAAACCACTTCCGTATGAAAAATTTAACTGCAAACAGAATAATAGAATTCAGGCAACAAATCAAATGTATCGGCATATTTTTCCTGATTTGTATAGTGCCCCTGGCCTTGGCGAACTGGTTCAGCGAAAACCGTTTGGTATTTCACATAATCCTATTCATCGATGGTTGGCTCACATGGACTTTCATTGAATACATTCTACATCGTTTCTGGAACCATTCAAAGTCTGCTGATAAGCAAAATGCTATCGTACAACGCCATCTTCATCACCATACCCACCCAACCGAAATTAAGGTAACTGGAAAGCAACGACTGGCGATGGTATTGATTGGATTCGTACTGATATCAATTTCCAGTCGGACAGATAATTTCATAACCTTCCTTGCCGGAATATGGATTGGCTTTTTCTGGTTCTTTATGATGCACTATTTTTTGCATCAAAGATGGTCAAAGAAAGTTTTTCCACGCTTATTGGAATATCATATTACTCATCACTGTAAAGAACCCGACAGGTGTTTCGGTATATCCTGTACATGCTGGGACCTGGTCTTTGGCACAGGACCGTCCAGTAAGAAATTGATTTCGGAAAAAGTGACTGCCTTCTACTTTAAAGGCCATAAGCACGATTGATTAGAAGACGCCAAGCATTTTTCTTCTTCGATTGATTTTTTGCCTTAACATATTGAAGAAGTGACTACGGTTTTTTTCACCCACGTGGCTTATTTGTGTAGACTTTCGGATTATTCCTTGGATATTATTAAGCATGTGGTTGCAGAATCGTTCATCCTGTGTAGACATAAAATCCAAAACACTGTGGTTGAGAAATGCAACTTTGGCTTTGCCGAGGTCGGCAAGAAAACTATTGTCGCCAATAACTACTTCGTTATAGAAAAGATTAAATTCTGCGGCATTGGGTTTTATTGATTCATACATGTTGTATTTCTTTCCGATTTCCGCTTGTCTTTCAATATGATCAATTAGTTGGATGAACTTGTCGAATACAATCTTCATATCTTCATCACTTTCGAACATATTCGACTCTGCATAGTACTGGATCTGCTGGATCAGTACGTTTATGCATTCCAAATTCCAAATCTCGGTCGTTGGAATCTGATTGTACAAATAGGTGAGCTTCTTCGCCAGCTCGAGGCTCTCAGGATAGACAACATTCTTAAGGGAAAATTTTCTCCCTTTCAGGTCTTCATAATTGAGAAATGATTTCATCCATACAAAGGATTTAAAAGCACTCAGCACAGGTTCCTGAAAAAAATACACCCCGTGAATATCTTTACTCAGGAAATAAAGATGTTTTTGTTCAAAGCCCAGCAGATAAGTCAAATATTGGTGCAAGTATTTTAACCATTGTTCATAACCATCGGCATCTTGTGATAACTTGCCGGAAAAAAGAAAGGAATTACTTTTCAGATGAAGAAACTGGTCTAGGGAGATTTTATAATGTGATGAGAGTTTTTGAATTTCTTCGAATGTAATCTCCTTCTCGCCTCTGATTCTTCTATATGCACTGTCATTGCTGATGCCCAGGATTTCACCGATTTCGTCGACAAAAGAGAGGTGAGGAGCCAGGTTATTTTTTATATGCTGAAAAAACAACTGTTGAACCGATGATTGCTCCATGGCCAAAAGGTTTAAGAATTTAGAGGAAGGGTGAATCTGATCTGCCATTAAATGTAATATGATTTTTCTCAAATCACAATATGCGGATTGCCACTTCTTGCAACTTATCATTTTCTGAAGGAAACAGGCCTCGAATGAATGACTTTTGCAGCCTTCTCTCCAATAATTTCAATTGCAATTATTCCTTTGCCATTCTTTGCCTCATCGCTTCGTAGAGCACAATGCCAGTTGCTACTGAAACATTCAACGAATCAAAATCGCCCTGCATGGGAATGGAAAAATGTTGATCTGCTGCTTTGCTGATATACGCCTGCACCCCTTTGTCTTCGCTTCCCATCACCACGCAACAAGGAACACCAAAATCGATTTCTGGCAATTTCATCTTAGCGTTTAATTCTGTTGTGAAAACGCGGATTCCGTTCAGGTGGAGTTCGTCTATTGCCTTCAGCAGGCTGCCCACCCTGCAGACATGAATTTTTTCCAGGGCACCTGCCGACGCTTTGACTGCTTCTTCATTTAATGCAGCGATGCCTTTGTCGGGGATGATGATCAGTTGGGTCCCGCAGCACACTGCTGTTCTGGCAATTCCACCAATATTTCGAACATCGGTCACGCCATCGAGCATGACAAAAAAAGGAAGCTTTCCTTCTCCTACCACAAAGTCAATCGCTTGTTGCAGATTGATGTATTCAATGAGCGCTGCAAAGGCAATCACTCCCTGGTGATTGGAGCGAGTCATTCCATGAAGCTTCTCAGCAGGTACTTGTTGCAAGGGAATATTTTTTTCTCTCGCCAATTTTCTGATCTCACCAATTGATTCGCCGCTCACATTTCGCTGAAGAAGAATCTTGTCAATGGCCCTGCCCGAGGAAATTGCTTCTATCAAAGGCTGCCTGCCTATTATAATAGACGATTTTTTCATCACAACGTAAGTTAACTTGAGGCCTGTAACGAGCTTTTAACAGTTTATTTCGAAAGAATCCGGAAGAGTGTGTGGAAAAATCTATCCTTCCAATCCTCCTTCCGTCAAAAGTAGCTGTAATCTGAGTATACTGGCAACCGACATGGAATCTGTTATTTGTCCTTTGTGAACCATGCTGTATGCTTCGGAAAAAGGAAGCTTCTTTATGATCAGTTTTTCAGTTTCTTCCGGTTTGGCATCATGTTGTTCCAGGTTTCTGGCCAGGAAAATAATGGCGAATTCATCAGAGACAGAGTTTGAAAGATGCATGGTTTGCAAGATGGTCCATTTGCTGGCTACGAGTCCCGTTTCCTCCCGCAATTCCCGTTTGGCTGATTCCAGCGGATCCACCTGAAGATCTCCTCCCCCTTCGGGAATCTCCCAACTGAACGAATTCAGGGGAAAGCGATATTGTCCGACTAAATACGTATTCATCTCTTCATCCAAAGGAAGAATTCCAACCGCCAAACTCTTGTAATGTATCTTGCCATATATTCCTTTGCCTCCATTGGGATTGAGGACATCATATTCGGTCAGGCTGATCCAATTATTTTCATAGATCGCCTTTTCACCCAATATTTTCCATGGATTTGATCCTTCCATTATGACCCGAAAATAAAACTTTTATAATAACCTGGCCTGAAATGCAAACAGGGCCAATTTCGGTTGGCCCTGTTTGTTATTAGTCTTATTAAATCTATTTTAAGTCGAAAGCCTTGCGGATCTTTGCTACATAATCCAATTTCTCCCAGGTAAAGAGTTCAACTTTCTTTTTTATAGCTTTTCCATCTGGTGAAACGAAAGTTTTTTCTATTACCTCCGGCTTGCGACCCATATGTCCATATGCGGCTGTTTCGCTATAGATAGGGTTTCTCAATTTCAATCTTTGTTCGATAAAATAAGGACGCATGTCAAACAAAGATTCTACTTTTTGCGCTATCTCGCCATCCGTCATTTTTACTTTTGCTGTACCAAATGTATTCACATTTATGGATGTGGGTTTGGCAACACCAATAGCATAAGAAACCTGAACCAAAACTTCGTCAGCAATTCCGGCAGCAACCAGGTTCTTGGCGATGTGACGGGTAGCGTAAGCTGCACTGCGATCTACTTTGGAAGGATCCTTACCACTGAATGCACCACCACCGTGTGCGCCTTTTCCACCATAGGTATCAACAATGATCTTGCGGCCTGTTAAGCCTGTATCTCCGTGAGGACCCCCTATGACGAACTTGCCTGTGGGATTGATATGATATTTTATTTTGCCGTTGAAGAGGCCAGCATATTTTTTGTATTTCGTTTTTACACGGGGAATGAGGATGTTTACAATGTCAGATTTGATCTTTTCCTGCATTTTTTCTTCTGTGCCGAAGTCGTCGTGTTGCGTAGAAACGACAATCGCATCTATTCTTACCGGTTTATTGTTGTCATCGTATTCAAGCGTTACCTGGCTTTTCGCATCCGGGCGCAAATATTTAATCTGCTTGTTTTCCCTTCTTAAGGCCGCCAGTTCGAGCAGAATCTTATGTGCGAGGTCAAGGGCAAGAGGCATATAATCCTCTGTTTCATTGCTGGCATAACCGAACATCATTCCCTGGTCACCAGCGCCTTGTTCTTCTTTTTTCTTGCGATCTACACCCTGGTTAATATCCGAAGATTGCTCGTGAATAGCGGAGAAAATGCCGCATGAGTTTGCCTCGAACATATATTCGCTCTTGGTGTATCCAATTTTCCGAATTACACCGCGCGTGATTTCCTGGACGTCGAGATATGCCTTTGATTTTACTTCTCCGGCAAGTACCACCTGCCCGGTTGTTACAAGTGTTTCGCAGGCAACTTTTGATTGGGGGTCAAAGGCAAGGAAATGATCGATCAACGCATCGGAAATCTGGTCGGCCACTTTATCCGGATGGCCTTCAGAAACGCTCTCGGAAGTAAATAAATAAGGCAT
>PSRA01000013.1 GCA_003175695.1 Bacteroidota bacterium | reverse complement strand
ATGAAAAACCCCGCTAACATTATGTTTGACGGGATTTAGTATGATTTGATTTGCTTGGGAGCGGAGAGAGAGGGATTCTACTATGTGATAACTGTGGATAGCTGCGTTTACTCTCACGTCTTGAAACGCCCACCTGTAGCGGCTTTCACGCATACCAAGATAACCAATTATTAACCTAATAATACCATTTTCGATACCTTTTCGATACCTATTTTTCGTATATTCGTAAGAGTTAAAAAGTCATCAAAATGGAAACAAATGGCACTATTCGAATAATCCCTCGCAAGGATAAGGCGGATGAAAATGGCCAATGTCCATTGGACCTCATCTATCAGCTCCGCAGTCTCAAATCATCTTACAGACTTGACAAGAAGTATAGGCTTCCAAAAGAAAATTGGGATGCAAACAATCAGCGTGCAATTTTCCTGGATAAGAAAGCTATTAGAAAACTTTCTATGACAGCACTGGAATTCCTGATGGAAAAAGAAGCCAATGACATCAACAATGAATTGACGCGCCTTAAAGAAGAAGTCAAGCGAATTGAGAGGGAGTTTCCGGCTGATAAACAGTACAGCACGCTTGATGTCATAAAAGAATTGCAGAATGAAAAACCAAGTGTCCAAAATTCGAATATTGAGCGCAGCGACTTCCTATTTGATTTTATTGATCAGTATATAAAAGATAACTCTGCCAGCCGCGTCAAGGGCAGTCTTTCGGTTTATAAAAGTCTGAAATCACATCTTCAAGGCTATCAGTCGGAGACAAGAAAAAAAGTGACCTTCAGCAAAATCGATAGGGCCTTCTTCCAATCATTTCAAAACTACCTGTTCGGGCTAACCAAAACAGATTCTGAAGGAAACACATCAAAAGCATTAAACAATATCACGATCGCAAAGCAATTATCCACTCTCAAAACTTTTTTAACCTACGCCAGGCAGGACATTGAATTCTCAGACAAATACAGGACATTCAAGATTAATCGGAAGGACTCCAAGGACCTTGAAATAATTGCACTCACTTCAGCTGAGTACACTACCCTACTTAACATGAATCTGACTATGCCGGCACTGTCGTCATGGGAAAGGGTCAGGGATGTGTTTTGCTTTAGCTGCAATACAGGCCTCAGGTACTCTGATCTTAAGCAACTCAGACGGGAACATATCCAGGGAGATTGGATCGATTTCAGCGCAATTAAAACGGGTCATAAGAGCAGGATCCCACTTACTCCAGATGCCAAGAAGATCCTTGCCAAATACCAAAATGAAAAAAGGCCACTACCGGTGATCAGCAACCAAAAATCAAATGACCACCTTCGGAAAATTTGCGAATTGGCTGGCATTAACACTTCCGTTGAAATCGTTCGCAAATATGGAAATGAGAGAAGGTCGACGTTCTATCCCAAATATGAACTAATCAGCATGCATTGTGGCAGAAAATCTTTTGCAACAATCAGTGCAGAAAGAGGAATGAAGGCCGAAGTGATCATGAAAATCGGAGGTTGGACTGATTGGAAAAGTTTTAAGAGGTACCTTAACGTAACTGATGAGACAATGATGAAAGCTGTTAATGATACATATGGACCAACATTATCGAAATCAAAATCAAGATTGAAAGCTGTTTAAATCAACTGGATTTTTTAATTCATACAAAAAAAATTGGCAATGGGAACTTTTGATGAAACAGAGGATTACAGAGAAGCGTTGTGCCGTATCAAAGTTATCTCTGGGATCGGAGACACTACGGCGACTATTATTAAAACGATATTAAAGCTGCCTGAGGATGTCGCCGATAGAGCAGTTGATGAAGTTATTTATATCGATTGCCACGGCATTGATCGCTTCTTTGGAAAGTATCATATATGGTCACCGTTTTTTTTACCGGAAGAGCCCTTCCATATCATTACACTGAATATTTCAGACATAGTTGATGAAAGCGAAAAAATGTTTGTGGTTGCCCATGAAATTGCCCATTTCATTCTTGACCATTGCAACCCCGAAAACCCCGGCAACATATCGAAAGATAAGGACGTAAAAGAACAAGAGGCGGATCGTCTTGCAGAAAGTTGGGGTTTCACTATTCCTGAACGTCGAAAAGAGATGCATGGAAATTCACCGAGCATGGTGGGAGACCAAGGAACCATATTTTAACCAAAAACAACGATCCATATGCCACGATTGTTCTCCGAAGCAGAATTGCTACCTTCAAAACATTTTTACAGGGTTTGGATCTATTTAGATGCTCCTATTGCAGGTGAAGATGAGATAACCCGATCATATGATCATGAAGAGGAATTTCACGACTCCGATTTGAGAATTGCCAGGAAAAAAGCACTTAATTATTATTTCGAATGGCTTTCGAGCTATCCTGGAAAGTGTTGGGATTTGCCCTCTGCTTCGCCAAAGGATTTTGTTTGGGGGAAACACTCAAGATATTCCATCAACCTTGCCCTGGTGGAATCATTTCTCGTCGATGAAGAAGGCGACGATGGAAACATTGAGAGCAACACTGATGAAAATCAGTCTTATATTATTGGAGAGGATTATGATTCTGTAATGGAGGGAAGAAAAGAGGAAAGGTTGCTTTTTGAGGGTTTGGGACTTCCCACAGACGATTTAGACGTATGGTTGCCCATTAAGTGAGAATTGAATGCGATCTAATCAATAACAATTGCATTATGAAAAAGAAAAAAACTTTTAAGAAAGAATATCAAGCCATCAACGAAGGTCTCTCCAATGTCTGGGCTGCCCCTGGCATTTCCACCTATCCAAGGAACAGTTCCTGCAGCCCATTGGACGCAATACATCACACCATAACCACTATCAATCATTCCAAAATAAATATTCAAATGGACGACAAGCTTAGCCGGTTCATGGAAATTTTTGAGGAGGGACCTCTGCCAGAGACGTTCATCAGGTATGTTGACGCTGCCAGGCAGTATCAATTTGTACGTGCAAATTATAATCTGATTGCACGTGCACCTCTTTATATGAAAGACAAAAGTGAATTCATGCGTATGATGGAAGACAGGTTTGGCCAGGTAGACAAAATAACAAGTGACTTTCACCGATTGAAAAAAGACACATATACACAAATGAAGCTTGCACTCGAAGAAGATCCCATTGCAAAATCAATACTCCTTGAGGTTTTTGATCAAACAGAAATGAAATATGACCAGAGAATTGCTTTAATAATTGCGGAGTTAGTGTTAACTACCAGCAAAAAACCTTCGACGACATATAAGAACTAATCTATGCTGGAAGTTACAAAAAGGTAGACAACCAAATAGTTTGTTGAGATCGAGGTCAGGTTTATTAATTCCAAATTGATGTTTTTTTGCGTAACTTTTAAGCCCTAAACTTCTAAACTATGCGAAAAGGCATTTTCATTCTCTCTTTTTTGACATTCTGCTTTAGTGCCCACAGTCAAGATTGGATTTATGTTTCACATACTTCAGATGGTGACAAATGGTATTTTAGATCGAATTATCTGAGCAAAGAATCTTTTTTAGGAAGAGACAACGTGATTAAAATTTGGCTGAAGTGTACGCACAAAAAGCAAATTATCAATAAGAAAGTCTACGAAAACGGATATACCCTCGAATTATGTGCCTTTGATTGTAAATCCAACCAAGTGTCCCTTGTTACATATGTGGATTATAATTTCAATGGTGAAGTGATTGATTCTAACGATGCTTATGATACTGGATGGAAATATATGGTGCCAGGAAGTATAATGGAAACTGTAATGGGAAAAGTTTGCCAATATTTTATTACTAACAAATGAGATCGTTATTCTTTTGCTGCGTTCTACTTTTAATGCAAGCCTGCTCTCAAAAGGATTGCAGTGAAATTCCCACTCACTTCGATTCTTACGAAGATGCAGTTTCATTTGTCAAGAATGCTCACTTTGCCTTTAAAGAGGAAGTCAACACTTCAAAAAGCTCCTGGATTCGCGCAGCGTCTTATTACAGCTGCGATGGAAAAACTGGATTCTTTATATTCAGCACAGATAAGCAGGAATATATTCACCGTGATATGCCTATTGAAATTTGGAATGAATTCAAGAATGCTGAATCATTTGGGAAGTATTATAATGCTAACATCAAACACAAGTATCATTTTGAATTGTAGCTAAAAACGGCGTCACTCAATTGGATGTACCCAATATCAAAGCATTAAAGTTAATTAAGATGTCTACAATAACAAGAAAATGGTGGTTCATTTCGATAACGGTAATATTTGTAATTATATTTTTGAATCCAACTTATTCAAATTTTAAAGAATTCACAGGCATGGCTGGAAGTCAAGCGAAGTATCTTCATAAAAAGTCAAATTTCTTAGTATGTTCAATCTATGAAGACGACCTTCACAATGAATCATATTTCGGGTTCTTAAAAAATTTTATTCAATTAAAGTCTGAGCATACTTATTCTAAGGGAAGTGTTGACTCAGCTGCAAAAGAATTCAAGCGTCCTGATACAACAGATATCAAGCCTGAATTTGATCCTTCAAAACCTTATGAAGTTATTCCCGATAATTATAAATATAGCGCCAAGGAAGTAATTGATAATTATTACAGAAATAAGTCCGCAAGAAATTCTTTAGTCCTTGATGAAAAATATCGATTGATTCTTGATACAGTAGTAATAACCCTGGAAACAAACAACGAGCCAAGTGCGGCAATACAATACGTAGTAAATGACTTTAAACTTAAATTTGGGCACAAAAAATTTTAGGGTTTTTTGATCTGGGATAAGTGTTTTATTTCGCGCATAATCACCTAAACCGATTCCAATGGATCTGCGAACTAAAAAAACCATAGCAAGGGAGTTTCTTATTTTGATAATTTCCGTCACAATTGGTCTCCTTGGTTTTGTTGGGATTTACATTAGAACTTACTTGAAAAATGATGAATATCGCTTATTGAATGAAAGTATCTCCAAAAAGTCAAGAATTAAGGACAGCTTGTTCTTACCATATCAAGAAAAACTGGGAATCCAAAATTGGTTTTTTGGCAGGTATTGGGACAAAGCCGACAAGGCCGACAAAGAAGATACTTCAGATAACACCTCAAAAAAGCTTTGGCAATTCCTAAGGCCCCTTGCTGAAAAAGATAGCATAAAATATAAGTGGGAAAAAACATGGAACAAGACCGTTATTTCTTTCCTAAAAGAGTCTGGATTTCCAACGAGTGATAGTTTCAAATCATTTATTCTATTAAACACTATCAGTATCGCAGATTCCCTTAATTATGCTCAATCAAAAATAGTAAAGTCGGAAATCGACAATCTTGAATCAGAAAAAAGAGCTATTAGAAGTAGCCTCTACTCATCCAAACAAGAGGCTGAATTTGGCTTTAAATTCTTTTTTATATCTGCGGCGGTACTTTTTGGCTTTAGATATTTTTACTATGGAATTCGATGGAGTGTCAAAACTTTAAAACAAAAGGAATGAGAGAAAAAGAAATTGCAGCTCTTTCATATCATTTGGATCATTTTACTGTCATAACATTTTAATGATGTTTGCTTAATCTGTAACTCTTTTCTTTGTAAGAATTTGTTAACTAATTTATTTTAGAAGATGTATTTGTGCACAAATTGTTTAAGCCTGGACGTTACAAAAATAGAAAGATTCATAGTTTGTAATAAGTGCTCCTTCAAAAAGCCCGTTGTTCAATACAATAGAGAGTTGGAAAAAGCTAAAATGGTAGTTCGATTTGGCTACCAGTATCGAAAAAGGCAAGAAAATGATCGGAGGCTTAACCCTAAGGTCAAACGCGCTTATTATTTGCCTGAATTAGATGATATTTTTGGCTTTCTCGGATTGGCAGTGCTGAATGGAGTAATTGGCGGTCTTGCATATGATGCCATAAAAAAAATGATAAAGCAATTATTAAATGACCCGCTCGTAATTAAAATAGATGACGAGGATTTTAAAAAATTCCTTAAAAGTGAAAGGGAACAGGAGAAGTTTATTAAATATATACAGGCCTATAGAAATAAAAATCTTTCCAGCCAGGGCAAGAAAACAGCTGGCAATAAAGGTTTGAAAAAAAATCTCCACGTTAAAAGTAAAAAATCTCGTTAACTTTTTTATATCACATTCTGACAAAATGATGAAATCATGGAACATAAGATTGCAGAAATCAAGTTTTTTTTTGACATTCAAGTTGATTGTTACATATTAGGTGACTTAGAAAGGTTAATGAATATTCAATTCAATTACGGTGATTGTGGAGGGTGCTCGATTCCAATTGGTATGGTTATAATTTCCGCAATGGAAATGTTCGGCACCTTATTAACAGAAAATCCAAGTGAATCGAGAGGGACCGAATACTTGAAAAATTTCATGGAGTTTTATGTGCCTGAAATATCTTCTGAGGACCGCAATTCAATAGTTTATAACTATAGGCACAAGATGATGCATGTGTTCTTTCCAAAAATCGATTATCCTAAGATGTACGGAGTAACACGGCTTCCCGTTAATGGCGAGCTGATCCATAAACCCGATGGATACATTCGATTATTAAACATCCCAGAGTTCTGCAGATTATTTAGAGGTGGCGTCGAGCGGCTAAGAAAAAAAATATTCGAAGAGAGAGATGAATTAATAATTAATACTATTTATAACAATCTTCATATCGAACAGTCCGAAACAAATTCTTCAACAACAGGTCAACAATCCACTTCAAGAATAGGTTAATTGTAAAACTCTTGGCTGGTTGATTTTAGGAAGTATGTAAGTGGGTCTAAAAAAAACATCATTCTACGGGGCCAAATAGATTGTAAGCCATATCAATCCTATAGCCTAATTGAAAATGTATTATTTCTTGAATCTCCTTTCTATAGTCGAGAAATTCGTTTTTACCTATTCCGCATTTGTAGCCGAAATATACGTTTTCAATTTTTATGTGAGGCATGTGCAAATATTCTTCGGGGTACACATTCGCAGCTTCTTGATCATAAAAAGAGTATGGATAGTGACTATCCTGAAAATTTATCCAAAGTTTCAAAGGAACGTAAGTCACGATTCGGTTCAGCTTTCCATCAATTCGAAATTCCTTACGGCTATATTTTAATTTTTCTTCGTAATTTCTGAATGGAAAGAATGTTGCAATTCTAACTTCATTTTCATTTTTATAATGATTTTGCTTGTGGAATCCAGCCAATTTCCAAATATCATACTCAAGCGAAATTGAATCCTGGTATCTTGCTTTCAGGTTTTTCCATTCGTTGTTGAATTCAGAAAAGGAAGATGGCAATTCATAGTAAACGTTAGATATGTAGAATCTCTCCCAATTATCAAGGTGATTGACGATCGAAAATTCAATAGCTACTCCCTGGTATTCCCTCCCATATTTATTCCATAAGTACTTATTGTTCAGATCCTGCATTTTGCAAAACGAAATTGTAAAATAGTTGTCCTTGATCCAGTCTTTTAAGTTATCATTTAAATCGAGGAGATTAGCTGCGTAATAAAATTCGTTTGGGTCTTCTGAGTTAATCAAGTTATAAAGGCGGAACTCGCCTGTATTCAGAATACTACATAATTTCTCGATCGTAGTCCAGTGCACAAATCTTAATTCGCCATTAAAGTAATAATCAGTCTTCTTAAAATGCTTGAACTCATTTGGAAAGTCAACGTGAATTGCAGGTCCACCAAAACCTCCGCCTGTATAAGGAAAATCAGGAAAATGTCGATGCACTAAATCGACGCATTGTTCATAAATTTCATCGAGTATGGTGTGTTGTGTCATATGAAATAGTTATGTTACAAAAAAGGCCCCAGTAAAAACCAGGGCCGATACGTTAAAAAGTCACCAATGTGACAGACAACAAAAATATAAATTATAACGAGGAAGAGTAGTGAAATTTAGCTGCTTAAAATCGATACCTGATTCGATACCTGCCTTTGTAATTTATTGATTATCAATATAAAGTGCGGAGAGAGAGGGATTCGAACCCCCGGAGGTGTGACCCTCAACGGTTTTCAAGACCGCCGCAATCGACCGCTC
>PSRA01000210.1 GCA_003175695.1 Bacteroidota bacterium | reverse complement strand
ATGAAAAACCCCGCTAACATTATGTTTGACGGGATTTAGTATGATTTGATTTGCTTGGGAGCGGAGAGAGAGGGTCTGGAACCTTCTTCTAAAACCCGCTATAGATAAGCATTTCAAAACAATCTAAATCTCAGGTCTCGATTTAGTCTCATTCCTTCAAAAACTACAATTTAAGAACTATGCCTTTGCGTTATAAAGATACGTCAAAAATTACATCATCTTCTGCCACGAAAACCCCCACCCCTTCCTCCTCCGCCGCGTTGGAAATTCTGAAAACGTTGGGATTGCTGTTGTCCTCTATTCCGGGCTTGCTCAGTACCATCTAACCTCTGTTGACTGGCGGTATTATTATTCACTTTGTTCCAATTTCCATTGTTGTTATATTGACTCCATCCTCCACCGGCATCTTTTTTATAAACATTGCCGTCGTGTCCCGCATATACGTTTCCGTTATTAGTTCGAACGGTAGTTCCGGCCGCACCGGAATGAACAATTCCTGCCTGTCCGGTAGATGTCCGATATCCCGCTGTTGTTCCAGCTGCTGTAGTTACATGTCCGGTTTGAACCCATTGGTTACCGCGACTTGCCACTGAACTTCCCCATTGTCCATATGCGTTATGCCCCTGTCTCGTATTTGCATAACCGCCAGTCCAGGGATTGTATGCACTTGCCGCCGACCGTCCACCCCAAGGTGTTTGAACAGTGGCCGAACGGCCGTAACGACCAGTTGCGGGATTGTACCATGCGCTGGTGCGGGCAGCTCCATATGGACCATATGCAACTCTTCCTCCCGCAAAGCCACCTGTCCAGGGATTGTATACAACTCCCGCTCCATAAGCGCATGGCCATGGCCGATAGATTGGATAGGGATACATTGGTCCAAAGTACATATAGGGTGGATGATACCAGCCTGTTCCATATGCTATGGCTGCCCCGAAAGCCATGCCAATGACAAACATGCCGAAATATCCAGCTGTTGAACTACTCTCAACGGTTGTAGCAGTTGCATTTGTTTGAGTTACATAAGTGACATTATATACAGGAGAACTTGGCGGAATAGAATATATTTCTTTTGGTACCGAATCGCAGGTCTTCCAGGGGCCATTGGGACTTGTTGACATAAACCATACTCCCTGGAAACAGAGATAATACAAATCACCATCTTTTATGATTTTGTCCTGCGTATTGGTGGCATACTGCAAGCTTGTATTTTCAATTGAAGAAAACTTTGGATCACCATCATACGTAACTTTTACTTTGGCTTCTGCTTCCGCCTTATTTACAATTGCAGTTTGCGGAATCTGCGCCAGCATCACTGCATCTGAAGCTTCAACGGTTCCCGGAACTGAAGCAAGAACATGTGCTTTGGGAGAGCTATCCGGAATTTTTGAGAAATCCTTTGGAAGCTTATCGCCCGCATACTCCCAGGGACCACTAAGCGATTTCGAACTGAACCATCGTCCAGACAGTAATACATAAAATGTTTTTGTGGAGTTGTCGACAAATAGATCATTGTCGGTGTTTGTAATATAAAGAAGGTTGGTTCCTTTGATTGGTGAATAAATGGGTGCTGCTTTCAACAATACCAATTCTCCAGGCACTGATGTAAAAAAAACATGCGGAACGGTTCCGGAAGGTGGTGGAGGAGGAACAAATTTTTTAACGTCATCGAAATTTTGACCACTTGGCAATTTGCTCATATCCTTCGGAAGGCTTTGTGTGGGCGACCAGGGACCTTTCAATTGCTTTGCAGTCATCCAACCATTGTTTGTAAGAAGGTAATAGTCCTTTTTCTTTTTGTCTCTGAAAAGATCCCAATTGCAATTGACAACAAATTCCACATCGAGCTTTTCAATTGGAGCCAAAACGGAATCTCCTTCTACCATCAGAAGAATTGCAGGGCTATTACTATAAAAAATAGGAGGGGGATCGTTTTTTAGTTGGACGCCTTTTTCGTCTTTTTTATCCTGTTGCAAATCCGCCATAATTCTGTCGAGTGAGATCGGTTGTGATTCCATAGGAATTAATTGCCTGAATAGATTTTCCATCATCTTAGCTGAATCAGGACTCAGAGATGGAAAGCGAACGGCAGGAATATTTATTGATCTCAGGTAAACGAGCCTGGTATCTTTGTCTACTAAAGTCTGGCAATCAAAATCTGCCACACCCAGTACTTCTTTGCCGCCTTTGGGTACTAAAGAAATTGCGGCTCTCGCTTTAAGCTCTTTATAATCCTGCCATGAATCAAGTTGAGGTTGGTAATAGGTTAGCGTGTTTCCATTTTGCGTAACCTGCCTTGGCCATCCGATGTCCTGCGTTCCATCTCCAGGATTTTGGGCGAAACCCGATGTGCTCAGGAAAAATATTATCATTTGTATCGGCCGGCGGAGATTCATTATCATAACATTCAAATTTATTTCAAATAAGATCTATCATGTGGACACGAAAAATAAATTTTTCATTCTTTGATTACTTCTTTTTTGGCTCCAAAAATTTTATGTAAGGTGCCAGTGTGATGAAGAATGAATTGCCTTGGGTACGGTTTCTTGCGCCCAATTCGCCCAACCAGCGTACGTCTACGCTTGATTTAATTGAAGGAATAAAAATATTGGCTTCGACACCCAACCCGAAAATCCGGTCCTTATTGCTCAGGTCAATAACGGCAGATCCTAAAGCAGGTATTTTCATTTTATCATCGGTGATCTTAAATTCCATATAATATGCTAACCCGGCACTAATGATCATTGGCAGAGGATTATTTTTTACAGGTTTGTACCATGTTTTGCCAAGGCCGCCTTCAATGGTGAGGACATTACCTACAGTAACAGAATTGTCTTTTGTATTTTTTTTTGCGCTGTTTATCGCATAAGAAAACAGCGATGAAAAACTCCACTCTTTTTTTTGATCGAAATAAAGAGTACTTCCTGCAGAGAATTCATTGGAGAACATACCTAAACCGCTATTGTTATTGGCACCCAATTCATATTTCCCCGTAGGCAGATACAGGGCATAACCGAAGCTGAAGTCGGCCTGTTTAATTTTCCATCCCAGTTGCAGTGGTTGAATGTACATGTCGGAAAAGGCGAGAGAAGATTTTGTAGGCACAATATCTCCTTCAATTTTACTGGACGCAAGGGCAAACAGGACAGATGCACCATAATTGCCTCCTAATATTTTTTTGTTTGTAACGACAATGGCACCAAAACCCAGCAAAAATGTGTTGATGTCAGGCGCATTTACTTTATCCCCATTTGCATCTATAAATGTTGAAGCGTGATAATTGTATAATGGTAATGCAAGCGTAAATGACGGTGGTCCCTGACTTCCTGACTGCAGACCGACGTCGCCTACTAAATGCGTTCCTCTTAGCTGCCCCCTGCAAAAACTGCCAACGAGTAAGACTGCAATGACTAATACTTTGTGTAAGATTATTTTGACAGATTTTTTCACAGATTCGATTTGTGCTATGTTGATTTTGTTTACATCAGGAAGATTATTTTGGAGGGGTATATGGATCAGGCGTACCGGGAGCAATTGGCGGATATTTTTTCAGACTTTGTTCAAATTGTGCCACTATTTTCAGGGCGGGACCTGCAACCCATGTATTGCGGGCACCGGTTTCCGGATATTCTTCTTTTGGATCGGTGATAAGATCAAATATTTTTACACCGCCAAGTTTTGTTGGTGGTGTGAACCAGTCACGTTCCTGGTCGTAGAAACTTATTTTCCAATTCTTCCATTTCACAGCTTCCAAACGATCTGCTACAAACACTGGAAAACCATCTCGGGCAGACCTATCGGTCTTACCTGAGAAAAAATCTATCTGGTCAACTCCATCAATTGGACGATCTTGTGGTATTTGCACATTTGCAATTTTGGCAAGCGTAGTATAAGTATCTACCTCATGCACGATTTCATTGCTTATACGTCCTGCTGGTACATGGTCGGGCCATCGTATAATAAATGGAACCCGAAGTGAACCTTCCATATGTGTGAAATAATATCCGCTCCATGGTCCCGAAGAGCCCTGCCACGGATAAGTCGCCTCAGGACCATTATCGCTTGTGAATATAACGATAGTGTTATTGCGGATATTCAAACTGTCGATCACATCCAGGATTTGTCCGACATGAAAGTCCATTTCTGCTAAGGCGTCGGGAAAATCTCCATAGCCGGTTTTGTTTGCAAATTGCGGATTGGGAATAGTTGGAAAATGGACAAGTGTGTATGGAACATAAGCGTAGAATGGCTTACCCGACTGAACACTGCGTCTTATAAAGTCTATTGTTCGGCGAGTTATCTCCGCATCAATTAACGCCCGCAGTTTGAAATCATACACTTCACCCTCGGTGCTCTTTTCTCCCTTTTTGCCCTCCATTACGTGAGTAAGCGAAACCCCCGCTTCTTTTGCCTGTTGACTTTCGGGCCAGAGCGATTCATCCGTGGTTCTTGGAATTCCATACCATTCATCAAAGCCCTGGTCATTTGGCAATCTACCATTATCACTTCCTAAATGCCATTTGCCGAAACAGGCAGTTTTGTATCCTACACTGGAAAGTAATTCTGCGATTGTTGTTTCCCATTGCGTCAGTCCGTCTTTTCCGCCACCCACGGGAACGGAATGAGTACCCGAACGGATCGAAAATCGGCCGGTCATAATCGCTGAGCGGCTTGGTGTGCATTGGGCCTCCACGTTAAAATTTAGCAACCTGGTGCCCTCAGTTGCAAGTCTGTCAATGCGTGGGGTTGGAGCGCCGCGGACCACCCCACCGCCATAGCAGCCTGGCTCACCGTATCCTAAATTATCCATCAGAATAAAAATGATATTCGGCTTTTTTTCCGGTGACCTATTTTGCGCATTCGTTGAAACAATAACTAAAGATGCGATTCCGAGTGATAACAAGATTCTTTTCATATGATGATAGTTACCAATTGCCTACTCTCTGACCAATTGAGCGAATCTCTCTCCTTCTGTTAGTTTTTGTCCATCTGTTTTAGTGATGGCCGATGGTTTAAGATCAACCGTAACTTTTTTTATCTCGCCATTAAATTTATAAGGAACATCGTAGGTAGAATAGTCAAGGGGAGTACCAGTGTCCTCTCCAACATCAAAAGTTTCGTCTAATGAAAACCGGTAGGGAGTCGTTTTATCAACTTTCTTTTGAGCAATCTCCTTTCCATCGACTGACAAGACAAACGTTCCGCCCTTTCCAATTCCTCCACCATCATATTTAAAATCGGCAGTAATAACATGGGGGCCCGGACTTAACGCTTGCTGACCCTGAAGAGTAGTCAAGTGCTTAGGTTGGTTTGAAATGCGGTACAGAAACATTGGCTTTCCATTTTTTACCATCAACGCGAATCCCCCGAAGTAACCACCCATGGCAGCCAAAACACCATTACAATTCTTCGGAGTTACCACATCTGCATTAATTGTCCAGGACTTGTTTAGAAACTCAGGAGCAGAACCAGTTGGTATTCTCACATCCCCTTCGTGATACTCGAAACTGTTCCTGTCTCTGGCGAGGCTTGGGCGTATGCCCGGAGCCGCTCTTTCAACGAAACTTGCGTCCAGTGGTAATACATTATTCTTTCTTGCTTCCTCCCACCATAAAGCTTGTAAAGCTTTCAGCGTGTCAGTCTGCGTACTGGCCAGGTTTTCCGATTCGCTGAAATCGTCTGCAACATGATACAACTCCCATTTGAAATCGTCCGCAGGATTTTTTGACTCACCACCAGTGGTTTGCCAGGGCTTTCTGTATGGTGTGGTGCAGGCTATCCATCCATTGTGATAGATTGCTCTGTTCCCAACCAACTCAAAGTATTGTGTATTGCGTGTTCCAGGAGCTTTGGCATCTTTGAACGTGTAAGCCATGCTGACACCGTCCATTGGTCGCTGGTCTATTCCGTTAACCCTTTTCGGTTGGGGTACTCCGCAGACATCCAGAATGGTGGGAACGATATCAATGATATGATGAAACTGGGATCGCAAACCTCCTTTGTCTGTGATCATTTTTGGATAGCTGATCACCAAACCGTTTCTGGTTCCTCCGAAATGAGAAGCTACCTGCTTTGTCCATTGAAACGGTGCATCCATTGCATGTGCCCATCCATAACTGTAATGATTATACGAATATTTAGAACCAAGTTTGTCGAGCTGGGTCAATAAAAAAGGGATATCCTCCGTTGCACCATTCGGATCTGACGATTCACTGCTGCATCCGTTTAGCGTACCTTCTGCACTTGCCCCATTGTCGCCCATGATAAAAATTATAATTGTATTATCCAGTTGTCCCGTTTCCGTGACGGCGTCAATTACACGCCCGATGTTGTAATCGGCATATGACAATGCACCTGCGTAGACCTCCATTTCACGGGCGTATATTTTCTTTTGATCAGGAGAGAGACTATCCCATGCAGGAATTCCCTCGTTGCGCACCGTAAGTTTTGTATTTTGGGGCACTACACCCAACTGCTTTTGTCTTGTGAGAGTTGCTTCTCTCACTTTATCCCATCCCTGGTCGAATTTGCCTTTGTATTTATCAATCCATTCTTTGGGTGCGTGATGTGGGGCATGAGCAGTCCCGGTACAGTAGTAAACGAAAAAAGGTTTCTGGGGAGATATTGTATGCTGCTTACGGATATATGACGAAGCTTTATCAGCAAGGTCCTTATCCAGAATATAATCCGGATTTCCAACATAAGGTTCGATAGGTGTGGTATTTTCAAAAAGTGCTGGACGCCACTGATTGCAGTCTCCTCCTAAAAATCCATAAAAATATTCAAAGCCCAGTCCGGCAGGCCAAAGGTCAAATGGACCTGAGGTGCTACTCATCCAGTCCGGAACATTATGCATTTTACCAAACCAGGAAGTGTTCCAACCATTGCCTTTAAGAATTTCACCCACGCTGGCGCAGGATTTAGGTACTAAACTATTATAGCCAGGATATCCGGTAGCCATTTCCGTTATAGTGCCACTGGCAACATTGTGGTGATTGCGACCAGCGATCAATGCTGCCCTTGTTGGTGAGCACAAAGCTGTAGTATGAAATTCATTGAAGCGTAATCCGCTGGCTGCAAGTTTTTCAAAAGTCGGAGTCTGAATTGGGCCGCCAAACGTGCTGGACGCTCCGAAACCCACATCATCAGTCATTATCAGTAAAACATTCGGTGCTCCGGCAGGAGCAGTCACTCCCTTGGGAAAATCTGGTTTTGAAGTCGAGGCGATGCTATCAATTGAGCCGTGAAATTGCGGATCGGCAATGGGAAGTACAGTCCGATCAATATTGCCCATTGATGCAGAGCTGCCCAAACTACTTTCTGCAGTTTGATTGCTGTCGGGCCGGTTGCACCCAATCCCAAAAAGTAAAACTGAGAGTATTGTTATGCTCGTTTTAAATGAATGGTTCATATCAGTAGTATTTAGAAATTATTTCCAGGATGAACTCACTTAGATTGAGGGCAAAGAAGCTGGGTCCGTTATTAGTAGGGCCGGACAAGAAGAAAGGTTAGCTAACGGTGGGTGCTCAATTTAGCAAATGCCTTAACGGAAGAGGAAACTTCAAACACTACGCAGTCGATATTCTATAGACGCAAAATTGAGCCAAGCTTTTCATCATCATACTGTTATTACTTGTATTGAAAATTAAAAACCTTGCACAAATTCAAGGGCGATTACTTGCAGTTCAATAAGTTATTCCAATTTTTTTTTATACTTTAGATCTTCCTCCGATTTGATTGATTATAGGTAATGGTGTCATGATTCAATGCATTCTAAAATAAAAAAGGATTTCAAATATATCATACTTGATAATGCAGAACTTTTTATTTAACAGTAAAATGGCTGGCAAGGTTATTTTGTTCGGTTTGCAATACGCCCTTTAATATAATGGTTCGTAACGGGACTGCATTTTGTCCCGCAACCATTACGGACATGAGTAAATTCAATAAAAAACAAATTCCGTTGGAGGATCTGGGAAACATAGAAGTAAAAAATCTAATTGCCGAAATTTAGACCGATAATTCCACTTTGCGTAAGAGACTAAAGATTTAACTGTTAACTAATGAAGAGATTGGTACCGTGACGTTGATTATACCCGCAGGGATAGGTAACAAAGGAATGCTTGACCGTGTATCTGTCTTGGTTCTGTTTATTTTAATCCACTTTTCACCATCAATGCCCAAAATGATATGATCTTTTGAAAGTTTCTTTACATCAGAATAAGCCAAGCCTGTGAAGCAACAAAAAAGGAAAATATCTCTTACCTGTTCCAATCGCTGGGTCGAAAATTCTTTTGCAGCTAAGGCATCTAATTCGGCTTCTGATAGACACTCTCTTTCTACTTCACGCAACGTGATTTTGTAATTGAAGAATGGGTCCCTTTCTAACCATCCGCTGGCAATACAAATGCGAATGATCTTTTTGAAATTGGTAATGTACTTGATGGCGGTGTTATGACTGCACTTTCTAACCGTTTTGAGATAGTATTCAAATTTTGTTATGAACTCAAAATTGATTTGTTTTATTTCCAAATCAGAAACATTGTACTTCCATTGAATAAACTCTTGCGTGTGACTTAGAGCGGTGCAATACCTTTCGTAAGTGCCGAAGGAAAAATCTTTGTCCAATAATTCTTTTACCTGGCTGTTGTGGTACTTGAAGACTTCAATAATAGTTTTGCCCTTTTCTATAATGCCCAGGTAAGCATTTTTAACAGTTTCGGCAGTGATAAGTTTATTTGCTTCCATCAGCAACCGATAATGTTCATTTAGCTTCAAACGAACAGTGGCCAAATAAGCGTTTATACTTCTGCTTTCTTCGGAAGTACCTTTAACAACTCCTGCATGAGATACCCATTTAGTAGGATCTACATTTCGTTTAATGGAAAACTCTGTCCGTACTTCATTAATGGTAATTCTTGCGTAGATGGGGGCTTTGCCTGATTCATCAGCTTTGGATTTTTTAAGCTGAAATGAAAGAAGCATTGGAGAGCTCATTTCTGGGGATTTTTTGCGTTATAAATTTACGTTTTTTGTTGCAAAAACTAAGCTCTAATTATCCACAAAACCCTTTACTGGCAAGGGTTTCGTTGAATTGGCGAGACCTGAAAATTT
>PSRA01000217.1 GCA_003175695.1 Bacteroidota bacterium | reverse complement strand
GAATCATATGTACGACCCTGAATTTGAGAAAAAGGTTCAACAGAAAATGGAAGAGCTGAAATTCAGTCCTTCTGTCTCGGTGTGGGACAGAGTGGAAAAAGACTTGGTCAGGGGAAGACGGCGCAGAAAGCATATTTTCTGGATTTTACCCTTGCTTTTTATTACTGCAGCAGGAGGAACCTATTTTTATATTCATGAAAACAAGCCGCAACCTTCTATTCATGAAAACAAGCCGCAACCTTCGGCAGCTACAAAAAGTGTCCAGCTCCCAACTGTTCATGACAACAAATCTGTTTCATCCGGGCAGGCGCAAGGAGCAGATGGAAAATCATCTTCAGTCCAGACAAGGAAAATGGGTGGCAATATAGATAAGCAGAGAGAAAAAAATAATTTGAGTAGTCAGCATGCAAAAAAACATTTTGTTGCTCTTGCAGCTACCAGAACGATTAAGAGGGAAACCACGACCAATTACCAACCATCAGATGACCGGCAGGAAGTAACGACTGAAGTTCAAGCAAGCAGATCGACAATCACCAGCAAAACCGACAATAAAGTAACAGAAAATGTCACTGAATCTGCGGCAAAGCCCCTTGTTGCAAGTCCGGCTTTGATCCAGACAGATCAGGCAGAAAAAAAACTTGATGGTCCGAATTCCAATACCAAAACTGAACCGAAAGGCAAAGTCAGCCAACAGGCTTCTGTGGCAAAATCCAACGCGGCCAATCAAAAAGGAGTAAGACAACAAAAATGGAATTTCGGATTCTCAGGAGGTATAGGCTTATCGATGGTTTACCAGGACTTGTTCCAGAGTGCTAATGTTTCTAACACCACGTATTCAAACCCCAGCGGAGTTCTTTATTCGCCATCTACAATCCGCCCGGGCGTTGCTTTCAATATCGGTTTTCATGTTCAAAAAGGAATTGGCACGAGATGGCTTTTTACAACAGGACTGATATATCATTATTATACAACTAAGGTGGAAACAGGAACAAAAGTTGACAGCACAATTACGGTGATGGCTAATTCAACAGGTCCCTTTGCGAGAAGGTCTTATTATGCAAGAGGAAGCAATACAAATTACACGAATCACTATCACTTCATTGACCTGCCCGTTACCATGCAATATGAATTCGCACGAGTAAAAAAACTGCACTTGGCATGGGAAGGCGGATTCTCTCTGTCACAACTCATTGCGAGTGACGAATTGCATTTCGATTATTCAACCGGCGTCTATTATAAAGGCAGCAATCAACTCAACAAGACGCAGTTCAACGTCAACACTGCACTTCTGGTTGGATTAAACCATAATAAACTTTCTCTTCAGATGGGTCCTCAGGTTCAATACGGACTAACAAACATGCTTAAGGGCGATGAAGGAGGTACACAGCACATGTTTTTTGCAGGCCTGAAAGTAGTAGTTATCCCTAATCGCAGGTAGTTTTCTTCCAAATGTAAAGAGTAGTTGAATTTTTTTAAACTTCGGGAAGAATCACAAATAACACGAAGGTTACAACAAGGGCACAATGTTGAGTCCCTAGTGTAACCTTCGAGTTTTTTGTTGTCCTCTCATTGGTTAAACATGCAACGATGCAATTGCAAATCATGTCAACCCCAAAAAGGTCGTATGAAAAAAACTCTCCTCTTCCTTTTAACGACATGCATACTTTCCTCTATTCTTCTTTATCCGACAGCTTGCATGAAAGATCGAATTACGCATACATATACTATGTATATTCCCGTCTACAAGTCACTATCTTCTATCAGGGCAAGTATTAAATCCACGACTCCCGTTGAAGTCAAGTCAACAGGAAAAATATATCTGTGGGGCAAATATATTTTTCTGAACGAAAGAGAAAAAGGAATTCATATAATCGACAATAGCAATCCATCCTCCCCGCAGATTATAGCTTTTCTAAATATTCCAGGCAATGAAAACATCTCCATAAAAGATGCAACCTTGTTCGCAGATTCATTTGGTGACCTTGTAACTTTTGATGTCCGCGATCCTTCACATCCAGTTTATAAAAAATCAATTTGGAATATTTTTCCATCCCGCTACTCTTCTTACAGTGCCACCCTAAATCCTGATTCAGTCTTACTACTGGTGGATTTGATAGTTAAAGACACTACGGTTAACTATACCTATAACCCACCGGTCATTTTCACAGTACCAAACTGTTTGAATTGCGGGATCGGTGTTAATATGGGAGTTCCTACTTATGCTGCAGCTTCAAACGTTACAAATACAGGCATAGCAGGTTCCACATCATCATTTGCAACTGTCAATGACAGGCTTTATACAGTTGATGGTTTCCAGATGCAGATATTCAATATTCAGGATCCTCTTGATCCGTCTCTGGCCAACAAAGTTCAATTGAATTGGAATGTTGAGACAGTTTTTCCATTTGAAGACAAACTTTTTCTCGGCACAACAAACGGCGTTTACGCGTTCGATATAAAATCTTCCCCCGATCAGCCCGTCAGTCTCGGTCAGTTTGCTCATGCTCGTGCATGCGATCCCGTTATCGTCGATAATCAGTACGCATTTGTAACCTTAACTACCGGAAGCAGCTGTGGAGGAGCCCAAGATGAATTGGATATTTTGAATATTAGTAACGACAGCCAATTTTCCTGGAACTTAGTCAAGACTTATCCAATGTTTCATCCACATGGTCTGGCTAAGGACGGAAAAACTCTATTTATCTGTGATGACACACAAGGCCTCAAAATTTACGATGCAAGCGATGTGAATAATTTAAAAATGATTCAACAGATCAACCTGCCTAAAACCTATGATGTCATCACAACAAACGGGTTGGCATTGGTCGCAACAACCTCCGGTTTATACCAATTCGATTACCATGACCTTAGCAATATTCACCATCTGAGCAAATTATGAATCGCCTTTCAACTTATTTTAATGCTTGGGTTATCTCACTGTTTTGTTTAACCGCAAGAGCCCAGGAAACGAAATCGCACCGTTGGCAATTTCATTCCCTGAATCAGTTGGGACTGCTGGAAGGCGGGTCCGGATCGGCTTTTCAAATGCAAACTGTCAACGGAATAGCATATAAAGGCTGGTTTTCGGGCATAGGAGTGGGGATCGACAATTATTATTTCAGAAGTATTCCGTTATTCCTGGACATTCGAAAGAACTTTCGATTGGGAGCCGGTTATATTTTTACTTACGGCGATGGTGGAATTCAATTTGCGTGGTTGACAGATAGACAAATAACAGACATGCAAAATCGATTTTGGACATATAGCTTTTCCAATGGCGGGTATGCAGACCTGGGACTGGGATATAGGATCGTAATCAAAAATAAGCTGGCATTTCTCCTGAGCGCTGGCTACTCTTACAAATATTCAGAAGCAAAAGTTGTAATAAATTATTGCCCCCTCCAGGAGCCCTGCGATCCCTCCCACAATACATATCATTTTAACCTGGATCGCCTTACTTTTAAGGCAGGAATTGAATTTTGATGGAAAACGATTCTGAATCCGACTTAATGTTTTTGACCAGGCCGGATAAATTGAAGGTTTCTCTTAATACCTGCATATTTCGCTCTTTTGAGCGGAGAATCATGAAAAATGATTTTGAAACGTTCCTCTGTAAGTTCTTCCCAATCAGAATCAGTGAACGAAAGAATTTCAGGAATCGGAGAGAAAGAGGGTTCCCTTGTGGGTTTAGAAAAGCGATTCCAGGGACAAACGTCCTGGCAGGTATCGCAGCCGAATAGCCAGTCATCGAATTTTCCTTTCATATTACCCGGGATCAACTGATCTTTTAGTTCAATAGTGAAATAAGAAATGCATTTGCTTCCATCCACGACTTTGTCTTCCAGAATTGCATCGGTTGGACAGGCATCTATACATTTTCGACAGTTACCACAATAATCCTTTGCATAGGGATCGTCGTAGACCAATTCCAGGTCAGTTATGATCACCGCTATAAAAAAGAAGGACCCACTGTTTTTATTAATCAGGTTTCCATTCTTGCCAATCCATCCAAGTCCGCTTTTCTGCCCCCAGGTTCTTTCCAATACGGGGGCACTATCGACAAATCCGCGGGCATGCACATCCCCAATATTCTCCTTTACGGATTTCAGCAAAAAATTCAATTTATCTCTGATCAGGTCATGGTAATCCTGGCCGTAGGCATATGCGGAGACCTTTGGATGCCCGACCTTGGGGCGTTGCGATGGAAAATAGTTCAGCAAAAATGTGATCACGGATTTGGCGCCAGGCAGAAGCTTATCAGGGTTTACCCTTAGATCAAAATATCTTTCCATATACTTCATGGATCCATGCATGCCTTTTTGCAACCAATTCTGCAGCCGGCGCGCATCCTCATCTAACGGGGAGGCAGCAGCGATTCCGCAGTAATCGAAGCCCAAATCCGCCGATAACCTCTTAATAAAATGAGTTTGATCAATTTTATTCATGAGCACAATATTTATTGCCAGTACCGACTTAGTTTCAATAATTTTTATATTTTTAATCCGTTATACTAACCCTAACCAGACCACATGAGATTAAAGAGATTGCTTTCCGCGATCGCATTCTTATTCCTTTTACAAAATTACCTCTTAGGCCAAGACAAACCGAACATCAAATTTGGAAAAATTTCGCTCGAAGATTTCAATCTTTCTAAACAAATCGATTCAAATGATGATGCTATTGTAATCACCGATATAGGAAGTGCACAGTATATGAGCGATTACATCGATCCTATTAAGTTGGTTTATACGCGGCACCGCCGAATGAAGATACTTTCCAAACGAGGTGTAATGGAGGCTGCCAATGTATCCCTTCCGATTTATTTAAACGGTATGAAAGGTCAACGGATTACAAGTTTTAAGGCGGCGACATACAACTTGGAAAACGGTCGCGTTGTCGAAACAAAAGTCGACGAAAAAAATGTATATGATGACCGGATAATTAACAACTTTCACGCGAAAAAATTTGCGTTCCCCGATGTGAGGGAGGGTTCAATTGTAGAATTTTCTGTTGTTATCGAGTCACCACCGATTTTGAATCTGCCTTCCTGGGAATTTCAGGGCATTTATCCTTGCTTATGGAGTGAGTATTCGGTCTCAATCCCAGAATATTTCAATTTCGATTTCTTTCCACAAGGCAGTCTTTCATTCTTCGTTAATGAAAAAGGTCGCGATAATTTCAATATGGGAAAATTTATGTCAATTGCCATCACACATCATTGGGTGATGAAAGACGTGCCCGCTATAAAAATGGAGCCTTACTCTACAACATATAAAAATCATATTTCCAAAATCGAATTCCAATTAACAGAACTACGCCTGCCTGAGCAAAAGACTTATAACATTCTAGGTAATTGGCCGCAAATATGCCATGACTTGATGGAAAGTGATAATTTTGGGGCAGAATTAAAAAGGAATAATGGATGGCTGGATGAGGATTTGAAAATTGCTGTGCAGAATCAACGAAATAAACTGGAAGAAGCGAAGAGTGTATATATATACGTGAGAGATCATTTCAGCCGGAAAGATGGAGCGAATATCGGATTAACTAAGTCATTGAAAACCGTACTAAAGGACAAGGCTGGAAATGAAGCAGAGATCAACCTATTGCTTGTGGCTATGTTAAATCATATAGGTATTAATTCGAGCCCGGTTATATTGAGCACCAGGAACAATGGTTATATTAATCCAGTATTTCCAATATTGAGCAAATTTAATTATACGGTTTGCGAAGCTGAAATTGATTCAAACGAATATTATCTGGACGCAAGCAATACCAATCTTGACTTTAATCAGTTACCAGCGAAATGCTACAACGGAATTGCGATGGTAATCGAAAATGAAAGCCCAAGGGAAGTAGCTTTCTTGCCCGATTCGCTCCAAGAAAAGAAGATCACCTCTGTTTTTATTATCAACGATTCTACCGGCATGCCTACTGGCAGTTATCAATCCGTTTTAGGGAAAAACGAATCTTTTGAATTGCGGGAGAGTCTGAAAAAAGAGACCGAAGAAGAATATTTTCAAAAGCTAAACTCTGAATTTGGAACTGATTTGGGAATGGAAAACCCTGGTATCGATTCCATTTCGAAGCCTGAATTTCCGATATCTGTCCATTTTGATTTTAACTTGAAATTGGAGAAAAATTCCAATATCCTCTACTTCAACCCCATGCAAATGGAAGCGATGAAGGAGAATCCATTCAAGTCTGCCATCAGAACCTATCCGGTAGAAATGCCTCATACAATTGATGAAGTCTATTCTTGCACAATGGAAATACCGGCGGGATACAGTGTGGAAGAATTGCCAAAATCAGAAAGAATAGAATTTAATGAAGGGAATGGATATTTCGAATATATTGTATCGAAATCGGATACTGAGATTCAATTTCGGTCAAGGGTAAAGCTAGGAAAGGCGATTTTTATGCCAGAGGATTACAACACATTGAGAGAATTCTATGGAGCCATTGTGAAAAAGCAGAGCGAACAGATCGTTTTTAGGAAGAATAAATGATATTTTGAAGCTGACTTTAAACAATAAATCGACCTATGCCCATCAAATTAAAGCTACTACTATTGGCAGTCCTTTTTGCCGGCCTGCAGGGAATAGCCCAGGATAAATTGAATATAAAATTTGGTAAGGTTTCTCCCGAAGACTTTGATCTATCCAAGCATAGTTTCGACACAGGAGCCTCTGCAGTTATCATTGCCGATATCGGCAATACCGCATTTGAAGGTAACAACAAAGGGTCTTTGTCTTTACTATTTAAGCGATTTGAGCGAATCAAGATCCTGACCAAAGACGCATTTGAAGCGGCAAATCAAAGCATCATTGTATACAATGATGGATATTCGGAGGAAAAGCTGTTGGACCTCAAAGCATCTACTTACAATCTGGAAAATGGGAAGGTCGTCGAAACTAAACTCGACGATAAATCTATTTTCACAGACAAGATCACCAAATACGAATCGCGGAAGAAATTTACATTGCCAGGTGTGAAGGCAGGGTCAATCATCGAAATATCATACTCGGTGCGGTCAGATTTTTATCGTCACCTGAGGGCCTGGAATTTTCAGGGCGAATACCCTTGCTTTTGGAGTGAATATGAGGTTACAATTCCCCCGTTTTACCACTATGTTGCCTTAAACCAGGGGGACCAAAATTTTAGTATCAGCACTTCCAAACAGGTGGGGGCGAATTATACCTTACGTGAACCAGGGGGAACAGGTCGTGATGATATTGTGAATTTCAATGGCACGGCCACCGCAAGCCGCTGGGTGATGAAAGATGTTCCTGCACTGAAGCAGGAGCCTTACACAACTACTCTCCGGAATCATATATCCAGGATTGAATTTCAATTGCATTATTTCCAATTTGACGAAACAAGCGAAAGACATGACTACATGGGTAATTGGTTTATTGCGAGCGAAAAATTATTGGACAATGAAAATTTTGGAAAAGCACTTGATGAAGACAATCATTGGATGTCAGAAGATCTAAGATCCATAACCTCAGGTTGTAAAAGTTCGCTGGAAAAAATGAAAAAGATCTATGCTTATGTAAGGGATAATTTTACCTGCACTGATCATGATGCATTGTACACAGACAATTCGCTTAAGACCGCATTCAAGAAAAAAAACGGGAACGTGGCAGAAATTAATCTTCTGCTAACTGCCATGCTGCGGCATGAAAAAATCGAAGCAGATCCCATCGTGCTGAGTACACGGGATAATGGGTACGCAAGCGAAACTTATCCCTTGATGGAACGCTTTAATTATGTTATCTGCGCAGCAAAAGATAGCGACAGAACCTATTACCTGGATGCCAGCGAACCACTCCTTGGTTTTGATCACCTTCCTGTCGATTGCTACAACGGCATGGCCCGGATGATCAATAAGGAAAAGCCTTACGTAAAATATTTCGATTCTGACTCGTTGAAGGAACAAAAGATGACTCAAGTGCTCATCATCAATGATGAAAAAGGACACTCCGTAGGAAGCTTCCAATCCCTGTTGGGATATGATGAATCTTATGACTTGCGGGAAAGGATCAGGAAAAAATCAACGGGCGCCATATTCAGCGACATACAAACCAATTTTGGTTCCGACGTCAAAATTGAAAACACTGCGATTGATTCGCTCAACAAACTGGAAGAACCAATCAAAATCTCTTATGATTTTACGTTGAAAAATGAAGGGGATGAGATGATCTATTTCAACCCGATGATGTCCGAAGGATATAAAGACAATCCATTCAAATCAGCCGTGAGAAAATATCCTGTCGAAATGCCTTATTGCATGGATGAACTCTACACTTTCAGCATGGAAATTCCAAATGGGTATACAGTTGAGGAAGTGCCGAAATCCGCCAGGGTTGCTTTGAATGAAAATCAGGGGATGTTTGAATACCTCGTTCAAAAATCAGATGACAAGGTTATGATGCGATCCAGAATCCGTCTCAACAAAGCATATTTTCCTCCAGAAGAATACAATTCGCTTCGCGATTTTTTTGGATACATCGTCAAAAAACAGAGTGAGCAGGTTGTGTTGAAGAAGAAAAAATAAGCCCTCAATACCCTTAAAACGCTTATGAATTACCTTAAATACCTGACCGTATTATTTCTTTTGATACATACCAATAGCAAATGCCAGGAAAAGTTAAATATTGAATTTGGAAAAGTATCACAAAAAGATTTTGTCTTAAGTTCCAAAATTATAAATGCAAGCACGAATGCGGTAATTATAGCCGACGTAGGCCATACTGATTTCGTTGGCAATAAAGAAGGGTGGTTCACATATGTGTTCAAGAGAAAAACAAGAATAAAAATTCTAAACAAGAATGGGCTGGGGGCGGCCACAGTCAAAGTGAGGCTTTGGAAAGATGACGATACCCAGGAAATACTAGAAGATTTAAGGGCGACAGCATATAATTTGGATGGCTCAAAAATCTCTGAAACGCCGCTTTCAAAGAATGACTTATTCGAGGACAAATTGAATAAAAACCTTGTTGATAAAAAATTCACAGTACCGGGTGCTAAAGAAGGCTCAATTATTGAATATTCATACACAATCAGGTCCCATTTTCTTTTCAATCTTCAATCCTGGGAATTCCAGGATATGACTTATCCCTGCTTATGGAGCGAATATGATCTCGAATACCCTGTGACGCTTAATTACATAACGATGAGGCAAGGGTACGACAGTTTTTTCGTGAACAAAACCGCAGTAGGTCATGCCAGCTATAGCGTCGCAAATGTCAATAACGACCACCCTTATGCAAAACAGGACGAGGATTTTAATGTATCGGTTCGAACGATTAAAAGCCACTGGATAATGAAGGACATCCCTCCGCTTAACGCATCAGGGATTGAAGAATATGTATTTAATCTATCGGATTACATTGACAAAATTAGTTTCCAGGAAGCTGGTACGTTTGATGGAAGGACCAAAGATGATGTAAAAAACAGTTGGCCGAGATTAACAGCTGAACTCATGTTAGAAGGTGAATTCGGAAGGCCAATTTTAGATGACAATTTCTGGTTGGATGACCAAATTAAATCGATCATTGGCAATGCAACCGATCCATTAGAGCAAGCCAAAAAAATATATTACTATGTTTCCAGCAACTACACCTGTACGAGTCATTTTGACAAATACATTAGAACTACATTAAGAGATGTATTTAAGAAAAGAGAAGGTACCGTCGGGGAAATTAATCTACTCTTGATCTCAATGTTGAGACAAAAAAAAATATTTGCTGATCCGGTATTGTTAAGCACGAGAGATTTTGGATTCAATACAGCTGACTATCCCGAAATTTCCCGAATGAATTATGTCATATGCCTGGTAAAGATCAAAGACACAAAATATTACATTGATGCGAGTGTTCCTCTGTTAGGTTTCGGACGTCTTCCCATTAATTGTTACAATGGTCACGCAAGAATAATAAGTGAAAAAGATTCAGGATCTATTTATTTTTATCCAAGTTCCGTCAAAGAACAAAATCAGACGACAGTAACCATATACAACGATGATAATGGAAAAGTGAAAGGCAAATACGAGTCTTCCAGAGGATATTATGGTTCATTTGACGCAAGACGAGAGATTGCGAAAAAATCTGTTAAAGAGTATTTTCAGAATATTCAATTTCCAAGTGGACCAGAATTTTCTATTGAAAATCCGGGAATTGATTCTCTAAACCAACTGGAAGAGCCTATTAACGTTCACTATGATTTCCTTGTGAATAAATGGAAAGATGGCAATGTGATTTATTTCAGTCCGATGTTTACTGAATCATATCAGGAGAACCCTTTCAAAGCTGAAGACAGAAAATTTCCAATTGAGATGCCATATCCAATTGATAAATTCTATTTGCTAAACATGGAAATTCCTAATGGTTATGCCATTGAAGAAATTCCCAAGTCTGCAAAAGTCGCATTTAACGGAAATGATGGCTTTTTTGAATATCTAATCGCCCATGATGAGACTAATATTCAATTAAAGTGTCATATCAAATTTAACCGGGCAAATTTCGCCCGTGATGAATACAACACCCTGCGCGATTTTTTCGCCTTCGTTGTTAACAAACAGAGCGAACAAATCGTGTTCAAGAAAAAATAGACCAGTTTGACCTGAAACTCCCAACAACACCTAAACCCCCAAAAATGAAATGGCTCCTCGTATCCTTTTTGGTGGCTTTCTTTGGCAAGCAATGCCTTGCCCAGGAAAAACCGCCTGTTCAGTTTGGTAAAATCTCTAAAAAAGATTTTGAACTACCGCCTTCACCGGTAATTGACAGCAATACCAATGGTGTTGTTATTGCTGATGTAGGAAATACCGAATTTGTTGGAAGCAATGATGGCTGGTTTAGATATGTTTACAAGCGAAAAACCAGAATTTTGGTGCTTAATAAAAAAGGATTTGATCTTGCAAATATTCAGGTTTTTTTGTACATCAACAGTGAAAAAAAAGAATCTCTTGAAGATGTAAAAGCCAGTTCATATACCTTAGAGTCGGGAAAAATAACAGAAACAAGTTTGAATAAAAATGAAGTGTATGAGGATAGGCACGACAAAAATCATATCGTGAAAAAATTTACGGTCCCTGGTATAAGAGAGGGTTCACTGATTGAATATTCATATACAGTCAAATCCGATTTCTATTTCAATATTCCGGAATGGGAATTTCAATATAATACTGCGCCCTGTTTATGGAGTGATTATCAGGTCAAGATTCCCTTGATGATGAATTACGTTTCTACGAGGCATGGTTACGATAACTACTATATTCATAACACCAATACCGGACGAGCCACGTATCATGTAACAAACACATATGACAACAAGTCCCTGGTTCAAGGCCATGATGACCTTTCTGTAGCGGTAAACACCATTGAAAGTCGTTGGGTTATGAAAGACGTTCCCGCTCTGAATATCTCTGAGTCTGAAAAATATATTACCACTCCGGAAAATTACAGGGATAAGATAGAATTCCAACTTTCACAGGTATACAATGGTGACGAAGCAAAGAATGTCATGACCACGTGGACGCAAGCGACGGATGAGTTATTGAAATCAGAAGATTTTGGGCAACCTATTTCACAAGAAAATCCTTGGTTAGATGGCGAACTGAAAAAAATCGTCGGTAATGAAACCGACCCCTTACAACAAGCCAGGAAGATATATTATTTCGTTGCCTCGCAATACACCTGCAACAACCACTCCATATCAGGGATCAGGACTTCATTGAAAGAAGTTTACAAAAAGCGTGAAGGATGCGTCGGGGAAATCAATCTTCTTCTCATTGCAATGCTCAGAGTCCAGGGTATCCAAGCTGACCCGGTACTTTTGGGAACCAGGGACCATGGATATGCTCCACTGGATTATCCTGTTATGAAAAAATATAATTACACAATCTGTCGCACCCGAATTGATGGCAAAGACTATTTGCTGGATGCCAGCGTTCCCATAATGGGCTTTGGCAAGTTGCCATTAAATTGTTATAATGGTTTTGGCAGAACGATCAATGCCCGTGATACATCAATAATAAATCTAAACGCCGATGATATAAAAGAGCAGGAAAAAACCACAGTTCTTCTGATCAATGATGCGAAGGAATTTCTTTCAGGCAGGTTCGAAGTAACGCCGGGATATTATGAGTCCCGAGACTGGAGGGCTCAGATCAATAAATCCTCACAAAAGGAATTCTTCAAAAATTTTCACCCAGGGGAAGAAATGAGCCCTTTGGTGGAAAATCAGGAGATAGACTCACTTGAAAACCTCGAGCAACCAATTAAAGTCCAATTTGATTTCAATTACAAGCCATGGACTTCGGAAATCGTCTACTTTAGTCCGATGGTATTGGAGACTAGTGAGCAAAATCCATTCGTGGCCGTACAGCGGAAATACCCTGTTGAGTTGTCTTATCCATATGACAAACTATATGTTCTGAATATGGAAGTACCTGCAGGATACACTGTTGATGAACTTCCAAAGTCTGTGAAAGTATTGTTCAACCAAAATCAGGGATTTTTTGAATACATCATTGAGAAAGATAATAACAATAATATTCAATTGAGAACCCACGTTTTTCTCCATAGAACCAGGTATGAGCCCAGTGAATACAACGCACTTCGCGAGTTTTTCGGTTATGTGACAAAAAAACAAAGTGAACAAATAGTATTTAAAAAGAAAAAGTAAACCATGATCAAAAACCTTATCATTTTTTTATTTTTCTCTGTCTCCATTATGCGGTTATATGCTGGCAATGGGGATTATGCTGTTTCAAATATTCCTGCCGCGTTGCTAAAAAATGCCAATGTTGTGAAAAGAATGGAGGAGATTAAGTTTGAGATTGTTGATATAGGCAAAGCAAAAGAGTATTATAAATATGCCATCACAATTTTGAATGAAAATGGGGACAAGGCTGCAAAATTCTATGAATCTTATGATAAGCTGAGATCTATCGAATCGATTGATGCTGTATTGTATGACGGCAATGGTAAGAAAATAAAGAGCTTGAAAAAATCAGACATAGAAGATCTAAGTGGAACTAGTCAGGAAAGCCTGATCGAGAGCGAAAGAATAAAATTTCATGATTTCTATTATAAGGTTTACCCATATACGGTAGAATATGAGGTGGCGATAAAATTCAATTACACTATGTTTTTTCCCATCTGGGAGCCACAAGACAAAGAGCATCTCTCAGTGGAAGAGAGCAAAATGACGGTCATATGTCCCCAGGATTATAAGTTGCGCTATAAAGCTTTTAATTTTTCCAAACAGCCTTTGGAGGCCTCCCAAAAGTCTGCGCTCAGCTATACTTGGGAAATCGCCAATCTACCGGCAATAGAATCGGAGTATGCCTCTCCGGACTGGTATGAGTTGGTGCCTACTGTTATGCTCGGCCCTAACGAATTTCAAGTTGAAGGGTATAAGGGAACTATGGACACCTGGAAGGACTTTGGAAAATTCATTTATTCGTTAAAAGTCGGAAGGGATGAATTGCCCGACGATATCAAACAAAAAGTTCACCAGATGACCGACGGCCTTTCTGATCAAAAACAAAAAGTATCCCGTTTGTATGAATTTCTTCAACAGAATACAAGATATGTGAGCGTACAATTAGGAATAGGAGGCTGGCAGCCTTTTGATGCAAAATATGTTGCCTCCAAAAAATATGGAGATTGCAAAGCATTGACAAACTATATGTATTCTCTTTTGAAGGAAGCAGGCATTAAATCCTGCTATACATTAATTCGTGCAGGTCAAAATGCAAGTTCAATCGTATCGGATTTTCCGTCGCAGCAATTTAACCATGTTATTCTCTGTGTGCCTCTATCCAAAGACTCAATTTGGCTTGAGTGTACAAGCCAGTCGCTACCTGCAGGATATCTGAGCGGATTTACTGCCAATCGCTATGCCTTGATGATTGATGAATCAGGGGGCACATTAGTGCGCACTCCAAAGTATGGATTGAAAGAGAATTTGCAGGAAAGAAAAATTGTCGGAGCAATTAATGACGAGGGAGATCTTTCTTCCACTGTTAAAACAAAATATAAGGCAATCCAACAGGATGAACTTGAGTCAATGATCAATTATCTGTCCAAGGATAAAATCATGGAGCAACTTAAAAAAGAAATAGACCTGCCAACTTATGATGTTGTAAAGTTCGATTACAAGGAAGAAAAAGATGTTTCGCCGCCAGTTATTGATGAAACATTGGAACTGACCGCCAGCAATTATGCACAAGTAAGTGGAAGGAGACTGTTTGTCAATCCCAACATTCTAAACAAAACTTATCGCAAACTAAAGGAGGACCCCGATAGAAAATATGGAATTGAATTGACTTTGGAATACCGGGATATAGACACCGTAGAATTGAACATTCCTTCGGGTTATAAAGCCGAATCGATTCCGCCGGATATTAAATACGAAACGAAATTTGGGAAATATACTTCCACAACGAAAGTTACAGATGACAAGATTATTTATGTTCGTCAAAATGAAAAATATAGTGGAAACTTCCCTGCCTCCGACTATCCGGAACTGGCCAAATACTATGAACAACTTTATAAGGCTGACCGGAGCAAGGTGGTGCTGGTTAAAAAAGAGTGAACGGCACGGTTAAGGAGGCCACAAAGAACTCACTGAGCAGAGAATGGCAGATCAACTCTTACTAAGTTCCAGGTGAAGACGATGAAAAAATCGGTGAATGGCGGGAGCCAGTATAAAACCGATATTCGTGATGAATATAACGCCGCTGAATAACGCGTAAAAGGAAGAGAACCATTTTCCTCCAACTGTTTTAATTTCCACCACAGGTCCCATTCCGCTCAAAATCATAGATGCATTGTGTAGAGAGTCAAGCCAGGGAATATTTGCCGTATAGTGATATCCCAATATGCCAAGGATCAGGCAGGCAAATATTATAAAGATTCCTTTTATCAAGGCCCTCACAATTCTTTTGCGATACACATTGGTACTGGCTAGTGGCTGGCGTTTATTTTCGAACATAGAAAAAAATTATGCTGTAAATGTAAAAAGTTTAACAAGGATCAGTTATAAATGTCAAATAGACAATAGTTTCACTATATTGCCGCCTATTCTTTTTCCACATGAAATACCTGCTGGGTTTTGATATTGGATCTTCCTCTGTAAAGGCGGCAATTTTAGAAGCAGAAACGGGCAAACCTTTGAGCTCGGCTTTTTCTCCTGAAATCGAAATGCAAATTCATTCACCCCGGCCAGGATTTGCGGAACAGGATCCCGAATTGTGGTGGAGTGAACTCGTCAATGCCGTAAATAAACTTAAGAAACAATTTCCCTTTAAGCCGGATGAAATTATTTCCATCGGTATTTCCTATCAAATGCATGGCCTGGTCTGTGTCGATAAGAATCACAAAGCACTCAGGCCCGCGATCATTTGGTGTGACAGTCGTGCTGTCCAAATTGGTGATAAAGCATTCAAAGACCTCGGCGAGCTTCATTGCCTGGAAGAATTCCTGAATTCGCCCGGCAATTTCACCGCATCAAAGTTGAGATGGGTCATTGAAAACGAGCCTGGAACTTACAAGCAAATTTATAAGGTCCTGCTACCCGGTGATTATATTGCCTGCAGGATGACGGGTGTGGCTGCCACCACGGTATCTGGACTTTCTGAAGGCATATTCTGGAATTTCAGGCGGAACGCGGTAGCGAAGGAATTGCTTTCTTATTATTCAATCAATGAAGATTTGCTGGCAGATATTGTACCGACTTTTGGAGAACAAGGAAAGCTGGAAAAAGGACCGGCCATTGAGCTGGGCCTGTCTGCAGGTACTCCTGTCTGTTACAGAGCAGGAGATCAGCCGAATAATGCTTTTTCTTTACAAGCGTTGAACCCCGGTGAAATTGCGGCGACAGCAGGCACATCCGGAGTAATCTATGGCGTCACGAACAAACCTAACTTCGACCGGCAATCGAGGGTGAATCCATTTGTTCATGTTAATCATTCAGCTGACAATCCACGATACGGAATACTACTTTGCGTCAATGGGACGGGTATACTAAATAGCTGGCTTCGAAAGAATTTCTTATCCGGTTTAAGTTATGCTGCAATTAATGCAGGTGCCGAAAAAGTAGAGGCGGGTTCTGAAGGATTAAGGTTCTATCCCTTTGGAAATGGCGCAGAGAGAATGCTGGAAAACAGGCATACTGGTGCCACGTTAGAAGGATTGGATCTGAATCGTCATGAATGGCAGCATGTCGCCAGGTCAGCGCAAGAAGGCATCGTATTTGCGCTCCGGTATGGAGCCGAAATCATGGAGCAAATGGGCATGAACCTGAGTACGGTGAGGGCCGGCCATGCAAACATGTTCCTCAGTGATGTATTCGCTACTACCTTTGCCAATATTACAGGATGCCGCGTGGAATTATATAATACGGATGGTGCAATAGGTGCCGCCCGCGCTTCAGGTGTGGGTTCAGGTTACTATCCTGATTTTGCCTCCTGCTTTGAAGGCATGAACATAATAAAAAGTATAGATCCCGTCCCTTCTTCACAACAAAGACTGGAAGAAATATACCATCTCTGGAAACAAAATTTATTACATCTCTTGCAATAAAAATTACAAAAATCATGTCAATTGTTACGGGTAACAAAGAATTTTTTCCAGGTATCGGACAAATAAAATATGAAGGGCCTCAATCAGATAATCCTCTCGCATACAAATGGTATGATGAAAATAAAGTGATCGCTGGAAAAAAATTGAAAGATCATGTGCGATTTGCGGTTTGTTACTGGCATACGTTCTGCAACACCGGAGGGGATCCGTTTGGCCCCGGCACGAAGAATTTTCCGTGGAACCATTCATCTGACGCCGTACAAAGAGCGAAGGATAAAATGGATGCAGCTTTCGAGTTCATTTCCAAATTAGGTGTCCCTTATTATTGCTTCCACGATGTTGATCTGGTAGACGAAGGCGATTCAATCCCGGAATATGAAAGCAGGCTGAAAACAGTGGTTGATTATGCAAAACAAAAACAAGCTGCCAGCGGAATCAAACTGCTTTGGGGAACAGCAAATGTATTCTCCAATCCACGCTATATGAATGGAGCCTCCACCAATCCTGATTTTGCGTCAGTGGCTTTTGCAGGAACGCAGGTGAAAAATGCATTGGATGCAACCATCGCTTTGGGTGGAGAGAATTATGTTTTTTGGGGCGGGAGAGAAGGTTATATGAGTTTGCTCAACACCAACATGAAAAGGGAATTGGAACATTTAGGAAGATTCCTGACTATGGCGCGTGACTATGCGAGAAAGCAAGGATTCAAAGGCGTTTTCTTTATTGAGCCAAAGCCTTGTGAACCCACCAAACATCAATACGACTATGATGCGGCAACGGTCATTGGATTTCTTCGTCATTTCGGGCTCGACAAGGATTTCAAACTAAATATAGAAGTGAATCATGCCACGCTGGCTGGCCACACATTCCAGCACGAATTGCAGGTGGCAGCAGATGCAGATATGTTAGGAAGCATTGATGCCAACAGGGGCGATTATCAAAATGGATGGGATACTGACCAGTTCCCGATGCACCTGAATGAGTTGGTTGAATCGATGCTCATCATTTTGGAAGCAGGAGGATTTGGCGGAGGTGGTGTAAATTTCGATGCAAAGACGCGCAGAAATTCTACTGACCTGGAAGATATTTTCCATGCACACATTGGAGGCATGGATGCATTTGCCAGGGCATTAATTATTGCCGACAATATATTACAACGTTCTCCTTACAAAAAATTCAGAAAAGACCGCTATGCCTCTTTCGATTCAGGCAAGGGCAAGGAATTTGAGGATGGAAAATTGGGCCTGGAAGACCTTCGGAACTTTGCTATTGGCAATGGTGAGCCGAAATTGATAAGCGGAAAGCAGGAGTGGCTGGAGAATATTGTCAATCAGTATATATAATTTTTTCATGCAAGGGGCGCAAAGTAAGAAGACGCAAAGGTGGCAGCTTGCTACCATTGCGTCTTCTTACTTTGCGCCTTTGCGTGCAATGTTCTCTAATTAGGACAAGCCCCGCCCAACCCACTATCTATCGCCCGTTTGAACTTGTCATAAATCTCTTTCTTGGGTTCATCAGGGCTTTTTACCATGATGATTGCCGCATAATTCCTGCATTTATCTATATAAGGCCACGTTCCGGATAAATTCAGGTTACAAACAACGTTTCCATGTTCGATCGTAGTTCCTAATCCGTTGGGGAATGCTTCGGAGCCTTTGGGAGCTGATTTAACAGGTAACTGGGGAAATTGCGCAGTCTCAATTTCCTCCACTGATTTTTCGCTAAGTATTCTCTTTCCCTGGAACTCTCCCTTGTTCAGTAACATGATTAAAAAGTTCATATAATCATTAGCGGTAGACTGACCTCCACCATAAGGATTAACCGCGCCTCCGTTTTCATCAGCAAAGGTCGTTGCACGCATTTTCAATGGCCGGATAATTCTTTCCTGCATCAACCGGTCATATGATTTCTTGCTGATCACTTCCAGTACCCGGCCTGCGATATTCGGACCTACATGACTGTAATAAACTTCCGTGCCGGGATTAGCCGCGATTTCCCTTTTCGATGCAAAAGAATTCACTTCATCTTCCAGTGTTTGATACTTGTTTTTTTGTAGCAGTTTCATTGGACCAACGGGATCAGCCTGAATGCCTGTGGTATTGGTGAGGCAATTGCGGATCGTGATATATGACTTCATGTATTTTGCGAAAATGGGAATGTACTTCGATACTTTATCGTCGAGCGATAATTTTCCTTCATCGACAAAAGTCATCACCAGCGCTGCGGTCATCCATTGACTGCAACTACCAATTGGCACCTGGGTTTTAGCGTTGAAATCGCCGATTTGTTTTTCCATTTGCTTCACATAAATCATTTTTCCATCCTTCCAAACCATCGCGATGAAATTGTAGCCCAGGTTTTTTTGATTGTCATTAAGCAGTTGGTCGACTTGTGGAAAACTCTCCTGTGCGCAACCACACAGCCAGAATAGCAGAAATGAACCTATTAACATGAATTGCAGGCAGATTGCTTTAACTTTAAGTGACATAGTTTCAGTTTTTCTGCTTTGGATTGAGATTTGAAACATGAATGATCTATTAGTTAAGTAGAAATATAGTACTATGAATTTAAACAACTTTACTATAAAAGCGGCAGAGGCCATTCAGCAGGCCCAGCAATTAGCATTTAATTTACAAAATCCAAATATTGAAACGGAGCATGTATTGAAAGCGTTGCTTAGCCAGGAAGATTCCCCGGTAGAATATTTGTTGAAAAAGAACAATGTTACAATAAACCTGGTTGATTCTAAATTGTCTGAAGCACTCGAAAAACTTCCTAAACAAAGTTCCGGAGAGCCTGCACAATCAATCAGCCGTGACGTGAACAATGCCATTCTCAGGGCTGGTTCTATTTTAAAGCAATTCGGAGATGAGTTTGTTACGCCCGAGCACTTGCTATTAGCGCTTGTGCATGGTAGTGATTCTACGGCAAAATTATTAAAAGATGCGGGCTTAACCGAAAAAGGATTGATAACTGCGATCAAAGATCTGCGCAAAGGAGGAACTGTTTCCTCTCAAACGCAGGAAACGCAATTCAATGCGCTGAATAAATATGCAAAAAACCTCAACGAACTCGCCAGGCAAGGTAAACTGGATCCTGTGATAGGTCGTGATGAAGAGATCAGGAGAACCCTCCACATTTTGTCGAGACGCAGCAAAAATAATCCCATCCTGGTGGGCGAACCTGGCGTGGGCAAGACCGCCATCGCTGAAGGTTTGGCTCATCGTATCGTGAATGGTGATGTACCGGAAAATCTGAAATCGAAAATCATTTATGCGCTTGACATGGGGCAGTTGATCGCAGGGGCAAAGTATAAAGGTGAATTTGAAGAAAGGTTAAAAGCGGTTGTGAAAGAAGTTAGTGGAAGTGATGGAGAAATTGTTCTCTTCATAGATGAAATACATACACTGGTTGGTGCTGGTGGTGGAGAAGGAGCCATGGATGCTGCCAATATCCTGAAGCCTGCCTTATCCAGAGGTGAGCTTAGAGCCATTGGTGCAACCACATTGAACGAATACCAGAAATTCTTCGAAAAAGATAAAGCACTGGAAAGAAGATTTCAAAAGGTAATGATAGATGAACCCAGCGAGGAAGATGCGATATCCATTCTCAGGGGTTTGAAAGATCGTTATGAAACCCATCACCATGTGCGGATCAAAGATGAAGCAATCATCGCTGCTGTGGAATTGTCCAGCAGATACATCACGGATCGCTTTTTGCCGGACAAAGCAATTGACCTCATCGATGAAAGTGCAGCAAAGCTCAGACTCGAGATGAATTCAATGCCGGAAGAATTGGATCAATTGGAAAGATCCATTCGCCAGCTCGAAATAGAGAGGGAAGCCATTAAACGTGAAAATGATGAAGATAAACTGAGGCAACTGAGTGCAGAAATCGGCAACCTGAGTGTACAACGGGATACGATTAAAGCTAAATGGAAGGGCGAAAAAGAACTCGTGGAAAAAGTGCAGAATGCAAAAGCCGAGATTGAAAAGCTGAAACTGGAGGCAGAGAAAGCAGAAAGAGAAGGAGATTATGGCAAAGTAGCGGAAATTCGTTACGGCAAAATAAAAGAGCAGGAAAAAGTCATTACTGATTACTCCAACAAGTTGGCGGCCAGTGATGAAAAAAGATTATTGAAAGAAGAAGTAGATGCTGAAGACATAGCAGAAGCAGTAGCTAAGACTACAGGAATACCGGTTTCGAAGATGATGCAGAGTGAAAAGGAAAAGTTGCTTCACCTGGAAGAAGAACTGCATAAAAGGGTAGTGGGCCAGGATGAAGCAATTACTGCCATTGCGGATGCTATCAGAAGAAGCCGCGCGGGGTTAAGTGATCCCAAGCGTCCGATCGGTTCTTTCATATTTCTGGGAACAACGGGAGTAGGTAAAACGGAATTGGCCAAGGCATTGGCTGATTATCTATTCGATGATGAAAGCATGATGACCCGTATAGATATGAGTGAATACCAGGAAAAACATACGGTAAGCCGCCTGGTAGGTGCACCTCCGGGGTATATTGGATACGATGAGGGCGGGCAATTGACAGAGGCGGTGAGAAGAAAGCCCTATAGTGTCGTTCTACTTGATGAAATCGAAAAAGCTCATCCCGATGTTTTCAACGTATTACTCCAGGTTTTGGATGATGGACGCTTGACCGACAACAAAGGCAGGGTGGTAAACTTTAAGAATACTATCATTATCATGACAAGCAATATGGGTAGCCATATTATTCAGGCCGCCTTTGAAAATGTGAATGAGAATAATAGGGAACAGATCGTAGAGCAAACGAAGATTGAAGTCATGAATTTGTTACGTCAGACAATCCGGCCAGAATTTTTGAACAGAATTGACGAGGTTATCATGTTCCAGCCATTATTAAAAAATGAAATCCGGGGAATCATTAAGATCCAGCTGGATAACCTGGCTACGATGGTGGCTAAAAATGGTATCGATCTGCGATTCAGTGATTATACCATTGATTACCTCGCTGAAAACGGGTTCGATCCCCAGTTCGGAGCAAGGCCATTGAAGCGATTGATTCAAAAGGAAATTGTTAACCAGTTGAGTAAGAAGATATTAGCCGGAGAAATCGACAAATCACATCCCGTTTTAGTGGATGTCTTTGACGGAATTGTTGTTTTCAGGAATGAAACCGGAGGTCCGAAACCAGAAAAAAGCGAAGAACCGGAGAGCAAAAAGCAGCGGGGAAAGAAGACAACTTCGTAAAAAACTGTTAAGGGAAGGGCTTTTAGGGGCTTTTTACTTGCCCTGAATGGTCAATTCTGGCTAAAAATTGCTAATTTTGCGCGTGCCATCCGCCGTAAGGTAGGTGGCATCCGCGCTTATATAAATCAACCAATTCGCCCTGAAACTGTTATAAGAATAAAAAAGGAGAATACATATATATGGCTTTTAAAAAGGAAATAGTCGAAATCATTGAACCAAAGGATGTTTTTG
>PSRA01000152.1 GCA_003175695.1 Bacteroidota bacterium | reverse complement strand
ATGAAAATATTCTGCGTTGGTCGTAACTACGTTGCTCATGCCGCTGAACTCAATAATGAAGTTCCTGATGAACCTATCGTATTCATGAAACCAAAAAGCGCTTTGCTTCAGGCGCACACGCCTTTCTATTATCCTGAATTTACTAATGAACTCCACTACGAATGCGAACTTGTTTTACGCATTTCAAAAAATGGAAAATATATCCAGGAGAGATTTGCCAGTAAATATTATGATGCGGTAACAGTGGGTATTGATTTCACTGCCCGTGATATTCAAAATGAACTAAAAGAAAAAGGTCTACCCTGGGAAAAAGCGAAAGCCTGGGATAACTCTGCTGCTATCGGTAAATGGATACCGTTTCAAAATGTGAAGAACAAGAAAGATATCAATTTCTGCCTTTATAAGAACAAAGAACTCGTGCAGCAGGGGAATTCGAATTTGATGATAAATAATTTTGACAAAGTCGTCGCTTATATTTCTTCCTATTTCTCTGTCAATATTGGCGACTTGGTTTTTACAGGAACCCCTGCCGGCGTCGGTGAATGTGTGGTAGGCGATGAACTGGAAGCTTTCATTGAAGATGAAAGCCTTCTTTCTTTAGAAATCAAATAAGCTTATCCTGACAACATAAGTCTCGAAGGAAGATAGATACCTCTATATTTGTTTCTGTAAAAAATCTGATCTCATGCTCGTGGAATTGCCAGGATTTTCCGAGACTCAGATTCGCGCCTTACCATGATGGATGCTGCCATTTTATTACAAGCTTATCAATTGATGCGCACGGCCTATTCTATGGCTGGATTGTTTGAACAGAACCGCGCTATTTGCAAATATGTTCATTCAGTATCGCGTGGTCATGAAGCCATTCAACTCGCCACCGCCTTCCAATTACTTCCATATGATTTTGTAAGTCCCTACTACCGTGATGAAAGTTTATTATTGGGACTTGGGTTTACTCCTTACCAAATCATGCTTCAGCTCCTCGCAAAAGCAGATGATCCTTTTTCAGGAGGAAGAGAATACTATTCGCATCCAAGCTATAAAGGCGAGGGCAAGCCAACGATCCTGCATCAAAGCAGTGCCACCGGCATGCAGGCCATTCCCTCTACCGGTATCGCACAAGCGATTGCACATTGCGAGAAAACAGGATTGAAAATACCAGGCCAAAAATATATAGGCGAGCCGGCTGTGGTCGTTTGCTCCCTCGGAGATGCGAGCATAACGGAAGGCGAAGTGAGTGAAGCTTTCCAGGTTGCAGCATTAAAAAAATTACCCATCATTTACCTGGTGCAGGACAACAGCTGGGGCATTAGTGTGAGTGCAGAAGAAGCAAGAGCCATGGACGCATATCAATATGTCGCGGGCTTTCCCGGAATAGAAAGAATCAAAATTGATGGTAGTGATTTCCTGGAATGTTACACCGTCATGCAAAAAGTAATTGAACTGGTGCGCAAATATCGCTGTCCTTTTCTTGTTCAGGCTAAAGTACCATTGTTGGGACATCATACCAGTGGTGTAAGAATGGAGTTTTACCGGAGCAAAGAAGATCTTGCCCATCATCGGGCGCATGATCCGATCCCGATTCTCCGCCAGAGACTATTGGATGCAGATATAACTGAAGAGCAAATCCAAGCGGTCGAAATAAAAGCAGGCGATGAAGCCAACAAACAGTTTCAGGCTGCAGCTGCCGCCGCAGAACCGGACCCTTCGCACGCAGCAGATTTTGTGTTTGCACCTACAACGGTCCTGGAGGAAAGAGGCGAACGTTCACCCTCCGGTTCAGAAAAAATAATCATGGTTGATGCGGCGCTCTTTGCTATTCGCGAGATCATGGAGGAATTTCCCGAGGCGATTGTATATGGTCAGGACGTGGGAAGAAGATTGGGCGGCGTTTTCAGGGAAACGGCAACCCTGGCAGAGAGATTTGGCGACGATCGTGTTTTCAATACAGCCATCCAGGAAGCTTATATCATTGGGTCGACTGTGGGCATGTCGGCCGCGGGTTTGAAACCCATCGTGGAAATTCAATTTGCCGACTATATTTATCCGGGCTTCAACCAGTTGGTTACAGAAATTTCCAAATCATGTTACCTGAGCATGGGCAAGTTTCCTGTGCAGACAGTGATCCGGATACCGGTCGGCGCATATAATGGCGGAGGGCCTTATCACAGTGGAAGTATCGAGTCAACCTTGCTTTCTGTTAAAGGAATCAAAGTTGTCTATCCTTCGAATGCTGCAGACATGAAGGGTCTTATGAAGGCCGCTTTTCTTGATCCCAATCCTGTCGTAATGCTCGAGCACAAAGGCCTTTACTGGAGTAAAGTGCAAGGGACTGAGGAAGCCAAGACGATTGAGCCGTCGAAAGATTATGTAATACCACTGGGAAAAGGGAGTGTGGTTCTCCGGGCAGAAGAAAATGAATTAACTGCAGGTGACACTTGTTGCATCATAACCTATGGCATGGGAGTCTATTGGGCGAAAGCCGCTGCGAAAAATTTTCCGGGTAAAATTGAAATTATTGACCTCCGCTCTTTATATCCGCTTGATGAAGATTTGATCTCTGAATCTGTCAATCGACATGGAAGATGTATGGTGCTGACTGAGGAACAACAAAACAATTCTTTTGCCGAAGCATTAGCAGGGAGAATTTCACGCGAGTGCTTTTCGCACCTTGATGCGCCGGTACAGGTTCTGGGGGCGCTGGATGTTCCGGCTATTCCTATGAATGTCAATTTGGAAAAAGCTATTTTGCCGGATAGCGAAAAACTAGCTTCCCGAATTAAAGATTTGCTTTTATACTGAAAGAATTTATTTTTGAAATTATTCATCCGCTATAAGTAGCGGATGCATCCAATAAACTAAAAATAATAATTGGAAATTCGTCATGAACAAGTTCGTATTGGCCGCCCTTCTTTTTGCAGGATTGTTTTTCAACAGCTGCGAGAGAAAACTTTCGCAAAATGATGTGGAGAATGAGTTGAAGAAAGCAATGACAAATCAATTGTACAAAGGGATTGGCAATGATTCGTCAAAAGTCAAGTACCAGGTCGTCAGCGTGAATTTTTTTGAAGATAAAGGTTTTTATGAGTGTGAATTCAAAGTGCATATGACAAGTAATACTACAGACACGACTGGTATCATGGCCGCCAGAATATCAAAGGATTTCAGTCGCGTTGCAAGAAAATACTAAATAAGTAAACTCGCCGCACTTTGAAAATTGGAAATGCATCGTGGTAATTCTTAAAACTATCTTTTGGTTAAATTAACTTGTCCGCACAATAGTCTCTGATGATTTAGTCGACATGTGCAAGCTAAGCGTATTGCTTTCGAACATGTGTGTATCAGTTACGGGCAGTACTGAATAGGTCCTCCACTATAATAGGTTGGTTATTAAAATTCTGTAATCCGGCATTCTATTGGAGGCGATGGAGATATGTTCGGCATATATCTAAAGACCGCCTGGCGAAATATCCTCCGTGGTAATGTCTACAGCATATTAAATTTAGCGGGATTGGCGACGGGTATGGCCGTTGCCCTTGTAATTGGCCTTTGGGTGGCCCACCAAGTTTCTTATGACAAATTTCTACCTGGTTATGAGCGTGCTTATCAGGTGCGCTTCCGTTTTAGTGATAATGGATTAATGCGGAACCAGGCTGCTGTTAGCTTGCCTGTTGGCAATGCATTGAAGCACGACGTCCCGGAGATCGCCTATGTGGCACCCAGCTTTGGCGCGAGAGATGAATTGATTGTAAATGACAAACGCATTGTTGGGAACGGTCGTTTTGTGGGGGAGGAATTCCTTCAGGTTTTTCCATTTCCTTTGGTTGAGGGAAATGCGTTGACCGCATTGAAGGACCCTGGTTCTGTGGTGATCTCAGAATCCCTGGCGAAGATTGCATTTGGCGACGGCCCTGCCTTGAACAAGACTTTACGCTTTGTCAACAGGGGGTCGCGCAAGGTAACTGCTGTAATTAAAGATCTCCCTAAGAATTCCAGCTTTCATTTTGATCTTTTGTTTCCCTTTATGGAATTTTCATCCGTGGATTGGGTGAAAGCAGCTGAGACGAAATGGGGTGATGCCTATTTTGAGTTATATGCATCTTTGAAGCCGGGTGCAGATCCAGTGAAAGCGCAACAAAAGGCTTCTCAACTGGTAAAACATTATTCGCCGGACACATATGCAACCTTCCACCGCGAAGCCATTTTATTTCCGATGAAAGACTGGCACCTTGTCACTGGCACCAAAGACGGTTGGCCTTCGGGAGGCCTCATCGAATACGTAAGGATGTTTGGAATCGTAGGTGTGCTTGTGTTGCTTATTGCTTGTATCAATTTCACAAACCTCTCCACGGCACGCAGTGAAAAGCGGGCCAGGGAGGTCGGTGTTCGGAAGGTGATCGGTGGATCAAAGAGAGGCTTGATCTTGCAATTCCTGATCGAATCACAGGTGATGACTTTTACTGCTTTTGCCCTGGCGTTGTTGATTGTGCAAAATGTGTTGCCAGCCTTTGCGGCGATGACCGGCGATATCATCCGAATTCCATGGAGCAATGGTTTGTTCTGGTTGGCAATGATAGGATATGTATTCGTGACCGGGCTATTGGCGGGAAGCAGACCCGCCTTTTATTTTTCATCGTTTCAACCAGTGAAGGTTTTGAAAGGAACGATCTGGATGGGGCGAAGGGCAGCTTTGCCTAGAAAAGTGCTGGTCGTTTTACAATTTACATGTAGCATCGCACTGATCATCGGTACGGTGATCATATACCAGCAGATCCAGCATGCAAAAGAACGACCCAGAGGATATGATCCGAACAGGTTACTAACAAGCGGCGATCCCGGAGGCAGTTATCCTTCATTTAAACAGGAAGTGCTTCAAACTGGAGTTGTTTCCGGTGTCACGAGATCGCTGAGTCCGGCCACGGAAATACATTCTCATAATATTGTTGATCAATGGCCGGGAATGCAGCCGGGCGAGGCCTTTGCACCCGTGATGAATGCCGTAGCAGATAATGATTTTTTCAAAACATTGGGTATCGGTTTTGTAGAAGGAAACAATTTTACAGGAAATTCAGCTGTCGATTCCCCCTGCGTGATCGTGAACGAGGCTGCGGTGAAGCGGATGCGATTGAAGCAACCCATAAACGCCTATATCCACTGGCCGATTGCCAATGCGCCGCAGCATCTGAGGATCATCGGCGTCGTAAAAAATATTTTGACAAACAATCCATTTGGTACACCCGAGCCAACCATCTATGTTTACCAGCCTGGCTGGACCTGGACTGTCACATACCGTATTGCGCCAATGATTTCAACACCAGAAGCATTGGCCACCCTCAAGTCGGTCTTTACTAAGTACAATCACGATGCGTCTTTCGACTACTCATTTGTGGACGATCAATACGCATCCATGTTCACACTGGAAACACTGATCGGGAGACTCGCAGGCGTCTTTGCAGGTTTGGCCATCTTTATTTCTTGTTTAGGTTTGTTTGGGTTGGCAGCATATACCGCTGAGCAACGAACGAAGGAAATTGGAATACGAAAAGTGCTGGGTGCCTCAGTGAGTCAAGTGACCTTATTGTTATCCGGGAGTTTTATCAAGTTGGTGCTCGTTAGCTGCGGGATCGCGTCACCGATCGCTTATTATTTCCTGCATCAGTGGCTGGCGGATTATTATTACAGAATCGATATCAACCCGTTGGTGTTTCTTTTGGCGGCAATTGTAGCAATAATAATAACAGCATTGACGGTTGGATATCAATCGCTGAAAATGGCATTGAGGAATCCTGTTCGGAGCCTGCACAGCGAGTGATAAAAATACAAACCAAATTGGGTGAATTTATTTCCCTGTTTTTTTCCTGGTGAAGAATATGCAAAATCAAAAACCCGCATTGATAGCGGGTTTCTGTGGTGCGGCAGAAGAGATTCGAACTCTCACACCCTTTCGGGCGCTACCACCTCAAAGTAGTGCGTCTACCAGTTTC
>PSRA01000220.1 GCA_003175695.1 Bacteroidota bacterium | reverse complement strand
GAAAGTTTTAAAAACGCTTTAGCCTATTGCAGGGACTTCTACCTAACTAATTCTTGAGAAAAGGTTGACCCGTTACTCGTTCCAGATAATTACCTGCATGGTGATGCTGATATCCATGTCAGTATGCTTCTGCACTACTGCCTGGGCGAACCCATATTTCCAACGCGATACAACCAAACGTCAGAAAATTTCGGACACATTAAAATTTCCAATTGAAGACAGACGCGGCGACTTCCTAACAAATACCGAGAGAAATCCATTCAATCTAAGGGATCCAATCAATATCAAGGATTCTATTGAATACGATCCTAAGACCAATCAATACTACATCGTCGAAAAAGTAGGAAACAGATATTTTCGAAAACCTACTTATCTCACTTTCGAGGAATTCATGAACCTCACCTCTCAAAAATCAGAAAGTGATTATTTCAGGCAAAGAGCCGATATGTTGAGCGCGCTGAACCGAAAGAAGCCAAAACCTAAACTCACGATCACGGACAACCTATTCAACCGGCTATTTGGTAACGGAAAGGTCGATATCCGGCCGCAGGGAAATGTTGACATCCTTGCAGGATATCAGGGTCAAAATGTGCAGAATCCGACACTTCCGGAAAATGCAAGAAGGACCGGTGGTCTTGATTTCAACATGGATGCCAATGTCAATGTAGTAGGGAACATTGGTAGCAAACTGAAATTGCCTATCACCTATAACACCCAGGCGACATTTGATTGGATGAACCAACTGAAATTGGAATATACAGGAGGGCCCGACGATATTGTTAAGAAGATTGAGGCAGGTAATACTTCTTTCACTACCAAGAGTGCACTCATGTCGAGTCAGCAGTCCTTATTTGGAATCAAGACCCAATTGCAGTTTGGTAAGCTCTTTGTCACCGGTGTCCTCGCCAATCAGCGATCACAAAGTCAGTCACTGGCCTTGCAAGGTGGATCTGCAACGACTACTTACCAGTTTAAGGCAGATGATTACGATGAAAACAGGCACTTTCTTCTTGCCAAATATTTCCGCGACAATTACAACAAGGCAATGAAGAACCTGCCTATTGTAAACTCTGCCGTTCAAATATTGAGAATAGAAGTCTGGGTTACAAACAGGAATGGGGCAACCGTGCAGGCCAGGGGAATTGTCGGTTTGATGGACTTGGGCGAAGCATCTCCCTATAACACCAATATTCATTCGACGGCAAGTGTTATCTATCCATACAATGATGCGAATGATGTTTATCGCAATATCATCAACGATCCGGCCAGTCGTGTCTCATCACAAGTAATCAATAAGCTCACGTCACTTGGATTAACCCAGGTGCAGGATTATGAGCAGGTTTTTGCGAGAAAATTGAATGCGACAGATTACACATTCAATCCTCAGGTAGGATTTATCTCTCTGAATCAACCGTTGCAACCAAACGATGTGTTAGCAGTAGCTTACCAATACAGCTATAACGGACGAATCTTTCAGGTGGGTGAATTTTCCCAGGATGTGCCGCCAGATACGACACTCGGGTCAAATCCGGGTGCACAAAAAGTTCTTTATTTGAAATTGCTCAAAGCAACTTCACAAAGAACCAACCTTCCTATCTGGAATCTGATGATGAAAAATATTTACACGCTGAAGACCGGCACAGGAAGTTATTTGTCAAATATTCAGCAAACAGGTTTTCAGCTGAATGTTTTGTATGACGAACCGAGCAAAGGAACCAAACGCTACCTGCCCGCTGGTGATAAAGCAGGGGTGCCATTGCTTACCGTACTCAACCTGGACAGGCTGAATGCGCATAACGATCCTCAGCCCGATGGCGTATTTGATTACCTCGAAGGATTTACTGTTGTTTCTTCACAAGCCCGCGTCATATTTCCGGTATTGGAACCTTTTGGAAGGGACCTGGATACCCTCGCATTCTCGGGATCGCAGGCGATAAAAAACAATTATGTCTTTTTCCAACTTTATGATACGATCAAGGAAGTTGCCAGGACTTATGCTAATGTTGACCGCTACTGGCTCGGAGGGGTAGCAAAAGGTCAGACTGCAACTTCCGACGTGGCATTAGGTGCTTTCAATGTTCCTCCCGGTTCTGTTACCGTGACAGCAGGTGGTCAAAGACTCAGGGAAAACATAGACTATGTTGTTGATTACAATTTGGGAAGTGTCAAGATCATCAACCAGGCAATTATCAATTCAGGCATACCCGTTAACGTTCAATATGAGAACAATGCCAGCTTTGGAACTCAGCAACGAGGGTTTTTGGGATTGAGACTGGATTATCTTGCAAAGAACACACCCACGACGTCACTGGCCTTCGGAGGCACCATTGAGCGGTTGAATGAAAGACCTTTCTTTACCAAAACCAATTACAATGAGGATCCGATCCGAAATACGATGTATGGAGCGGATGCCAGCTACCGGTCACAGGTACCCGAAATAACCAGGTTGTTGAATAAACTGCCTTTTTATTCCAGTAAAGAAATGAGTACCATTACTGCCGTCGGTGAAGCGGCCTTCCTGAAACCCGGTCATCCACCGCAGATTGGCAGGGGCAGTAACGGAACAATTTATATCGATGATTTTGAAGGATCCACCAGTTCTATCGACCTGAGGTTTCCTTTGACGAGTTGGGCGCTCGCTTCCACGCCACAAAACAATGGGCTGTTTCCAGAGGGAAGTTTAAATGACTCCCTTGATTACGGATTCAATCGTGCAAAGATCGCATGGTATAATATCGAACCGACTCTACAGGACAGGAGCAACACCAATAACCCGGTGAGAAGCTATCAGGACTTTTCTGATCCGCGTATTACATCTATTACTGTTCAACAACTCTTTCCTCAACAAACTCCGGAATTTGGACAGGCTCAATTGATCACTTTTGACGTGGCTTACTATCCTACCGACAGAGGTCCTTACAATTTCGACGCAAGGCCAGGAAGTGTTCTGCCCACCGGAAAACTGGCCAATCCCCAAAAGCGCTGGGGCGGCATCATGCGCTCGATCGATCAAACAGATTTTGAAACGAGCAATGTTCAATATATTGAATTCTGGATGCAAAGTCCATTTTTAGGAGTGAACACGGGAAGTTCGGGTGGGCAGATGTACCTTGATTTGGGCAGTATTTCTGAAGATATCCTGAAAGACGGACGAAGGATGTTTGAGAATGGACTGAATACGCCGAATATTCCTGCAGCCATCGACAGCTCTTCTGTATGGGGCCGCGTACCTGCCAATCCCATCCAGGTAACAAATGCTTTTAGTAATGATCCTTCAGACAGGCCTTACCAGGACGAGGGATTTGATGGCTTGGATGACCCTGGCGAACAAACCAAATTTCAAAATTACTTAAGCAAGTTAGCTGCCACATTTGGTACGGGTTCTGCCATTTATCAAAAAGCCTTGCAGGATCCTTCCGATGATGACTTTTTGAATTACAGGGATCCCAGCTATGATGCGGCGAGAGCCGATATTCTCGGCCGTTATAAAAATGTGAACAATCCGCAAGGTAACTCACCCATTGCAACGCCTGGACAACAATTCGTAAATGCCTTTACACTTTATCCCGACCAGGAAGACCTGGATCATGACAACACACTGAATGAATTAGAGGAGTATTTTGAATACAAGGTAAACCTGACCCCTGCAGCCCTGAATGTAGGCTCAAATTTTATCACAGACAGAAGGGACTTTACCCCGAGCGGAGGTCAACCCCAGACATGGTTCCAATTCCGTATTCCAATTAATTCATATAATCAAAAAGTTGGCAACATTCCCGACTTCAAATCGATTCGTTTTATAAGGATGTATCTAACCGGATTTACCGATTCTGTGGTTTGCCGGTTCGCAGAATTCCAGTTTATTCGTGACCAGTGGAGAATTTTTAATTATCAAATCGACACCACGGGTAACTATACGCTGCTGCCAACTCCCAGCAACACGAATTTTAATGTCACCGCGGTTAATATAGAGCAAAACAGCACACGCACACCCATTCCTTATGTCATTCCGCCTGGCATTCAGCGCCAGCAGCAATTGAGCACCAATAACGTCAATTTATTATTGAATGAGCAGGCAATGAGTTTACAGGTTTGTAACCTGGGCTTGCAAGATACAAGGGGAGTTTTCAAAAATGTCAATATGGACCTACGCAGGTTTGGTAAAATGGATATGTTTATCCATGCCGAATGGTCCGGGCCTACTGATATGCTGAACGATTATGACCTGAATGCGGTGATCCGCCTCGGAAGTGACTTTATCAATAACTATTATGAGGTCAAGATACCGCTTCGCAAAACAAAATTCGGCGCAACCATTGACACGGATATATGGCCAGAATCAAATAACCTGAACCTGGATCTGAACCGGCTCATCTCCTTAAAAGTGGATAGAAACAATCGCGGTTCTTCTAATGTTTATTTTAAGGAGATAGATTCGGCTACAGGTAGAAGTTATGCCGTATTCGGGAATCCGAACCTGGGCCAGGTGCAGGCATTTTTCCTGGGTGTTCAAAATGCCCGACAGCAATCCGTATGTACAGAAGTATGGTTTGACGAATTACGCCTTTCTGAGATCAATGATCAGGGAGGTTATGCTGCCACAGGGAGGGTGGACATTAAGTTGGCAGACCTTGGAAGCGTGTATGTATCCGGAGCGATTCGAACGGTTGGCTTTGGTACGCTTGACCAAAACATCAACGCCCGATCATTTAATAATACTACCCAGGTCGACGCGGCAACAAGCCTGGAATTAGGTAGACTGCTGCCTAGGAGGGCTGGCATTTCCCTGCCGTTCTATGGTAGTATATCCAAGAGCGTGAGCACACCTGAATTTGATCCTTATGACCTTGACATAAAATTGAATGATAAATTAAAAGCAGCGCCGGCTAATAAGAGAGACTCAATAAAGCAACAAGCGATTGATGAAATAACCATTAAAAGCTTCAATTTTACCAATGTCAGAAAAGTTAATTTAAGGGGGAAAAGACTTAAGCTCTGGAGCCTTGAGAATTTCGATTTTTCCTATTCTTATACCAAGTCAGAACACCATAGCCCAATCGCTGAGGAGGACGAATTGATCAATTACAAAGGAGGTCTGGGATATAACTTTGCGGGACTCCCCAAATATTGGGAGCCATTCAAGAGGTCTCTGAGAAACAAGTCGGCATGGTTTGGGCTTATCAGAGACTTCAATTTGAACCCTGTTCCGACCATTATTTCTTTCCGTGCAGATATAAGTCGACAATTTGGTGCATACCGGTCCAGGAACATAGATGGACCTAAGGGCGTTTTACCAGAAACCTACAATAAATTTTTTACGTTCGACCGGTCTTATGTATTGCGATGGGACATCACCCGATCGATCAACATTGATTTCTCCGCCATTAACAGGGCGTGGGTAGACGAAGACAGTGGCAGGTTGGACAAGGAAGGAAGAAAGAAGATGTGGGATAATTTCTGGAAAGGTGGCAGGACGGTACTATACACGCAGACTGCCAATGCCACATATACTTTGCCAACGAATAAACTCCCATTGATAGATTGGACAACTGTCAGGTTAGGGTATGGTTCCAGCTATACCTGGACAACAGCATCTCTGTTGGCTAAAAGCCTGGGAAATTCCATTCAGAATACGCAGAAAAAAGATTTGACAAGCGAACTGAATTTTTCAAGGCTTTACAGTAAGTGGAAGTTACTGCGAGACCTGGATCAATCTTCAAACTATCCTTCAGGGCAGGGAGGTAAGAAAATAACCGATACCGCGAAACATAAACAATCCATTGAAGAAACCAACCAACCGTACCAGCTCAAAGGATTCGTAAAATTTCTTGCGCACCTGATTACTGCATTGAAAGACGTGAACATTACTTATTCAGAAAACTCAGCTTCGAGCATTTTTGGTTATATGGACAGTACCACGTTCCTGGGAATGAATTTAAAATCAGGCGAACCGGGACTCGGGTATGTTTTCGGACAACAGCCGGATACGAATTTTGTAAATCATTTGGGACGTAAGGGATTATTGACTACAGACACAACTTTTAATTTCCAGAATCTGGCGATGTATACCCAATTGCTCAATATTGCCGCGCAATTGCAGCCTATCAGGGATCTTAATATTACGATCAACATAAACAAGACCTTCGGGAAGAATTACTCTGAATTATATAAAGATACCAGTGGAGGAAAATTCGCACGATTGAATCCGTACACGGCTGGTACATTCAGCATCAGTTTTATTTCCATCAGCACTTTATTCGAAAGCTTTGCGCCTAATACGATAACTAAGACGTTCAGGACTTTTGAAGAGAACCGGCTGATCATATCTGCCCGATTGGGAAAACAAAATCCTTATTCAGGAGGCATTCAGAACCAGGAAGGTTATTATAAAGGATATGGTAAGTACGCCCAGGATGTATTGATCCCCGCATTTATTGCCGCCTACAGTGGAAAGAGTGCCAATTCGATCGCACTGATCAACAACCAGAATACCAATATTAAGTTCAATCCTTTTTCAGGTTACCTGCCCAAGCCCAATTGGAGGATCAGCTATAATGGCCTGAGTCGTATTCCAGGAATGGACAAGATCTTTTCTAATTTTAGTATCACCAATGGATACACGAGTACGCTGAGCATGAATAGTTTTAATTCTTCACTTACCTACCAGGATCCATTGGGGATCAGGCAGCCGGGATTTATTGATACACTTACCGGAAACTTTGTTCCTTATTTCCTCGTGCCCAATATCACGATTAGTGAACAGTTTTCTCCATTGATTGATCTGGACATGCAATTCGTCAACCAATTGCAACTTCGAACCGGATATAGCCGCTCAAGACAACTGAGCCTAAGCCTGATCGATTATCAAATGAGTGAATCCCGCTCAACAGAATTTACAGTGGGATTCGGATACCGGAAGCGAGGCCTGCCATTGCCATTTGGAATCAAGCTGCGGGGTAAAAATGGCTCACTTTCAGGCAGATTGGATAATGACCTTACCATACGACTGGATTATAGTTTGCGGGATGATGCAACTTCGAACAGTTATTTAGATCAAAATGCGTCGTTGCCTGTCGGAGGACAAAGAGTAATTGATATTGCGCCTTCAATTGACTATGTCATTAATAACCGCATCAACATTAAATTTTATTTTGACAGAAGAAGAGTTGAACCAAAGATCTCCAGTTCACCACCTATGACAACGACACGGGCGGGAATTCAGGTCAGAATTTCATTGGCGGAGATGGCTAATCCACCGAGCAAGCCCAAGTAAGCCGGAATTTTTATTGTGCATTTTTGTTTGGAGCCCGCAATTTATTCTCTCTTCACTCTTGCGCACACTTCAACAGATGGAATCTATTGGAAGCTCCTAGTGAGCTTTTTTTGTTCACTTAGCTTCTTTGCCTGAAATCTTGTGAAGATAAAATGAATTTGCCTGGGCCAACGGGGTTACAACCAGTTCATTGATACAAACGTGCGCAGGTAAGGTGGCGCAATAAAATACAATGTCAGCAATATCTTCTGCTTTCAATGGTTTGTAGCCTTCATAGATTTTCTTCGCCTGCTCTTCATCACCCTTGAATCTTACAAGAGAAAATTCCGTTTCTGCCGCGCCTGGATGAATGGCTGTTACTTTTATTTGATGTGATAATAAATCGATCCGCATGGATTTCGAAATGGCATCTACTGCCTGCTTGGTTGCGCAATAAACATTTCCTTTTTCATAAACTTCTATTCCCGCAACTGAGCCTATATTGATAATGTGTCCTTTTGTTTTAATCAAATGCGGCAGGACGACCCTGGACACATACAGCAGCCCTTTCACATTTGTATCGATCATGGTTTCCCAATCATCCAGGAGTGAATTTTCAAACAAATCACGACCTGCTGCAAGGCCGGCATTGTTGATCAGAATATGTATACTTTGCCAATCTTCAGGCAGGTTCCCCAAAATATCAAAGACCGCCTTCTTATCGCGCACATCGAATACAAGAGGCAATACCCGAATGCTCAATCTTTTTTCCAAATCCGCTTTAAGCTTTTCCAATCTATCCCTCCTTCTGCCGGTAATGATCACATCATATCCTGCAGCACTGAATTTTTCTGCACAGGCTTCCCCAAATCCAGAAGTTGCTCCGGTGATTAAAACTATTTTATTTTTCATTGCTGTTAGTGGAGGCAAATGTACAATCAAATATAAAAAGAGATGATGTCCTCCTCGCAATGGTGAAGCGAACAGGTTATCGGATAAGGACCATCGTGCCTTTCCTTGTGATAACTTTTCCGGTATAGTCAACCCCTTGCGCCATCCAGACAAATCCTCCGCTATCCTGCGGTTTACCATTCAAAGTTCCATCCCAACCATCTCCTGTGCGGGAGGTGCTGAAGACTAGTTCTCCATACCGGTTGTATATGCGGAAATAGATAAGAGTTGAAATGCCAACGGGGATTGGCCGGAACAGGCGATTAATATTTTTATCTGGCGTGAATGCATTTGGCACAAAAATATCCGGAGCTGTTTTGAAGACTTTAACATTGATTGTGTCAAGGGCAAAGCAACCCGCTTCATCATATGTTTTCATGATATAACTAATGTTTTCCGTGGGATTTGCGACCGGATTAGCAATATCATTTTGATTTAAATAGGTAGGAGGAGACCACGCAAAAAATGGTGCGCCGCTTCCCGACAGATTCAAAGGTTGCCCAATTACGATAGATGTATCATTGCCTGCAAAAGCATTGATTTTGGGTTTGACTTTTACCGTTACAGAAGATATCCCGGGTTTCGGACAACCGAGCGTGTCATAAACATATAAGTTGTAAACAGTAGTGCTTAAAGGAAAAGCCAATGGATCCAGAATAGAAGGATTACTCAGCGAAGTAGACGGATTCCAGACAAAACGAATTCCTTTCATCGAAGCATTAAGTTGAGCAGTGTCGGCATAACAAATTGTGGTGTCTGCACCAGCGAAAGAACCTGGATAGGGAATGGGACTGATAGTCACATTTCCTGACGCATTACATTTGCCAATGCTGGCAACCACATGATAAGTAGTTTTAGAAGTCGGCGAGGCAAGTGGATTTTTTAATGTTGGACTATTTAAAGTAGAAGCAGGACTCCAAACAAAATATAAACCGTCTCCACTGGGATTAAGGGCAATGGTGTCGCCAAGGCAAATAGTCGAATCATTCCCAGGATATAATGTGACATAGTCAACAACTCTCACTAAAATCGAGTCCGTATTCACACACCCTCCCTGATTGAGCGTAACCGTGTAGGTAGTAGTTGTCTTTGGGTACACGAGAGGGTTCTCAGTATTTGCCAAAAGCATGGAAGCCGTAGGAGTCCAGGAAAAATCACCCGTTCCGTTTGCTTTCAACTGCAGCGTATCTATATTACAAATGAGCGTGTCGCTAAATGGCAAAATAATTGGCGGTTTAGCTAATACCTGCACGTTTTGAACGACAGTGTCGAGACACCCTTCACTATTTGATACAATAAACGTCACTTGTTTTGTGCCCGTGTCACTGTATTGCCAGGATGGATTTCTCAAGCTCGAAGTGTCAGTAGTAGATGTAGGATCACCAAAATTCCAATGCCAACTCGATACTACGCCGTATTTCGTTTTAGTTGTGTCCGAGAATTGAATTGGATGATACACACATGTTCCGATTGACTGAAATCCAGGAAAAAACCCTGGATATACTTTCATCAGTGTTTGTGCACTGTCAGAACATACTTCTCCCTTATTCACATACAGTTTCACTTTGTATGTGCCGGAATCAGGAAAGGTATAGGTCGGTGTTTTGTTGTTTGAGGTATCGGTTAATGACCCGGGAATTCCAAAATCCCAGAAATATGAATGGATCAATGGTGAAGAAGGAGCTTCATTATGGAAGGAATAACTGAAGCCATCGCAGGTGATATAGCTGGGCTTCAGGTCGGCAGCAGCAAAATCGCATTTATCATCTACATGTATGATGAAGTCTTTGGGCTTTTGGGTGAGAACTTTTCCGTTTCGCCATTCCTGCAAGAGGACACAAACGACATAATCACCGCCTGCCGGAGCTATCCCGGAGATGACTCCTGTTTTTGGGTCAATTGTTACGTCAGGTCCAAGTGGCTGTTCTCCTGAAAAAGGGATTCTGTAAGGCAGAGGTTCGATTTGGAACGGAGAACTTGGATTGGCGACTATAGGTTGATTGGTAGATCCGCCCAGGTAGCCCGAAGTAAAAGAAAAGGACAAAGAATCATGATCGTCATCTGTTGCACCAAAATTCAATGTGAAAGGTCTGTGCTGGCAGATCAGGACGGTGTCTTTTACCAGGAATTGCGGATCTGAATTCGTGCCAGTGGGACCCACCGTGTTCGTGCCATGGATTTGGCACATGTAAGATGCGCCGATGTTGAAATTCGGACTGAGGTTGCTGATGTCATCAATCCTGCAGCACCTCTGAAAAACGGCCGTCCATCCCTGCGGAGTTTTTGGCAATTCAATGGTGGTGGTAAATATCCTTACCCGGTAGCATACAGGCGACGGATTGATGATACAAGGACTGGGTTTGGAAAGTTGAATAAACTGATCGCTGGTAAGCGTGGCTGTAAAAGGCGAGCCGGGAGCAGGTGAGCCGTCGGAATTATCGAATACTCCTATATTGACTGTAGTTTCGAGTTGGCCTTGCACAGACTGGCAACTGATGAAGAGTCTTAGAGTCAGCGAAAATTTATCGGAATTGGGAGAAGAGCCAGGTCCCAGGTAGGTGTAATAGATTTCTCCGCCCTTGATATGCCTTGCCCATAGGGGTGTGGAAAAGCAAAAGACGAAAAGACAACCCAGCAATATTTTTTTACAATCACTCACGATAGGGTAACTAAATCGCTTAAAGAGTCCGATCGAGGAAGTTTTCTAACATGCGGTTGGTTTCATCAGGATCTTCGAGCATGCCCATATGGGCGCTTTTTTCAAGGACGTGAATATACGAAATCTGTGGAATATGACATTGTCGAAGACTCTGTTCTAACGGAACAGCTTTGTCATTCTCCCCAATAATGAACTGCACTGGATTTTTGAAATTCTGAAGGACGTGAGTCCTGTCCGGCCTCAATATCATTGCTTCGTAATAGGATACGAGCGCTTCGGCAGGAAAGTTGGCATAGCGCTCAATTAGGTTCTCAATTTTTTCCGGTGAGCTTTTCCTGAATGGTTCGTCAAACAGATTTGGAATGGCTTGCTCTATAAATGGGGCTGAACCATACGATTTTATGAACTCGTTACTTTTTCTGCGTGCAGCTTTTTTCTCTTCGCTATCTGGAAATGCGGTAGAATGAAAGAGGCTTAATTTATTTATGCGCGAAGGATAAAGTTCAGCAAAAGCAAGAGCCACATAGCCGCCCATACTGTGGCCTACCAAGTTACATTTCTCTATTCCCTCCTGGTCGAGAAGATGTAATAAGCAAGCTGCATAATCATCCATAATTGCTGGTGGACTTCCATTTTTGAAAAGAGTCAATGGAGACGACCCTCCGCTTCCCGGTATATCGGGTATGATTAACCGGAATTTATTTTTCAGGTAATCGATCTGATGATGCCAGATACTCATGTCCTCTGCAAAGCCGTGAATCAGCATGACTGCTTCACCCTCACCTTCGATTTGGTAAAGAACTTTTGCACCGTGGTATGAAAACTTCTTAAGCACGATGGAATCTCTTCTTAATGATCAGAAATAGATCCCAAATTACAATAAGCAAGGTGATCCAGACAGCCGATCTAAATATATAATCACCGTGGATGGTATAGAAAGTTAAAGACTGATTTGACAAGGCTGGAACAGTCAGCTTGATTGAAGCTGTTTTGTCCCAATCCTGCGGATCGATGACATTGCCAAAAGGATCGACAAAACAAGAAATACCGGTATTGGCGCTTCGGGCTACCCACCTGCGGTTTTCAATTGCGCGCAGACGCGCATAATTTTTATGTTGCTTATATCCTGCCGTGTTGCCCCACCAGCCATCGTTAGTGATAACGATAATAGTGTTTGCCCCGTTTCTTATGTACTTCGCCATAAATTCGCCATAAATACTTTCATAACAAACGGCCGGAGCGATTCGATAGGTTCCGTTATAGGTCTTCAGCACGGTCCTGTCTCTTTGGCCTGTATATCCGCCCGTTGTTCCCCCGAATTTCTCAAACCATGCAGCCATGAAACGCAGAAATGAGGGTAATACCTCAACACCGGGGACCAATCTGGACTTGTGATAGATTTGGAAATTATGTCCATCCATCAAAGCTGCACTATTGTATGAATCAAAATAACTATTGGATTCAGGAAGTTTTTGCGAAAGTTCATTTTTGGTTTGTTCTGTAAACAACCGAAAACCTTCAATTCCTGTCAGAAGGTTGAGGTTTGGATGAGCCCGCAGAAAATCCCAGACAGGTTGCATGAAATAACTTGTTTTCATTGAATCCTCATCGATGGCAACCGGAATAGCAGTTTCGGGCCACACCACTAACTTCGTATTTGAATCAATTTTCGCTTCACTTAATCTAATCAGTTTGATTATTTGTGCCTCCTGCTTGCCAGCAACGAATTTTTCATCATAGGGATCAATGTTTGGTTGAACGATGACGATGTTTGAAAAATCCCCTTCCTGCACTTTTGATTGATAAGATATAACCAGGGAAATTACAACGGGTAGAATCAAAGTCGAAGCCGCTGACAGCAACGCATATTTTTTCTTTTGAAGTGCAAGAAAAAAAATAATGTTCAGCACAAGAATCCAGAGCGTTCCACCGCCCGCACCAGTGAATTCATACCATTGAATCCAACCGGGCCGCATCGCGAAAACATTTCCTAAGGTGAGCCATGGCCAGCTCAACTCCCAATTGAGATGAATATATTCGAAGGTCATCCAAAATACAACCAGTGAGATATATCCAACCCTGGCGCCTATTCTTTTTTTGATATTGTAAAAACCTATCCATGGAATGCACATGAGCAGGCTATTTGCAAGAATCGCTGCAATTCCTCCTGGCACCGTTGAATTGCACATCCACCAGGTGGTTCCCGTGTTCCAAATCAACAAGGACAAATAGACGTAGCCAAAGTATGGTCCCCGTTTAATGCCCTGTTCTTCCATGAGCAGCAGAGGTACAAAGGCGACAAAGATTAGAAATGTTAGTGGTGAAACAGGCCAGGAAGCATAAAGAAGCAGTCCGGATAGTAGAGATAAGATTAGGGGATGAATTCTTTTTTGGGCGAGCATGGAGTAAAAATATTAATAAAATAGCCCTTGATCGATTCAAGGGCTATTCAACTATTTGAAAAGTCATCGACTATAGTTGGGTGCTTCTTTTGTGATCTCAATGTCATGAGCGTGGCTTTCCTGCATGCCGGCACTAGTAATTTTAATGAATTGTGCCTGCTGCAGGGCCTGTAAATCCTTCGCGCCACAATAGCCCATCCCTGCTCTCAATCCACCTACATATTGCAAAACTATTTCACTTAGATTTCCAGTGTAAGGAACTCTGCCTTCAATACCTTCAGGTACCAGTTTTTTTATTCCGTCTTCAACGTCCTGGAAATACCTGTCACCGCTCCCTTGCGACATGGCTCCTATGGAACCCATTCCGCGATACTGCTTGAATTTTCTGCCTTCAAAAATGATGGCCTCACCAGGACTTTCTTCTGAACCGGCAAACACACTTCCCATCATCACTGCGTTTGCTCCTGCTGCCAATGCTTTTACCATATCACCCGTATACCGGATACCACCATCGGCAATGAGAGGAATATTGAGTGGTCGCAATGCTGAGGCAGCTTCCATGATCGCCGTAATTTGTGGGACACCTGCCCCGGCTACAATCCGCGTCGTGCAAATGGATCCGGGTCCGATTCCAACTTTAACCGCATCTGCACCTGCTTCGGCCAGCGCTTTCGCCCCTGATGCCGTACCAATATTGCCTGCAATCACCTGCAATTTTTTTATTTGCTTTTTAACACTTCTCAATGCGTCAATGACTCCTTTATGATGACCGTGTGCACTATCCAGGCAGACAACGTCGACTCCAATTTGCTGAAGCGCTGAAGCGCGATCCAGTAAATCGTGCGTGATTCCGAGCGCTGCGCCTACTAACAGTCTCCCATATCCGTCTTTCACAGCATTGGGATAGCTTTGTAATTGGAGAATATCTCTATAGGTGATCAGGCCGATCAGTTTCCCGGATTTGCTGATCACTGGAAGTTTTTCGATTTTATATTTCTGGAGGATCTTTTCTGCTTTCTTGAGATCAGTACCCTCAGGGGCAGTGACGAGATTGTCTTTTGTCATCACCTCCTTCACCTTCCGTCGCTTATCATCTTCAAATCTTAAATCGCGGTTGGTCAAAATACCGACAAGCTTTTGGCTGTTATCAACAATGGGAATTCCACCGATTTTGTTTTCTTTCATCAATCGCAGGGCATCACCGATAGTTGCTTCCGCATGTAATGTGATCGGGTCAATGATCAGGCCACTCTCACTTCTCTTCACTTTCCTTACCTGTTCGACCTGCTTATCAATGGGCATATTTTTGTGGAGTATGCCAATGCCACCTTCACGTGCCAGTGCAATAGCCAGATTTGCTTCGGTTACTGTGTCCATTGCTGCAGAAAGCACCGGAGTATTTAATCTGATTTCTTTAGTGAGTTGAGTATGTATATCTGTTTCACGCGGTAATACCTGCGAATATGCTGGCATCAATAGCACATCGTCAAACGTCAAACCTTCGCCGAAAAATTTAGAGGGGAGATTGTCTTTACTAGTCGGGGTATTTATTCTTGCCATGTGCAAAGATAGTGCAAGCGGCATATATGTCCCAAAGGTTTTTCGAATCGCTTCTATCTCAGATTAATGCATACATGCCGGGCAGCTCCAGGTTAAGGATCGCAGCAGCAAGGCACTTTTCAGTGTGTTGCAATTAATATTTATTCGTCGATGTGGATGAAGTGATTTTCGGACGAGATTTTAACAATCATTTTTTCATTTTCTAATAATTGCATGATCAATTCTTTTGGAATGGCTTTGTGAGAGGAACTTTTAATTTTTTAGTCTCCAATGCGATTGTCAATTTGACCAACCTAGAAAATCAAAAAGGAGATTCAGACATTCTTTCCCGCTTCTTTTTATTTTTGAATGCTCACGACTTTTACTTCAGTTCTTCTGTTTTGTGCTCTTCCCGACTCAAGTTTATTGTCGGCAACAGGTTGGCTGTCGCCCCATCCTTTAAATGAAAGTCTTTTAGCAGCAATGCCTGCCCCGGTAAGATAGGCAACAACTGATTTGGCCCTGTTTTCAGAAAGGACCTGATTATCTGCGGCTTTTCCTACATTGTCTGTGTGGCCATTAATTTGAACGTTCAGGGTTGGATTGTCTTTCATCAATTGAACCAATTTGTTTAATTCAATCGTCGACTCCGGTTTCAAATCAAATTTATTGACGTCAAAAAATATATTTTTTAAAACTACAGTTGCGTTGGGTTCGATTGGCTGAAGTGGGATATCAATATGGTAGACCGAATCCGCTTCTTTTCCGCTCAATTGAAAATTGGCCGAATAGAACAGATAGCCTTTGCGATTTACATTGAAAGCGTAATCGTGTCCCACAGGCAAGGTGGTTAAATAGTTTCCAGTTTCATCTGTCTGCAATTGACTGATCAATTGTTTTGAAGTCAGGTTGGTTAGCTCTACTGATGTAGGTAAACCCTTTTGTGTTTTTTGATCATAAACTTTCCCTTTAACCCAAAGAGTTTTGGCAGGCCGGATATCACTTCTTAATTCAAAAGAATAGATATCCGTTTTTCCGTGACTGTCCGCACGCTCCGCAGCGAAGTAAGCGGTTTTGCTATCCCCGCTGACAAATATCGTCCCCTCATCTTCGATGGTATTGATTGGGTACCCAAGATTTTCAGGAGTCGTCCATTTTCCCTCAGCGTTTTTTCTGGATACAAAAAAATCAAGTTTACCATAACCCGGGTGACCATTCGAAGTAAAATAAAGCGTTTGATTATCTGCGTGAATAAAAGGATAAGTTTCTTCTCCAGGAGTATTTATCGTGGGTCCCAGGTTTTCTGGTTCGGTCCATTTTCCGGTCGAAGTACGGTGACTGACATATATGTCATTGCCGCCATAACCACCGGGCCTGTTGCTGGCAAAATAAAGATCTTTTTTATCGGGAGAAAGCGACGGCGCAGTTTCATAAAATTCTGAGTTGATGGTTGAGCCCATGTTCTCTGCTGCTGTCCATCCATCAGGTGTCAGATAAGATATGTACAGGTCACAACTTCCGAAGCCGTCGGGATAAAGGCAACCAGTGAAGATGACCCATTGACCATCCTGGGAGATATTTTGCGCTCCTTCACTCAAGTTAGTATTTAGCTTCCCTTCGAGCGCTTTAGCCCGGGTCCAATGATTGTCTACTTTATCGCTTTCAAAGAAATCTTCATTTCCTCCGCCCGGCCTTCTTGTAAAAATCAATTTCTCTCCGTCCAGGGTAATTGATGGATAATATTCTGCATCTACACTGTTCACACTATCACCCAAATTAACAGGTTGAAATCGGTAATCGCTATGATTTGATTTTTTTGCATAATCTATGGCAAACTGGTAATTTTTTTTTCTGGATTCCCCCGCTTTTCGACTGGACTCACTCAAATTAGGTTGGGAAAGAAAAACATCAATTGCCTGAAGTGCCTTTTCAAATTCTCCTTTACCGGCGAGATTGATTGAATAGACGATATTATAATCCCTGAAGTACTCACTGTCAATTTTTTTTGCCTTCTCATAAAAATCGATCGCATTCTGGTAATTTTTTAGCTCGCTATACATACCAGCTATGGATAGATATGCATCCTGATAATTGGGATCGATGCCAACTGCCTGTTTTAATAATTCGATTCCTTCGTTGAAATGTTCATCTCTGGCCAGGTCGGCAGCCTTGTTATACAGTGCGACGGCTTTTTTATTCACCTTCGACGGATCGTACTGCGCGTGGCTGAATTGGCTTGAAAAAACCAATAAGGCGATGAGAAGGTTTTTCATACGGGAAAATTACTAATCAAAACCTAAAACGAAGGTTAAAAGGATTTATTCTAC
>PSRA01000151.1 GCA_003175695.1 Bacteroidota bacterium | reverse complement strand
CCCAACAATCTTTTGTATTCAGGTACGCGAATGTTTCGATTGTTCATAACCCATTCTCCATCCCCCAGTACGCTGAAAGCGCCCCAATGAATAAACATTCCGAAACGTGCACTGTCAAACCATTTTCTTGCCTGCAGGTTTGCGGATGTGGGGGTGTAATTATTTTGAGAGAGGAGTACATGCGTAGTGACAAGTAGAAAGAGCAGAACAAATATTTTTTTCATGCCTGTGATTTGATTCGAAAGCTTAAGATAAGAATTATGATCCGATTCGGAATTGATTTATTTCTGTGCTGCTATAAGTACAAAACTTTTTTACCACAGAGGAGGCGGTAGACGCAACGAAGTGGTCATTTCTGGACGACTAAGTCGTTGAAAAAAGAGTGGTGATGTATTATTTGCAACCTGCAGGCCAAGCACAAAGAATGACAAAGCGAGATCGCGTTTAAGTGTAAAAAAGAATTATTTCTTCATGTACATTACATCCTTCACCAAATTTATCGTCCTTTTCACATCAGGCAGCGCCAGCGCTACGAGGTTCGGGGCATAGTGTAATGGTGCATCGGCCGAAGTAATTCGCCGGATGGGCGCATCAAGGTAATCAAAACCTTCTTTTTGTATATGGTAGGAAATTTCAGATGAAATGGAGGAAAAGGGCCATTGCTCTTCGACGATGACAAGGCGATTTGTTTTCTTGACACTTTCTAAGATCGTCATCCAATCCAGTGGGCGAATAGTTCTTAAATCAATGACTTCAGCACTCACATTTTCTTTTTCCAGTTCTGCGGCAGCGCCAAGAGCCACCTTCATCATTTTATTGTAAGAAACAATGGTTACGTCTTTACCCTTCTTTTTAATATCTGCCTTGCCTAATTCAATGTAATATTCTTCGTCCGGTACTTCGGATTTGTCGCCGTACATCACTTCACTTTCCATGAAGATAACGGGATCCTCTTCGTGGCGGATAGATTGCTTGAGCAAACCTTTTGCATCATATCCATTGCTGGGCGAAACCACCTTAATACCCGGAATATTTGCGAAAAAACTTTCAAATGCAGTGGAGTGCTGAGCACCGAGCTGACCCGCAGAACCATTGGGGCCACGGAACACGATCGGACAACCAACCTGTCCACCGCTCATCGCCAGCATTTTTGAGGCTGTATTCAGAATCTGATCAAGTGCAAGTACAGCAAAATTGAAGGTCATAAATTCTACGATGGGACGCAATCCATTCTGAGCAGCACCCACTCCTACCCCGGTAAAACCAAGTTCAGAAATGGGCGTGTCAATCACACGCTTGGGGCCAAATTCGTCCAACATTCCCTGGCTCACTTTGTATGCTCCATTGTATTCTGCTACTTCTTCACCCATTAAAAATACGCGGTCATCACGGCGCATTTCCTCCGACATTGCCTCTCTTAAGGCCTCTCTGAAAGCGATTTGTCTCATTCGTTCAATTTTAACGAGACGCAAAAATATTGGTTGTGGGGGACATTATCAAATTGACTTCGGCCGCCCAGCCGGTGGAGGAGCGGCCAAAATTCGTAGCTTTATTGGTGGCGGTATAGCGAAAAAAATTAATGCCATGGCAAATATTCTGCATCGCATTTTGATCAAGGCCAATTCCGACAAGATTTATTCTCTATTCTCTACTCCGGAAGGCATCAGTCAGTGGTGGACGCGCCATGTAACTGCTGAGGATCATGGGCAAACCGGTACTGTTATGCAGTTTCGATTTAACAGTAATACGGGGCCGGATATGAAAGTGACACTTCAGGTGCCAGGCAGGAGAATCGAATGGGAATGTATTTCCGGACCCGAAGATTGGATTGGAACCAGGATCTATTTTGACGTTGAAAAATATGGCGATAAATCAATTCTTCATTTTGGCCAAACCGGATGAAAAGAACAAAATGATTTTTACATGCATTGTAACTGCCGCTGGGCATATTTCATGATCGGATTGAAAGCCCTGGCAGAAACCGGAAAGGGAACCCCTTATCCGGAAGCAATAGAAATCTAGCCAAAGTCATCGCAAGAAACCTGATAAATGAAATTTAATGAAAGACATTGCCGATCAATTGAGATCAATCATAAATATTTATTCGCCTAGACTGACCAGCATCCCAGGTTCTGAATTTGAAATCAAACCGCTTCCGAATAAATGGAGCAAAAAAGAAATTTTGGGGCACCTTGTAGATTCTGCACAGAATAATGCCAGGCGATTCGTGGTGGCACAATACGAGAATTCACCATTGATCGAGTATGACCAGGACAAATGGGTGTCAATTTCACATTATCAATCATACCATTCTTCCGATCTTATCCAAGTGTGGATCCTATTAAACAGACACATTTGCCGGATCCTCGAACATATGCCACCGGAGACGGTCACACGAACCTGTAAAACCGGCCATGCTGAAGAACATACTTTGGAGTGGATCGCGAAAGATTATGTCAGGCATTTGATGCATCACCTGAACCAGATTCTGCCACCGGCTAATTCTTACTAAGGGGCTAATTATCTATATTCACATCTTCCACCAAAACATCCCAATGCGCCAGCAACAATTCAAATCGATGTTGCTCGTCTTTATCAAGTTGGTCCAGGTTGGGATATAAAATCTTCTTGTATGGAGTGGTCAGATTGGGATCCATTGCTGCTTCAACGTTCCTGAATACGATCGTAACTTTAAAATCCCAGCGCGTATCCTCTCCACTGTGGTAGATCGGCTTTTCAGCCTTCACGCTAATGATGTCGCCTTTTTCTTTTGCCTTTTTTAAGAGTGGGTAATGATTCTTTTTCCACAATGCAATGAATTCATCGGCAAAGCCCCATTTCACCTTATAATAATTTTCAATCGTAAAATAATCTTTGGAATTGGGGCTTGCATTTTGACTCAAAGCGCAGACTGAAATAAAGAGGCAAATCAGTAAGCTGTAAAAGATCCGTGTTTTTTGCGAATAGCGCATCATACAAATGTTTAATCAGTGATTGAAAAAAAAAGCCTTCCGGTCATAGAAGTATGATCGAAACAAGGAATATCTCATTCTGAAAAATGAATTCAGGTTGCTGTCGTTGCAGTTGTCTTTGCCCAACCACGCGCCCTGAATGAAAGTCCTATTAACATGATACCGAAGGCAATGGCAAAAACGGAAATAGTTAACAGCAAGGCCAATGCTCCTCTGCCTGGTGCGGCCACCACCCATACACCAAAGACTATTGAGATAATGCCGCTGAAGATCATCCAACCCTCATTGTGAATTTCCTTACGTAAACGTATAGCCGCTACAATCGTAACAATGCCATCAAAAATCGCACGGAAACCTATGAAGAAAATAAGGTAAATCGCGGTCAGGTGGGGGTAAATCAGAGTGAGAATACCTGCCAACAGGCTGATAATTCCGATGAGAAGAAGAAAACCCCACTGGCTACTGGTCTTGCGGTGTTTCCACGCGCTTGCCAGGGTGGACAAACCATCGGCAATGGCATAAAAGGCGAAGACATAAATAAGCCAAATCAAAGTAATATGCGGCCAGGCAAAAGTCATAATACCAAAGAGTAATGCAATAATTCCCCTGAATAGTAATGTTTGCCATGAACCAGCGAGAAGTTTTTTCATACAAGCTGTTTTAGTTACTAAAATTTACAACTATTTCGTGGCGATTTTAGCGGCCATGCATAATCAGCTGATGATCAAGTACATAAGGCCTTGTGCTTGTTTTTCCGCGATTTTTGTGCAGGTAGTTCACTCGCCTTATCTGAGTTTTTCTTCCAAAAATCGAAGGTTTTATCTCCTTGGTCGAATAAGTTATGATAAGCAGGAAAGGTTGGCAATATTTGTATTGTCGACGTCAATAATCCTTGAAAAACGAAAGTAACAAACCTTAACCTCTGAATAGAGAATCCTTATCCCTGAAAGACGACCAACAAATCCTGATCCTTAAACCATCCTTCCGAATCCTTTGAAAAACATTGGGATCAATCCCTAAACCTTAAACCTTGGAACTTGAAAACCCAATCCGTTGAAAACCGAAACCAGTATCGTTAAAAAACCGGCTCCCATTCAAAAACCTTACCTGAAAAAAAACTGCTTGCAGTCTGACAACGCAGTGCACTCTGACTACCCGGTTTAACGAATTAAAGCCGCCTTTGATGGCGGCTTTTTTAGTAGTTGTCGATTTGCTTTTTTGGGTTGTCAGCTGACAGTTATTCGCGGAAACAGGCATCCACCTAAAGACTGTCGCCTCTCTATCTTCACGCATTTGCCAATGCGCGATCCAAATGCACATATCCACCATCAACATGAATCAGTTGTCCTGTCGTATGACTTGATCTTGGAGATAACAAAAATGCCGTCGTGGCGGCAATCTCTTCTGCAGTAGTCATGCGATTGCCTAATGGAATATTTGCCACTATTGACGCGAGTTTTTCTTTGGGATCCGGCAATGTATTTACCCATTTTTCATATAGCGGAGTCCAACACTCTGCTACGACTATTGCATTAACACGAATACCATATTTCAACAATTCCACAGCCCATTCCCTTGTGAGAGCATTGCGTCCGCCATTGGCCGCAGCATAAGCTGAAGTATTTCCTTGTCCTGTTTCTGCAGTCTTTGAGCTAATGTTCACAATCGCTCCTTTTGAAATTTTCAAAGCGGGCAAAGCATAATGAGCAAGCAAATAATAGTGAACGAGATTCTTATGCAAGGAAGCCATGAACAATTCATAGTTGCCGTGTTCCAACCCTACTCCATCGTTCACACCGGCATTGTTCACCAATCCATCAATTCTCCCGAATTGCTTCATCACCTGCCGAATTGCTTTTTCGCATTCTGCCGGTTGAGTTAACTCAGCTGCAATTGCGTGAACATGCGCGCCCGATCTTTCCATTTCTGACTTCAGTTTTGTATTATCACCTTCATTTCTTCCGATAATGACAGGCGATGCCCCTTCCTTTGCCAGGAGGCGAACGATCCCTTCTCCAATACCTTTTGCCCCGCCGGAAACGACAATTATTTTATTTTGCAGTTGAAGATCCATGTAGAAAATCTTTATTATTTAATTCAAATATTTTATTCATATGGATCCATTTCTCGCCTTCCTTAGCTGTGGGCAAAGGTTGCTGAAATTTCCACATTAATCTTTCCCATTCCTGTACGTGAGGATTCGATTGATCGAGCGAAGCTTTTCTTTCAAAACTAAAATCATCGTTTGTTTCTATGGTCATAAATAACCGGTTGCCCAGCCTGTAAATTTCCATGGATTGAATGCCTGAATCAAAAATGCTTTTTTTTATCTCGGATGGAACTTTTTTATGCCATGCCTCATATTCTGCAATCAGGTCTTCGTTCTCCTTGAGATCAAGAGCTAATGCAAATTTTTTCATATGACCTTTTGTTGCTGGTTATCGATATAAAAATAATGGATAAGAGTGATTCGGTGAAGTTTCATGCGAAGAGGGGCTTTCTTCGTCAACCTGATGTGAAATGCAAATCTTTTCCTTTTTTCAGATATGATAAGACGATGCATTGTGTGATCTCGGTAGTCACTTCTCCCAGGTCTTTCCCAAAGACAAGCGAGGCGAATCAACGCGATGTAACCTACACTAAATTGAAAAAGCCAAAAACTTTGAAATTTTTGGCTTTTTCAGGGAGTAGAAAAAACTATTTTGAAACGATGGAATCGTGAAAAATTCCCAACTCCTTTAGATCTTGTACTGTAATTGTGGGTAATTGATTTGAAGCCATTTTTTCGATCACCCTTTTTCCGACTGCCAGGGCATCCTCCTTCGACTTGAATCCATGCTTGCCTGCAATAGCCGGAATAAATTCCTGGTGGATATACACCTTCCCTCCTACAGTAATATTATATCCCCATCCCAATTGTGTTTGAACAGCCTGGGCTTGCACAAACACTTTTTCATCTTTGTTTGTCTGCCTTGACAAGAATAAGCCGATAGCGAGAATCACGAGGATCGCTGCGCCGAGAAAATAATAATAATTTCTCCTAATTGTCATTCGGGTTTACTGTTTCGTCAGGTTTGAATTCTCTCAACATGTCAGACTGGGCTGCTTGTCCATTTCCACTTCTTCCTGTAGCAATATAACCTCTGTTCATTACATTGAATCCAACCGCACCTGTTGTTGCCGGACCTTCGAATGGAGTTTTTTCTTTCCATAAGTCAGTAGCAAAATCATATTCCCAGGTATAAGTGTACAATGCGCCATTTTCACCTGTGCTGAGATATCCTTTATCGCCAGTTTTAGTACCTGTAATGACAAAGCCTGCTGCATTGCTTCTTACGATATTGGTATATCCGTCGTCGAAATTCTGTGTACTGTAATTAGTGATATGATTTTTTTCTGACCAATTCGCCTGGGCAGCACTTGGATCAAATTCCCACATGTCATTTGTCGGTACGCCGCTATTGATACCCGTTACTAAATAAGCTTTGTTGTTGTAAACAAAAGCAACGGCGCTATATCTTTTATTTCCGCTAAAACCAATAGAGGTCCATGTATCTGAACCTGGGTCATATTTGTAGAAATCTTTCAGTGCATTGCTTCCATCGAAACCAGTGCCGATATATCCAAAATCACCGATACCAAATCCCACTGCCTCATACCTGTTTCCGCCAAGGAAATCAGCTTTGCGTGTCCACGCATTAGATTTGGGGTCATATTGCCAAAAATCTTTCAGGTAATTAAAGCCATCGTAGCCGGTTCCAACATATCCCTTGTCACTTGCAGTGAAAGCAACGGCAGAGCTTCTGGCGGCGGAGTCGGGCATGCTTTGCATTTGTGCCCAATTATCAGCTACGGGATCATATTGCCAAAGATCCGAGTATCTCTTGTTCAAGCCATCCCATCCTGTTCCGAGATATGCATGATCACCAATTGTGAAAGCAACTGCCTCACTTCTGGCCGGCCCATCCAATTGTGAACGGGTGACCCAGTTTCCATCCTGTGTATATGGTACGGATGATTTTGAGCATGAGAACAGGGTGAATACTAGAATAAAAGAGAGTAATGTAATGTTGCTCCGCTTCATACTGATTGAGTTGTTTGTAGTATTATTTTTTATTATAAATGAATTGATTTCCGGTTGGCGAAATGGTTAACCAGGGTCTTTTTGAGTTGGGAGTGCATTGATTGAAAAATGTACAGTCGAATGATGATTGAAATTTTCTCAACAAGCGAATTTTCGATAAAAGTATTTTATTTGCACCGCGAAATACGGATAAATAAAGTTATTTCACAAAAATTTATCAAT
>PSRA01000165.1 GCA_003175695.1 Bacteroidota bacterium | reverse complement strand
ATTTTTGTAATGCCATTATTTTATCAACATAATATTAACGAAAATACCAGGCTTGGCATTTGGCATATTGAAGAAAGCGAATCTTTTTTTCTAAGGAAAGTACCATTGAAAAAAGATGTCTCGCACCCGCATAAAAGATTGCAACACCTGGCGGGCAGATGGCTGCTTCCCGTTCTTTTCAATGATTTCCCGTTGGAAGAAATCGTGATAGCCGATACAAGAAAACCTTTTCTTGAGAACGAAATGTACCACTTCTCCATTTCTCATTGCGGCGATTTTGCAGCGGCAATTGTGAGCAGCGGCAACCGGGTGGGGGTAGACATTGAATTCATCACAGAAAAAATAAACAAAATCACACATAAATTCCTCCAGCACGAGGAATACGAATCGGCGATTCAAAAATGGCATGCCTTGTCTTCCATAACAACTCCTTTCCTTCTGCAAACTATTTTATGGAGTTCCAAAGAAGCTATATATAAATGGTATAGCCTCGGCGAGGTTGATTTCAGGGAGCATATTCATTTTTGCGATATCAGCAAAAATGATGGGCAGCAGGATTGGCTATTGCCATTTGAATTTAGGAAGAATGAACCTGTGGATCTTTCCATTCACGCGCGGACATTCAATGATTTGGTACTGGCCTGGGTGTTGACCTAGTGCTGAAACGTCAAAGTGAAATGGAACTCAGCTCTTCACTACCATCATCCAGCAAATTCATATCTATGGAGTCGTGCCCGGCAATTCCTTCCACTGATCCTTTGATATGGGATGCGTTCAACAATACTTTTTCCAATTGCTTCTCTCGAGCCTTCCATAATTTTTCCATTGTATCCCTTTCCTTTTGAATGGAAATCTTCATTGACAAAAAACCTTCGCGGATGGCCTTCCATTGCTCTGTGAATTCAGTACTCGTAAGGTAATCATACAGCAACTGCATTTTGTCGCCTTTATTTTGCTGCGATTTTGCCGCATTGAAAATTCGAATGACGCCATCACGGAGCACGTGCGCTAACGCTTTGACTTCCGAATAGGTGCAAATCCACACTCCATTTTTCTCGCCGAAACATTCCATGTCTCTCGGCATAGTCTTAGTAACGATTACAGCCACATGCGCCCCCTGGCTTCGCATGTCTGCTTTCAATTTTTCAATCCAGTCCATGAAGAATGCGTTCGTTCTCTTGCTTTCATAAATGATCTTTCCGCATTCCTGGCCAAGCGCATTTCTGATAGTCTGGACACAATCTGCACCACGCACACCTTTTCCCACTTCGCTAATTATATCAAATGGAAAGCTGGCTTTCAGCGTGTCTTCCAACGCCAGCTCCTGCGTTTCCCCGGCCAATTGTTGGGAGCCAACTTCCAGCTTTTTCTGCATCTCATCCACCTTTTTCCTTTGCTGTTCCAATTTGATTTGCATTTCCCTTTTTTCCAACTCGAAATTTTCTCTTTCTTTTTTGAGCGCCTCGTCGATCAGCCTATTGGAATTCTCCAGCAGGTATTTCTTTTTCTCTAGTTCGCCATCACGCTTAAGTGCGTCCAACTCATTTTGTAGCCTCAACGCTTCCAATTCTTTTGATTCAAGTTCTTTGGCTTTTAATTCGGCCTGTGCAGTCCTTTGTTCGAGAAATCTGAGCTTAGTTTCATTTTCTTTGCTGATCTGCTTTTTCAATTCTTCTTCCTTAATCCTGGCCGCAATAGCAATTTTCTCAACAATCTCCTGGTCTTTTTTTATCAATTGCTCTTGCAAGTATTTTACTTCATCATCTTTTTTATTCTTGTAAGCAATCATTTCTGCTCTCAATTCTTTCTTCAAATCGTCTGTCATGACTTCTTCCAGTCCGAAAGCATTTTTGCAATGGGGGCAGGTGATCAGGGTAGCCATTCGATATTTTTTTACAAGTTTACAACAAGTGCGGGACGCAAGGGTTTGAATTTCGAATTAGTTATGCACCATAGTTAGCCTATGTGCATGAATGTATTAGCATACCACCTGTGCATGGAAAGTGTTTATTTGAAGCCTCTAAAGTGAAAGATTAATTTTTGACGCGAAAATCAAACACAATAGTGCCTACCGACTCATCGGAACCGGCATTGAACTTAATTTGTCTGGCCTTACGTACGGCGATGTCTATATAATTGGCTGCAGATGTAGTGGATCCTCTAAGTTGGTAATCAGCGCTGGTGACATTGCCACTTGGATCTACGTGGATATCCACAGCCACTTTCGCGTTCTCACTGAAATCATCTGTGAATGACGGCAGCTTTGTGAATTTTCTTCCCTGCAGTCCCCTGGTGATACTAACGCCCGAATTTCCTTTGCCACCTCCGACATAATTATTTGAATTCGGGTTGCCCCCTGGTTGACCCTGGTCTCCCTTTCCACCGGCGATCCCCTGATTTTTTCCCGATTTGAAATCATCTGCATCGTTACCCCCGTTGCCTGTACCATTTACGCCATGAAAAACTGCCTTAGGCCTGGGAGGGGCTGGCGCGGGATTCTCTACTGGCTGAGATATTTTGCGTGGAGGAACTTTGACAACCTCTTTTTCAGGTATTTTGGTTGCTTTTGGCTTAGTCACCGGTGGCTTTTTAATAGCGGGCACATCTTGTTCCTTATCATTTGTCTCCACTTCTTTGACCGCTACCTTTTCAACGGGAACCGGTTTGGGTGGTGTGTATTTTTCCTGGTCCTGTTGAGAAGGTTTTCCAGGAAGAAAAGGCTGATCCGTCCCAAGTCCCTGGTCGCTGTTTCCCAGGTTCACTTCAATTCCTTCCTCAACAACGGGTGGCGGAGTAGAAGGTAATGTCCACGTAACAAACAGCAGAACAATTACCAGCAAAACACATATCAAAAATGTGTATCCTGTGGCCTTCCAGTTCTTACGGGTTTCGAAATTATCTGTGATATAGGATGGATTCACTTTGCGAATATAATTAATGTTTTTCAGCCTCTTATGCCTAAAATGTTAATTGTTAATGGCATGGTAAAAGGAAACGGGAACGAATTCCTACTTATCCAATATTGTGATACACAAAATTCGGCATCCATTTTATCATCTTGGCTATGACCCACCACCGGTGGGTAATATAAACCCTCCACTTCTTTTTTTCTATAGCAACCACAATTTGCTCTGCTGCTTTTGCCGGAGAAGATACCCAGAATGTTCTTCCCTTGGCCATTTTGGTGTTTACAAAGCCGGGCTGGATATCGGTCACGAAGATGGATGATTTTTTCTTTTTTAATTTCATATACAAGCCCTCAAAATAAACACTTTGAAAAGCTTTGCTTGCACTATACGCAGGCGCGTGACTATTGCCCCGGGCAGAAGCAATGGATGAGGTGGTAGCCAATTGCCCATAACCCTGTTTCTGGAAATAATTATATGCATAATCGATGATCTCAATAAAACCCAGCACGTTTGTCTGGACTGTGGTCTGGTCAATTTCCCAATCCACTTCCTGGCTCGCTTCACCATAACCCGCATTGTAGATGAGGAGATCGAGGCCTTCCATCTTTTCAATCAGCGATTCGAGGTGAGTGATATTATCCAGAGCAGTGACATCAAAACATTCTGTCACAACATTATTTGGATATTCTAATTGGAGTGAATATAATAATTCCTGTCTTCGACCGGTAGCTCCCACGAGGTTTCCCTCATTGGCATAGATTCTGGCAATCGCTCTTCCAATGCCTGATGTCGCGCCGATTATTATCACTTTTTTCATAAGCATAATTGCGTTCTGTCAGTTGACAGTTGCAGTTGTCAATTGACAGTCTGAAAAAAAATCAACATGATGCAAATTAAGAAAATGGGGAAATTTAATGAGGTAATAGTCAAATATCAAATACAGGTTGAGAAGTAAAGACAATTGAGTGTCAACGACTACTTATGCGCGTAATCAATCTCAAAATCTCCTCTGATCCTTTCCATGGAAGGGTTGAAATATCCAAATTTCAGTTCGGGGAATTCTTCATGTATCAGTTCCATAAGTTGCTTTACCCCGATTCGTTCACCCGTATCAATAACACCTATCTTGCCTAAATACCAGTCAGGGTCTATATTGAAATTCCTCCACTGGATCATACTTAATTTTGTCTCTTTGATCAGCAGGCGGAGTGCTTCATATTCTTCCACGCTGTCGGTCATTCCAGGAAAGACAAAATAATTAATGGATGACCATCCACCATGTGCGCGCACGACTTGTAAGCTTTCTACCAGGTCCTCAAAAGAATAATTATTGGGTAAATAATAGGATTCATAAATGTGTTTACGGGCAGAATTCATGCTGACCCGAATTGAATTCAGGCCCGCTTTGCATAAAGCAGCAACAGCATCGGGTTTTGAGCCATTGGTATTGATATTGATGCTTCCCCTGTTTGTATGCTTTCTTATTTCTGAAATTGAGTCCCGGATGGTCTCCCACATAAGCAACGGTTCACCTTCGCAACCTTGTCCGAAACTAACGATGGGAAAGGGTGCTGTTTGCAAATGTGGAACCGTGAACTCCACGATTTCTTCTGCAAATGGTTTAAATGTCAACCTGTCTTGTGTTGATGTGATGCTTTCTTCCTGTGGTTGAAATGAAATGCAGCCAATGCAGTTTGCGTTGCAGGCCGGAGATACAGGGACCGGGCATTCCCATCTGCCTAAGGCAAAATTTCGCGCAGCGGGGCAATGATAAGTCATGCAGCAATTTTGCATCAGGTGTTTGACTAGGCGATTGTGAGGATATGCCTTTAACAAATTAGCCGCACCTGCCTCAATTTTCGTTTGTTCGTAACCGATAGATTCCTGGCGGATATCCTGTTCAATACGAACCGCAGGAACATAAAATTGCTGATTGGACCATCCAACAGCAGTGTAACAAAACAATGGCAGCGTAGGAGCACTGTCTTCTTTTTCGTAAGCTGAAAGGAACAGTCCTGTATGCGCGGGGGGAATAAAAGCAGCGACGGCCCATCCTTTTTTGCAGAGCCGCATTTTGCCGGTCTTTGTGTCAATGCCAATTCCATGTCGGCCTGGTAATTCATAAAGAGAACCGCCACTTGGAAGGAATATCCAGTCATCTAATGGAACGTCAACTGCATCCCAACCGCTCCTGCCTGAAGCATATAATGTGGTGTCTTCAAAAATATTTCCCTTGCCATCAGAATAAAGCAAATAGGGAGAATCGGGTAAATTCATATTCAACCGCGAAATTACCGCGTTTCACCCAAAAAGCTCAAGGGTCAACCTTATTGACTATCCACTAACAACTAACCATCAACTGGCAACTTTATTTGAATTTTTCAGTCGCTCTGAACAGAAAGTATTGAACTCATCCTCATCCGCATCATCCTCCTCATCTTCCAATGCTTCTTTTTGAAATAGTCTGTTATCTCTGAAGTCCAAAGTCAAGAGGCCATCCTTCAACATCACATTATTAAAATCTGACCAGGCAAATTTCTTCTTAAAGAGAGTATTGATGACAACAATGTCCCGGGAAAACCCAATCTCCAGGGGATATTTTGCCTGGTATTCAAGAAAAGCGAGGAGAAAAAACAAGATGGCAAGCCATTGAAGGTAAGGCATCCCAAGCCAAAACAGTCCTGCGATCAGCAGCCAATTCCTATACCGGATGCGGTCGCCCTTTCGTGCAGCAAACAGATTCGTTACCAGACCACCCGCGATGATTATCGCGGCTGCAGTAAAAAAGAAATTGAAATGCCGAGAGCGCAGTTGTTCGAATAAGGAGGCGATAACTGAAAGAAAACATAGAATAAAGCTGATGACATCTATGTATTTTTCATTTTCTCTCTTTAATGTCACTACATACTCGAAGCGCATGCTGCCACTTTATTTGGAACGGGGGGATGATTGCCTGATGCCAGCAAATTACACAACTTCCACATGATCCTCGCGCCCACATTGGCATCAAATTCATTCTCGTCAACGGCTATCTCCGCCAGGTCAAATCCGATAAACTGCCTTCCACTCTGGATGATCTTCTTTACCAGGTAAAATATTTGGTCGGCTTCAAATCCACCAGGTACCGGCGCGCCTGTGTTTGGGCATAATTTGGGGTCCAGTCCGTCTATATCAAATGAAATGTATACGTTCTGGGGAAGATGGCTGATGATTTCATCACATATCTTTTGCCAGGTTTGGCCCTCAAATTGTCTTTCCTTGATATCCTTATCCAGGTAGGCAATAATGCGGTAATCGCTGTTGCATACATAATCCCATTCTTCCTGGCTAAAATCGCGAATGCCAATTTGAACTAATTTTTTTATCTGCGGAATATCGCTCAGCGCATTGTACATAATACTGGCATGACTGTAAACGAAATTCTCGTAAGATTTGCGAAGATCACAATGGGCATCAATTTGCAAAATGCCGTAGTCCCCATATTTTTCGGCAACGGCTTTCATAAACCCGAGCGGAACGCTATGGTCACCACCCAAAACTGCTACCAGTTTATCTTGCTTTAGCAGGTTCAATGTTTGCTCATAAACCCACCGGTTAAGATTGGCGCTCCCCTCGTTGATCTCCTTCAGAGATTTGCACATGAAGTTGTTTTTCTCTAATTGCTCACCGGTTGAGATGTAATCAATGTAGAGCTCGGCTTCTTTTCGCAGGTAGTCGCTCTTCATCAGGATTTTTCTGTCTGCCGGTCGCATGAAAATCCCTTCTTTCCAGGCATTATCTGTTTCCTTGTCGAAAAGATCAACTTGCAGGCTGGCGTTAAAGATTTTTTCTGCAGCGCGGGATGTTCCAGATCCGTAGCTGACAGTCACTTCCCAGGGAATAGGTAGGATGACTACACGGGCCTCCTCCTCGGTAAAGGGGAGCCCGAAAATGTTGTTTTTCGGATTGCCAACAATGTTGGAATCGAAATGTGTTAAATCATTCATGGTTTTAAGTGTGGTTGGTGTAAAACGACACGGCAAGTTAGTGCAGTATGTTATTCCCAGCAAAAAACTGGCTTCGCGGGGTGTGGTATAGTTCTTTTTGGAGGCCAGCATAACCTGGTCAAGTTATAAGTGGACAGATGGCGGTTGTCAGCGTGGCCACGCTTTCGGGATTACCTGGTATAAATAATTCCAAAACATGCAACCATCTCAATTCATTACTTGACCGCCGGTCAAAAATTGGCTAAAGATTAATTCATATCCGCAACTGGAATCGTAAATGAATTAACTTTGCGCTGAATTATGAAAAGATCACATATTATTTTGCTGATTTTCATTGCGATTGCCATCGGTGTGCTGATAAGTTTTATGGGAAATTTATCAACCTATGAAACAATCGCTTCTGCAAAACAAAAAGAAGGAAAAACGGTCACTATCATTGCAAAGTTGGACAATAGCCAACCCATTGAATATGATCCGGCAAAGAATCCGAATTATTTGTGTTTTCACATCGCAGATACCCTCGGTAACAAAGCAAAAGTGATCTATCATTATGAAAAGCCTCATGATATGGAAAAAGCAGAACGTATCGTGCTGAAGGGCAGAATGAATGGAGATGTTTTTGAAATTACCCAAAAAGACGGCATTCTCATTAAATGTCCCTCCAAATACAAGGATGATCCGGCAGCTGCCAGGAAAAACCTGAGTCAAAATCAATAATAATCATGGATTACATCGGCGAGCATCTCTTGCCTGGACAACTTGGGCATTTCTTTGTTGTTCTTTCTCTGGTCGCTTCCCTGGTTGCTTTTGTCTCTAACTTTAAATCATCCCAGGCAATCGATCCCAATTTGCAATGGCAATGGAAGAAGTTGGCAAGGATCGCCTTCGGCATTGATGTGCTTGCCGTATTTTCTGTTTTTGCCACAGTTTATTATATCGTCTACCATCATCGGTTCGAATACAATTTTGCCTGGGAACACTCAAATCTCGCCCTGTCTCCAAAATTTTTATTGGCTTGCATTTGGGAAGCTCAGGAAGGGAGCTTTCTTCTGTGGACGATGTGGCATTGCGTTCTGGGCATCATTCTTATTTTCAGGGCAGGCAAGTGGGAAGCGCCTGTAATGACGATCATGAGCTTCGTGCAAATTTGCCTGGCTACTATGATCCTTGGAATTTATTTTTTTGGTGCGAAGGTGGGTAACAGTCCGTTCCTCCTGGTCCGTCATTTATTCACCGATGCGCCGATTTTTCAAAGAGCAGATTACCTCAGTATTCCTCAAATGCAGGACGGCCAGGGACTCAATGCGCTCCTTCAAAATTATTGGATGGTAATTCATCCCCCGGTACTGTTCCTTGGATTTGCCTCTACGATCGTGCCTTTTGCATATGCTTTCGCGGGACTTTGGAAGAAGGATTATTCCGGATGGACAAGAGTGGCTTTACCGTGGACTTTATTTTCTGCCTGTGTTCTGGGTACCGGGATCATGATGGGGGCCGCATGGGCTTATGAATCTTTGAGTTTCGGCGGATATTGGGCCTGGGATCCGGTCGAAAATGCGTCTTTAGTTCCCTGGTTGGTCTTGGTGGCGGGGTTGCACACACAAGTTATCTTCAATGCAACCGGTCATTCACTAAGGGCCACTTATTTATTCCTCCTCTTGGGATTTATATTAATCTTATACTCAACTTTCTTGACTCGAAGCGGAGTGTTGGGAGACACTTCTGTTCATGCCTTTGTTGATTCGGGCATGAACATTCAATTGATGCTTTTCATTTTTGTATTTCTCATACCTGCAGCAATTGTCTATATCTCGCGATATAAAAGCATTCCCCATATCGACAAAGAAGAGAATACATATTCGAGGGAATTTTGGATGTTCATTGGTTCATTGGTGATATTTCTATCTTCCATTTTCGTAATCATTGCAACGTCGCTACCCGTAATCAATAAAATAACCGGAACTAAGTGGTCGACGGGAGACGATTCTGAATTTGCGTACAACAGAATAGAAATTTTTATCGCCATTATTTTAGGACTCCTCACCGGGATTACGCAATATTTAAAATACAAACAAACAAGCAAGGAATATTTTTTTAAGAAGATCTGGCTGCCTGCATTGATTTCCGTGATCATCGCCTCACTGATAAGTATATTCGGAAAAATCCAGTACGACAAATATGGGGGGGGATTCCTCATTGCTATCCACCTGGGATTATTCTGCGCAATCTTTTCGGTCGTCGCCAACGCAGGATATATCTGGGCAGGCCTGAAAGGAAAGTGGAAAGCCGCAGGAGCGTCCATTGCCCACGTGGGATTCGGACTAATGCTCGTAGGCATCCTGATTTCCTCGTCTAAAAAACAAGTCCTTTCTTACAATACCACAGGTATCAATATCAATTTTGATCCTTCAGCCAAACAAAATCCACTCGAGAATATTACCCTACTCAAAAATGTTCAAACTGACATGGGAAGATATTGGGCCACATATGTGAGTAACGATTCCCTTAATGAGAGTGGTACAACAACTTATTTCAAGATCCACATGCAGGATAAGAGGAGCAAAGAAGAATTTAATTTATATCCCTTCTTAATCAAAGCCACAAAGGGTCAGCAGGGATTTGCTTTCAATCCTTCCAAGCATCATTATTGGGACAGGGATATTTTTTCTTATATCAGTGCCGTTGACAATGGTGAAAACGATACCACGAGTTTCAAATCACATCCTGTTAGTGTCCATGATACTGTTTTTTATTCCAAAGGATATATGATTTTGGATAAAATAGAAGCGAATCCGAATAACTCGAGGTATCATTTTACAAGCCAGGATACGGCAATCGTTGCGAACATCCGCATTATTAGCAGGGATAGCCTGCAATACAATGCCATGCCGGCTTTATTTATCAAGAACAACCAAAGCAATTTCATAACAGATACGGTATTCACACAAAATCTTGTACTTGGAATTGGGTCATTACTACCAGATCACAAAATCGAATTGAGGGTAAAGGAATCGTCGGATATGATTCCCTTCGTTGCTTTGAAAGTTTACGAGTTTCCACATATCAATATCCTATGGCTGGGGACATTGATCATGATCATTGGCTTTGTGATGAGTATCGTTCGAAGAATCAGAACCAGGCTCACCGTGGCATAAGTCTGTGATGTTGAGGCAGCCTTTGGCAATTCCTGGCTGTCTCCTTATATAATATCCAGTGTATTTTACCTATCTTTAAGACGTTATATGTTGCGCCGCTGCACGAAATACTTCCTATTTCCAATAATCCTTGTACTCTTCTTGATTACAGGCCATACTTCATTTGCCCAGCAGCAGCCAACTAAATCTGATCCAAGATACGGACCTAAGGATACCTTGATAGTTCCCATTGTTGTTTATAACGGCGATACCCTGCCTGCAAGAACATTGCTCATGGTTTGGGTTGATGCGCCCATGCCCAAGGGTATGCGTAGAAAGATGGAAGAATGGACAAGGTTGAGGAACGCCGTTTATATTACTTATCCCTATGCAAGGAAGGCGGGCATTATTATGAATGAAATGAATGCCAAGCTGGCGACCATGACTTCAGAGGGCGACAAGAAATCTTATATCAAATCGAAAGAAAAAGATCTGAAGAAAGAGTTCGCAGATCCCCTTGAGAAACTTTCGGTTTACCAGGGCAAGGTATTAATGAAATTGATCAACAGACAAACTGGAAATAATTGCTACGATATAATTAAAGAATATAAAGGCAGTTTTACTGCCAGGTTTTGGCAAACAGTAGCATTCATTTTTGGTAGCAACCTCAAACAGCCTTACGATGCAAATGGCGACGATCGCCAGATGGAAACGATTGTGCTGGAAGTGGAACGAATGTATCGGGGTTAGTCTTTTCCCTCCATTTTATTGTTCCGTTATCTTCAAGCGACGTTTCGCTTAAAAGTCTATTCAACGCAAAGGGATTCCGCCTATTTTAATTTCCGGAGTTTTTCAATAATAGAAGTGGTAGAGAAACCTGGAACAATGGGATTGATCACGACACGCCCGCCATTTTCCATTACTTCCTTTGCGCCTACTATCTGTTCGATGGTATAATCTCCGCCTTTGACTAAAACATCGGGCATGACAGACCTGATCAGTTCAAGAGGAGTGTCTTCGTCGAAAATAATCACCCCATCTACCATAAGCAGGGAAGCAAGGACGAGGGATCTTGCGTGCTGGTTGTTCACCGGCCTGCCATCCCCTTTAAGTCTTCTTGCAGAAGTATCAGAGTTCAACCCCACAACCAGAACATCTGCTTCTTTTGCAGCATCCGAAAGAGACGAAATATGGCCTTCATGTACAATATCAAAACAACCATTAGTAAATGCTATGGTCTTCTTCATTAACCTCCACCTTCTTAATTGATGCAACAATTGGGAGAGATCAAATATTTTCTGAGGAATAATCTGTGGGCTTTTCATTTTTCTTTTTATTCACTTGCGGCAGCAATATAAAACTAATGACTCCGAATAAGATAAAACTAAGGAATTGTCCAAGCCATAAAAGCCATCCTAAAGCCTGCCCATAAGGCTCTTTGGGAATATTGTAAAGCGCCACCGTTTCCTGCACCAGCAACGCATAAGCACCAATTCCACCGGGAGAGACAATCATGCCCACACTTCCCATGGCCAATACAGTTAGGGCGTCAGCGAGGCTGAGCCCGCTTGTTTCCCGGATGGCAAAGAATCCCACCCAGGTACTCACCAGGTACAGGCACCAGATTCCAATCGTGTAAAAAAAGAAGAGCGGCATATTTTTTAGCGAACGGACGCTGATCAGCCCATGCCAAATCCCGATGAAAATGTTCTTGATCTTTTGAACGATGTTAATATGACCCAGTCTATTGAAAAGGAAGCGGAGCAGGAAAAGCAGGAGCAGGAGACCTCCCAGTATAATGGCAATTCTTTCATAAGAAGCTTTTCCACTTTTGTTCCTGAATAGGGGATAGATATATGTGTCAACCAATGAACTGATGGTGTCAAATTGAAAGAGAAAGGTTAGTCCAAATACAATGCCAAGGCAGATCACATCGAAAGCCCGCTCGGCCACAATAGTACCAACGAGTTTATGAGCCGGTACCTTATCATAACGGGCAAGTATGGTGCATTTGAAGACTTCCCCCAGTCGCGGAACTCCGAGGTTGACAAAATAGCCAATCATGACAGCAAGGAAAGTGTTCAGCTTGGAGGGTTGGTATCCCAGCGGTTCCATTAACTGACGCCAGCGCATTGCCCGCAACCAATGACTGAGCAACAGCAACAGGAAAACGGGGATCAGAAGCCAATAGTGGGCCCTCTGCATCGCACTTTTCAATTGTGTCCACCTTTCGTTATCGAGATCGCGCAAGCTTAGCCAGAGAAAGAAAACGGCCAGCCCCACAAAAAATAAGTATTGAAGAACGGAGACTATTTTTTTTTTCATGGTTCTGGTCAATTTACTAAGATTCAGAAGGAGTACAAAGGAACTGGATTCGAATTCAATAAAGTGGGCGGTTGTCAGAAACCTGGATCAACTTCCTTTCAAAAGACCGTCAACGGACAACAGCCAACCTCAATATCACCATATTAATTAGAGTCTGTTTCCTTCTTTTGGAAATATTACCCAGGGTTTAAAGCTTTTTGCTTTTTCAAAATCCATTCTTGCATAGGAAATAACGATGACAATATCTCCCGTCGTGCCTTGCCTGGCCGCAGGGCCGTTGAGGCAGCAGATTCCGGATCTGCGCTTTCCTGTTATTACATATGTTTCGATGCGTGCTCCGTTGTTAACATTTACTACCTGCACTTTTTCATTTTCGATAATATTCGCGGCGTCCATTAAGTCTTCATCCAGTGTCAGGCTTCCAACATAATTCAGGTTGGCTTCAGTAATAACAACGCGGTGGATTTTTGATTTCAGGATTTCAATGTCCATTGGTATAAGGTAAATCTTTAATTGCGCACAAAAGTAATGATCTATTGGTTGTTTCAGGCAAAGAAGGGAGATTAGTGGGGAATGCAGACTTTTGACTAGTTCAACACAATATTATCGATCAACCTGATTTCGTCCAGGAAAGCAGCGGCCAGGGCAACCAGCTTTTGCCTGCCGTCCCAAATTCCGACTCTTTCAAGATTGTCTGCATCTGCAATATCCAGGTAATCGATTTTGAATCCCCTGGCTGTTAAGATGGATCTCGCTTTATCCAACAAGGCGGAAAGGTTGCCTTTCGAGAGGTTGTTCTTCAAATAAGATAATGATTCAAAAATGGTGGTCGCTCTCTTTCTCTGTTCTTCATTCAGGCGAACGTTGCGACTGCTCATTGCCAGGCCGTCTGGTTCGCGAACGGTCGGGCAGCCGTGAAATACGGTTTTTGATTTCATGAAATTGATCAGCCATTTGATGACCATGCATTGCTGGTAGTCTTTTTGGCCCATGAACAGATGGTCGGGCTCAATGATCGAAAGCAGCCTGAACATCACCTGGCAAACTCCCTGGAAATGCCCCGGCCGGAACTGTCCTTCGAACACTTTTTCAAGTTGCCCCAGATCATATTTTTCATTTCTTGGGAATCCCTGGGGATAGACCTGGTCAATTGTTGGGAGAAACAATATATCCGTGCCTTCTTTCTCCAGCTTGTAAATGTCTTTTTCAATTGTTATCGGATATTTCTCAAAGTCTTTGGGGTCATTGAATTGGGTAGGATTTACGAATATGCTGCAAATCGTGAGGTAGCCGGATTTTTTTCCGGCGTCAACGAGTGATAAATGGCCGGCATGGAGTGCCCCCATGGTGGGTATGAGAGCTGTCTTTCTGCCATTCGACTGGACATGACTGATATATTGTCCGAGCTGATCAGAATTTTTAAAAAGAATCATAATGTTATCCTTTGCGAGCACGCTGAAAGCCGCTACGGTGCCAATTCCCGAATAAATACCTTACCTTTGCAAACTGATTTTGGTTAAGTCTCTCTTCACAAATTGTCATCAAT
>PSRA01000189.1 GCA_003175695.1 Bacteroidota bacterium | reverse complement strand
CTTCTGCGGTTGTGGCTGGCCGGGAGGGTTTGCTCGGATCAAAAGCGGGCTTAGCCCCACCTTTGGCAATCTCCTGCGGGGAGGCTACCTGATAGGGCTTGTTCGGATCAAAGGCGGGCTTTTGCTGCTCGCCTGTCGATGGAAACTGCGTCGTACTCATTCGTACTTGCCGGTTGTTTCGTTATAGTGGTAAACAAATCCATTCTGGGTGATCGGCGGGTGGGCTTCTTTCATCACACCGGCTGCCTTGGATTTTCCAAAGACGCGTGAGCCTACATCCAGTTTGAATTGTTGCTCAGTAATAATTTTTTTCCCTTCGTGTTGCTGCTGATCGGTGCCCAGATACTGATAGTTCAGCTGGATCTTTCCGTTGCCGATAAATTCAGCTGAAGTGGGCGCAATCGGTTTATCGCTAAACTCTCCACTTTTTTCTGCGTCAGCCATGTAAGGAGTGAGATCAATTTCGGGAGCAGCCTTTTCTCCTGTAGCATACAGATGGCTCTCGTTTGGATCATAACCTGCATCGTCCTTTACAGACTGAAACCAGTCATTGATCGTCTGATCCTGCAACTTGGGCTTGCCTTTAAATCCTTCTTTGAGTAGCGCCAGCCTCCGCTGGTCACCGGCGCGCAGCGCCTGCACGGCCTCTTGGCGGTCTTGTACCAGCTTATTCTTGTAGGCGGCGAGCGCCCCCTTGTTATCCTCAAATGAAATTTTTCCAGCACTGGGCACGGTGTTAACCGCGTGCTCCATGGTCTTGTATGCCGCAAATTGTTCCTGCGGCGTATTACCCCAAGGGATTGGCTGCGGATTGGGCTGGCCCGTCGCACGCATCCAGTATGCTGGCCCGAGCGCCATATACCGGCTTGCCATTGCATTGATCGCTTCAGGTGTAATTCTCGCCATTTCCTTAGCCGCGTCATTAGCCGCTGCGTGCGTGCCCAGCGAGCCGAGAAAATTCTGGTAGAATTCCCCCGGCGAAGCGCCATAGCTATACGGTGTGATCGTATTGGTAAACTCTCCTTCTTTGGGTGGAGTGATTTCACTGTATTTTACCGAAGGGGTACCGGCAGCTTTTTTAATCAGGTCTGCCCAGTTGGTATTCGGCCCCTGCCAAAGATAGGAATTCGGATTGGCCAGATCCACCGTCTTTCCCCCGCCCATATCATAGTTCATGATATCGGAAGTCTTGGTATTCATCCCCCGGGAGTAAAGATCAAGGGCATTATCGGCAAAAAGATTGTGATTTTTTTCATACGCATTACGGATATTCAGTAGCATATCACGGTGCTGCCTAGACGCTGATGTGCGCTGCATGTAATCTCCGAGCGCCTGATTGGCTTCAATCTGCGCCTGCGCATAAGCGCGGGGATTGTTTGCGAGCGTCGGGTTAAAATAGATTGCTGATTTGGCTGTTTTATATTTATTCCACGCGTCCACGATATCCGGGATATCGACATTCTTTACATTCCCCAGCTGGCGGGCAAGCTCGCTGTCCATCTGGGAGGAAAAAGCGCGGGCCTGCTGGGTGCGCGCATATTCTTCAGCCTGAAGTGTTCTGACGGTGTTATCCAGTATCGGCGTAGCCGCTGAGTAGATATTGCCGTATGGTTGTGGATAATATCCTCTCATGTTAGTAGCTCATTTCGGGTTCAGGAATGGCAGGCAATGCGGTCACGCCCGTATCGGCTGACTGCGGTTGCACATCAACGGTCGGAGCACCGGTGTCCAGCTGCTCATAACCGGAAGAATACATCGGGTCATTATAATAGTTCTGGGAAAGATCTATTGAGTCACTACCAATGTCTGATGGATTTGCCGCATAGCCGCCACCGTTAGAATTTCCAAACAGCCGGTTAAAGCCACCGGTAGAAGCAAAATGGGTCAGCGCAGCAGCAATCCGGTCGTAGCCTCCCATCATATTGGCGTTACCCATACCCAGCAGGCCCATTCCGTAATTATAATCTCGCAAGTATTTATCGCGGTAGTTCCAGTTCCATGCGTTATTTTGATAAGCCCCCAGCGTATTGTTGACGCCGTAGATTGTATTCCTGTTGCGCATGAGATCACTAGCGTCCTGCGCATATACGTTACCGAGAGCCCGGTCATATTGGTTCTGAATCGAAGGCCCGGCTTTGATCGCAGCATTGGGGCCGCCGTTTTCCAGCGCGTAGCGCATGGCCGTCATGCGGCCTTCGCGAAGATCCCGCAGGTGCTGCTCCATCACGGCAGCGGGGGTGCCCTGATTGGCTTGGGCTTCCGCCCTCACTTTATTTTCCCGGATGGCTTCCGGTACCTGATTGGCGGGATAGGGTTGATTGACGAGGTTCTGGCCCTGCTTCTTTTGGGAGCCGCCCGTGAACAGGCCGATGGCCCCGCCGACCAGACCACCGGCGAGGGTGCCCCATCCCGGAAGGATGGAAGTACCCACGGCAGCGCCGCTGATGGCATCAGATCCCACTGCACCCCAGTTGGGATCATAAAATATTTTCAGATCTGTTTTCATTGCGTTCGGATTTTAGAACAGCCGCTGGCTCGGACTCCACTTCACGTAAGGAGCAAAAAGCCATGGCAGCTTTCCATCACTATTGATATAAGTTAAAGTTACTTCAATATAAACACCTTTCAGATAATCTCCATCTTCTATCGCTACGATCGGGTCGGGCATCGAATTCATATCGCGCAGCAGCGGCGCATAGATCCCGTTTTCATTCGGCGCAAAATAGCTGTCCAATAGCATAGAGATCTGCGGCAGCCCGGTGTCTTCGTTCACGTAAGAAGTCTTGATATCTCCCGCGTTTAGCGCCTGCCAGATATTGTTGTCATTGGAACGGTAGGCCAGAGCGTCAAAAGTTTTACGGATAGCCACCTGATCGTTAAATACAAGGGTAATCTGCGGACGCAGGTACTGATCATAGATCCAGTTATAGAGGGTGGTATTGTCATGGAAAAACATGACCCCGTTCTTAAAGGTCACCAGCGTCTCGTTGGCAGAGATCATATACTCCGGCTCATAATCATAAAAGCCCGCAAAGGCATTTCGCTTTTCATTGAAGGAGAATAGCTGGGAGGGATAGGCGGTCGTGCCTTTGATTCCCGCTTGCAGCAGTGGCATATACTGTTCTTCCAGATAATCGTAAGCTCCGAGGATATATGCCTTGGTGAAGTCTGGATTAAAATTACTTCCGTTGTATAGCATCTCGGTGGCAAAAGGAGTCATCAGGCCGCGCAGAAAATACTGGCCCTTGTAGAGCTCAGAGATTGGCACCTGACCGTCACCCGAAAGCCGCATGGCATAGCCTCTCACCGGGTCAATATAGTAATCGGCAATCTTAGTGGAGACAACGCCCTCCCCATGGCCACCGACACCGTAGTTGCCTTCATAATACTGCACGTTGGTTTTGGTGATGATCTCCCCGGTAGTAGCCAAGATATCGTTGCCGGAAGAATCCTGAATAAATTTGGTATAGATTCCCACCTGCCCCACGCCCCGGTCTTGGAAGATCCGCATGATGCCGTCGCGCGGCACCAGCTTTTGGATACCACCACGCCCCCGGTCTACTTCATCGTTGTTATCCGGGTAAAAGCGGTTCATATTATTGACGGCGCTAGATCCCTGATAGGCCAGACCCCAGCAGTATTTGGCAGGCTCGGTCACCTGCTTGGCATTCTCATCAAATACCAGCGCCCGGTTATTGGAATTGGCGACGATAGAATACTTGTCAGAATAGGAGGGTTCGATGATGAGGATATTCTGGTTATTGATCACATCTAACTGCTGAGTATAGATGCCATAGCGGATACCAAAGGAGTCGCCCGCGCCAAACGTGGTATTGCCATCTTCGCACAAGATCCATACTTTGGCGTTGATCGGGATCTGCGCGTAGCCATCAAATTCAATCGTATAGAACTGAAGGTCTTCTCCCAGCGGCATGTCAAAGCGCGTGAGCAGCTTTACAATATCCACTGTCACCAGATCATCATGGCAGATCTTCAGAATGATGGAAGTAAAATTAGGTTTGCCTGCGCTGCCCTGCACCTTCACTCCGCCTGTGCCATCAGCCCCGTTGAACTTGGCATTACGGACACGTATAGTCGAATATACGCCGGTCTTGTTCCAGTACAGATACCCGCCGTCACTCCAGTGCGGGTACTGGGCGGGGGCAGGATCGGAACCGGCGCTGGTCTGATGAGATATCGCGTAGTCTGTCAGGTTCTGGTCTCCGTCATCAGGCTGCACAGGAATGGTAGCCCACTGCGGATTATCGAAAGTAAAATTACCAGCTGCCGCAAGATAGGTCTGGCCTGCGGGCACGGTGCGCCTGCGCCAAAAAAAGTTGCCGTCATCAAAGGAGATGACAGCAGGCGCGGAGAGATCTGACGCCTGCGGGCTCATGCCAAAATGGTAAGCCCGATCGGTGCCCGCGTTGCCGATACCCCACATCTTGCCGAATTCAAAGAAGGTGGTGAGGGTAGCTGAAGTCGCGTGCTTGATATAGTTGAATAGTAAAATTTTATAGTTCTGAAAATTAATCCCGGTAAAATCAAAATTGGGATTGATATCGCTGGTTGGATAAATGATCTTGATAAAGCGGCCTACCTGAATTGTGCCATCCAGCACCGGGTTTACCGTCACGGCCTGCACTTCATATTCATAGGGCGGCAGGTTAGAGGGCAGGCTGCCCGGATTGGAATACATGCGCTGGAGAAAACGGATGCGGTCTCCCGGAGCAAAATCATAATTGACCACCGGGGTGGCGGCCTGATTATTTTCATTATAGAGCTCCATATTGGTGATCGCGATATAGGCATACTTGATGCCTGAATCCAGATCAGTCTTGACAAAGCTCTTGTTAGAAACCCACGTGATCATTTTGCCATAGGTAAGGGGTTCGCTCGCCAGTATATGAAAGAAGCGGGCCCACTTGGGTGGCCGGGAGGAGATCATCAGGTTGATCTGGTTAGTGGTAAAACCAGCCACATCCTCTGCCGTGAGTACCTGAATGCCCGCGCAAGCCCCGGGCGTGCGGCCTTGGGCATCATAGTAGGCGAGTGTGATTCCAACAGCGCTTTGGCGCGGAAAAGCAAAATGCGCCTGCTGGTACTGGGGGGCTTGGGCCGCTGAAATAAAATTGGTATCCCCATAGGTATTCTCCA
>PSRA01000163.1 GCA_003175695.1 Bacteroidota bacterium | reverse complement strand
CCGACCCTCAGAACCACAATCTGATGCTCTAACCAACTGAGCTACAGTCACCATTTCGCGCAAAAGTAAATGAATTCGCGTACTCCTCAAAAACTCAAAGAGAAATTAATTCACGTCTGAAGAAGTCCAAGTGTCCGCTTTAAAAATGTTTGGTCTCCAAACGTTCCCTTCCATTTTGCTTTCAGATTTTGCCGACGCCAAAAAAATATTTTCAATGCAATCCTTTCGTTATCCATTAGTTAACGCGCCTGCTTTTCGTTTACCCTTTCAAAGTAACATAGTGCCGCTGGTAAACTAAAATTCCGTCTCTATCTGTTTAGAATAGACCTTTGTGGCAATGCAAAACAAATTCTACTTGAGAAACTTGCTGCTGATCGTGTTATTGTTTGCCTTTTATCAATTCTCCCTGGCTCAATATCCTGGACCAGGTGCCGCAAGAGGACCGGGTGCAGGAAGACAGATACCCAGCATTGGACATTTTTATGGCAAAATAGTCGACCCTAAAACCAACAAAGGAATTGACGGCGTTTCGATTCAATTGATCCAGACAAAATTTGACACAGCTACCAAAAAAAGGAAGGATACTGTTATCGCGGGCATGATCACTGAATCAAAAGGAAACTTCAGCTTTGACAACCTCCCCATCTTTGGCAATTTCAGACTCAAGATCACTGCCGTGGGATATAAAGTCCTTGAACAAAAAGTTCAGTTCGATTTAAAATATACTCCTGGGCAGGATATGCAGCAGGCATTGAACAATGTGGACAAAGACCTTGGCAATATCAAGCTGCAAACAGATGCGCAGACATTGAGCGAAGTAACCGTAACCGGAACCAAGCCGCTGATGCAGTTGGGCATTGACCGAAAAATTTATAATGTTGAAAAAGATATCTCTGTGAGTGGCGGATCGGCGATTGATGTCATGAAAAATGTTCCTTCCGTGGCCGTAGATATTGACGGAAATGTAACTTTGAGAAACAGCACACCAATTATTTTTGTCGACGGGCGGCCCACAACATTAACTCTGGACCAAATTCCCGCCGATGCCATTCAAAGCATTGAGATCATCACCAATCCGGGGGCCAAATATGATGCATCCGGCGGCACTTCTGGCATTCTGAATATTGTATTAAAGAAAAACCGTAAGGCAGGATACAATGGCAATCTGAGAGCGGGTGTCGATCAACGTGGAAGAGTCAACGCAGGTGCTGACATCAATGTCAAGCAGGGAAAATTCAATGTATTTGCGAATGGGAATTTCAATCAACGAAAATCCATCACAACAGGTGTAACAGATCGATTTACTTTTTTGGACACGCCTGCCACCTATCCCACCTACCTTCGTCAATACGACAATAATGTAAACCAAGGCTATTTTGCATTCGGCAGATTTGGAGTAGATTATTTTCTTGATAACCGCAATACAATTTCCGCGTCCGGGACCATTGTTCATGGAGTATTCAATCCAAATGTCAACAGTGATCTTTATGTCGATACCCTTAAGCCAAATGCAGACACCACTTCTTCTTACACAAACCGGCTTTCAAACACCAACGCTCATTTTAATAACCTGGGCGGTATGATCAGCTATAAGCACAATTTTCCCAAGTCCGGTGAAGAGTGGACTGCCGATGCCAATTATAGCAAAGGCTCAAACAAAAACGATAACACCGTCAATTCCTACATATATAATGAAAAGGGCGGTTCGTTGAATTCTGTCTATACCCAACAGCAACATGGTTCTGGAACCAATGAATATATCACGGCTCAGACAGATTTCACCAATCCCATTTCTGAGAAATCTAAGATTGAAGCAGGTGCTCGTGTCGCCATCCGCAATGTGGGCAGTGTAAATAATTTTGGTATCCTTGACAAAAATGGCAATTTTATTCCCCAACCTTTGTTGTCTTCTGACTATAGCTATCACGACCACGTATATGCGGGATATTTGACTTATTCCAATGTGATCAAAAATTTTGGATACCAGGTTGGATTGAGAGCCGAGAGCTCAAGTTATCAGGGATCCAGCAACTTTACGACAAAGGATTCTGCCACAGGAGCCGAAAAAGATACGGTCGGGAATTTCTCAAACAGCTATCCGATCAGCCTCTTCCCCAGCGTCTTTCTTACACAAAAATTCAGCGGGCAAAACGAGTTGCAGTTAAATTATACAAGGCGTATTGACAGGCCGGGTTTCTTCCAGCTATTCCCTTACACTGACTATTCCGACTCGCTTAATCTGAGCAGGGGTAACCCTAATTTGAAACCTCAATTCACGAATTCGTTTGAATTATCATACCAAAAAACCTTTAAGGGCAATAACACATTCCTTGCCAGCATTTATTATAAGTATACAACTGATCTGATCACGCGTTACCAGAGCCAGGAAAAGAATCCGTTGACGGATTCAGTGGTATTTATCAATACTTTTATCAATGCCAGTTCAAGTTTCGTCACCGGATTGGAATTAATCGGACGCAATGCAATTACAAAATGGTGGGATCTGACCAGCAATATCAATATTTTCACCTCAAAAATAAATGCAGGTGATTCTGTTCAAACGATCGGACAAATCTGGAGTTGGTTTGGAAAGGTCAACAACTCATTCAAATTGCCGAAGGGCTTCACAATTCAGGTAAGTGGCGACTATATTTCGAAAACTGTATTGCAGCCGGGAGGCTCAGCCGGAACAACTTCGGGTGGTGGAAGAGGTTTTGGACAAACTGTGAGCGGCAATTCACAGGGTTACTCAAAGCCAACTGGTGGCGTAGATGCATCGATTAAATACGAATTCCTGAAAAATAAGGCAGCTTCTATTACTCTCAACGTCAGTGATATCTTCCGCACCAGGGTTAGTGATGTCGTCACTGAGTCAAAGGGAATTACACAAGAAGTGGTTAGAAGAAGGGATCCTCAATTTTTCCGACTGCAATTCAACTACCGTTTCGGAAAGTTTGATGTAGCGTTGTTCAAAAGAAAGAATACGAAGGGCGACATGGAAAATATGCAGCAGGGAATGCAGGGAATAGGACAATAATAATATTTCAAGCTGAGATGCAAAAGAAACGCAAAGGCGCAAAGGTAGCAGCGTGCCAGCTTTGCGCCTTTGCGCGAAATTGCTTACAATATATTCTCTTCACTCACATCATATCTCTCTTTGAATTTTTTTAGGATTTCATCCATTGGCTGCCTTTGGATATTCGAAGATTCTCCCCTCTCCCACTGATCCAAATCCCGATCAATTTGCTTTTTCTGAAGTTCCGCCACTTTATTCATCACTTCATCTGCAACTTCTCTTTTCTTTTGGTACAATGCATCCAATCTGTCATATTTCATTTGCTTATCCCGCCGCATTTCATTTTCCGCATCGGCCATTTGTATTAATTCTGTTTTTGCCAGACCCAGCTCATAAGGCCCAGCGTTCATGATCATTTTTGACAACACGGGTGCTGTTTCAATGATGATGATAAGCAACGAGATCAGCAGGCTGGCCCAGAAAACGCTAGGCTCCTCACTTGAAAGATCTGACAAAGCTTTATTCCTTTCAAGAAAACCAGTGCTGGCAGCAATTTTAGCCTGGAAATTCTTCTGACGTGCATCCATATCCGCTTTTGATGTGTTAAGGATACTGTCCTGTTCTTTAATCTGGCTGGTAAGATGCTCCAGCTCCGGGGCGTATTGGGCAAATGCATTATTGAAAGCATTCTGTTTTAATCTTGTTATTCTATCTACTCCCGGCATCATGGTACCTCCCGTACCATCGGCTTCAGCCAGGTAAGCTTTTTGGAGCGTGTGGAGACTGTCTTCAATGGCGGTTTTTCTTTCTGTAAGACGATTTCTCTCCAAAACAGCCGATGCGATTTGGGCTTTGTGTTCGGCTTGTAATAGACTGTCATTCGCCAGCACCTTCTGGTGTCGATTTTCGGCCACTTTAGTATCAATCTCTTTTTCAAATAATTTCAATTCGAGAGGTCTGGCAATTGTGATCCCTATCAACAGAGCAAGCACTATTCGCGGAACTGCCATGGATATTTGCTTTCCCATTGATACACCATATTTCCGCATTGTCGATACCAGGAACCGGTCGAAATTGAAAATGATCATGCCCCAGATCATTCCGAAAGCTATTGCCCAGCCGGGGTTACCAAAAACCATGTAGACTGCATAACCTGCCGAGATGGATGCGAGTACAAAAGTCGCCAGGATGACTGCACCCAATCCTGCATACCTGGAGTGGTCTGTTGGGTATTCTTTTAACAGATCCTGGTGCACGCCAGCACACCACCACAAGAAGTGACTATTTCTCTTTTTCTTGTTCCCGCTAAATAAGTCATAACTGTACACACCATTTGTGTGACCGTTCTGTGATGAAGACATAGGTTTGATGTTGTTTTTGAAAATTGAGCGTTGAAGTGGGAACGATTGTAGAACGTTCGGGCCGTTGTTAAATTGCAAAGGAATTCTTAAAGTCTGCCAATACCTAATTTCACTCAGAGCCTGCCATCTTCTTTTTCGTTCTTCGCGCTCCGCTACGCTGAGCGCTTCGAAAGACAAAGAAAAGAAGGAGCGCCTTTGTATGAATTAAAAAATACAAAGATTAGTTAAATGTCTCAACAAGAATATTGTTCTCCTTTAGTGCTCGTGTGAGCTGAACAGCAAGTACGTTCGCAAAACCAGAATCACCATGCACGCAAATAGTATCCGCTTTTAAATGAATCTTCTTCCCCGAAAGACTAACCACTTCACCCGAAGTTATCATTTGAATTGCCTGGTTCACAGCAACTGCGGGATCATCAATCAATGCCTTGGAATTGGTGCGTGGAGTAAGTGAACCGTCGTCCTGGTATGTTCTGTCAGAAAAAGTTTCGTGGGCGAACTTCAGGTTGCAAACATCTGCTGCTTTCTTCATTTGGCTTCCGCTTAAGCCATACAAAATCAAATTAGGATTATATTCAAATAATGCGCGACAAATCACCAAACTAAGGTCGAAATCTTTTGCTGCCCTGTTGTAAAGAGCGCCATGAAGTTTGACATGGTGAAGTTGTGTTCCAATATCAATGCAAATGCGTTCAAGTGCAATCAATTGTTCCAGTATAAGTTCAGGTATTTCATCAGTATAGATTTCAGTATTGAGCATGTCTACTCTTCCGAAATTTTCCCTGTCTGGATAAGATGGATGGGCACCTATGGAAACTTTGTATTTCAACGCCAGCTCGGCAGTTTTTTTCATGATCGATTTGTCTCCTGCATGCAAGCCGCAGGCGATATTCGCAGAGCTAATAAGAGGCATAATCAATTCGTCAGAGGAGAAACCTTCGCCCACATCGCAATTCAGGTCAATCTTCAGCATAATACCAGGTCATTTAAACGACTCAAGCAGGCTCTTTGAAGAATTTTCAATTCCTGCTCTTGTTCAAGAAGCAGTTGTTCCGCAGTATCCATATCCACGATTTTGAACCGGAGGCGATCACCTGGTCGCAGCTGGGCAAGTTTAGGTATGTGAGCAGAAATAACATGACCAATTCTTGGATAGCCGCCTGTGGTTTGGTGATCAGCCATAAGGATAATCATTTGACCATCGTGAATTAATTGAATTGTCCCGAAGTGAACGGCAGAAGAAAGTAGTTCGATTTTATGTTCCAATTGGAGAGAGGGACCTTTCAATTGATAACCCATTCTGTCGGAAGAAGGATGAATAGAGTATTCTGCATTTAGAAAATCGGTCTGCGATTCTTTTTGAAGCGATTGCCATTCGTGACCGGCGATGACCATTATTTCATGAGGCTGCTTGTAGATTTTTCTTACATCTGCCTGCCAGGGCAGCACACGCACGTTTTTCTTTTGCTCCAGCAACCGGGCAAAATAAATACTACTCTCTTTTGTGGAAATTTCATCGCCTTTCTTCAATGGCCTGCCCTCACAGCCACCCGCACCCGCTTTCAAATGTGTACTGTAACTATTCAGCCATTTTTCCACACAAAATCCGCCGTGTATGCTCAAGTAGCAGGTAGCACCATAATTTAATTTCGGGAAATGAAGGACCGTGTTCTTCCTGGCAACAATAGGATGCCATAAAGGAATGGACTCATCATCAAGCGTGGGATTAAAATTCCCTCCGGTTACAGCAAATAAAACATTTTGCTCAAACAATATCTGTGGAGCAGGAAAATGCATTTCAATAACAGGTTCACTGCAACAATTGCCGACAAGCATATTGGCGACCTGGGTAGCAAAATTATCCATGGCACCTCCGGGATTAATACCCCAGTTGCCGTATCCGTTGCGACCGGTATCCTGTATCGTATCCAGGAGGCCTGCCTTAATGATCGATAATGACATTTTTAAGCTGCGGATTTAAGTTATGTGATGAAGTAAGCGGCTTAAAATTTACTCATCACCACGCTGCAAATTCCTCACTTGAGATCTCGTGAAAACGAACCCAGTCACCTGCACTTAATAAGGCAGGGGGACTTAGACTCGAATCGAATAACTTCAGAGGTGTTCTTCCGATAATTTGCCACCCACCAGGACAATCAAGTGAATACATACCAGTTTGACTACCGGCTATGCCTACACTACCAGCGGCAACAGGAACAGGTTTGAGTTTCCTTGGAATAACCAGTTTTTCATCCAACTCAGCGAGATAGGAAAAACCGGGCAGGAATCCGATCATATAAACATAATAAAATTTCGATACATGTAAGTCAATAATTTCCTTAATTGACAATTTTTTTTCGCGGGCAACATATTCCAGGTCGAATCCGAAAGCGGGATCATAGCAGACGGGAATCTCTATCGTTTTGCCCATCACTCCCGGTTCTGACACTTGTGCGTTGGCATACGCATCAGTTAATTTGCGCTTTACGAAATCAAATGCTTTTTCTCCTCCGGCGTACTTGTCCTTCACCGTTAGCGGATCGTATAAAATAGAAATGGTACTATATGCAACTATTATGTCCTGCAATCCATCAAAACTATTGCCAGCCAGCCATTCTTTCATGGCAATTGCTTTCCGATTCAGTTGAAGATCAATTCTGTTTGCCAGTTCTAATGTTATGGCTGAATCACCTATCGGAAAAATTTTGTAGTCGTCGTTCATATTCCTTGATGCAAAGGAGTTCCCCCGGGATAATACATTCACGATTAACAACTAAGCGAGGAAAGTAAACCTCTTTATTTCTTCAATCGTCGAATGATTGTCGCAAAACTGTTCAAGCAAACTCATCGTTTGCTCATCCTCATCCTTCGATGTCAGAAGTTTCCTCTCCCTGGCGATTCTATGAATCAAATCACCAATAACCTGGAAATCGTCTTCATCCATCATTCTTACATCAGACTCAGGAGCATTAGCAAATGCGTTGAAGTTCCCCTGATACCTTGCATAAATCGCCAATTTTGTTTTTGTTATCATCGATGATGAAATTTATGACAAAATTTTATGTTCGAACAACATATCGGGTCGCCGGGTTGTCTTTGTTTTCAAAAATGCTTGCAAAAACCTTACTCCGTACAACGATACCTATAATATATATACCCTGACAAATTTGCCAACCAGCTAATAAGTAGCTATTTCTGAGGTTTTTATGTTATGAATGCACGTGTAACCATTTTTTATTCTCAGGGTTATACATTAAAATTGCAACCCGACAGGCCGTCTAAAACCGACAAATTGAACTATGGCGAAGAATTTATTGATAGTGGAATCACCGGCAAAAGCGAAAACTATTGAAAATATCCTGGGGAAGGAATTCGAGGTTAAGAGCTGCTATGGACATATCCGTGATCTGGAAAAAGTTGACATGGGTATCGATATTGAAAACAATTTCAAGCCCAGGTATATAGTACCGGATGAAAAGCAGAAAGTTGTCAAGGAGTTGAAGAGTCTCGCAAAAAAAGCCGAAGAAGTATGGTTAGCTACGGATGAGGACCGTGAAGGTGAAGCCATTAGCTGGCACTTGTGCGAAGTATTGGGACTGGATCCAAAAACTACCAAGCGGATCGTCTTTCATGAAATAACGAAGCCAGCCATCCAATCGGCTATCAAAAAGCCGAGAACGGTAGATATGCATTTGGTGAATGCCCAACAGGCAAGAAGAATTCTTGACAGGATAGTTGGCTTTGAGCTGAGTCCCGTACTATGGCGGAAAATGAGCGTAAAGAACAACCTGAGTGCAGGTCGCGTTCAAAGTGTGGCCGTCCGGCTAATTGCAGAAAGAGAAAGAGAGATCAATGCTTTCAACGCAGTAAGTACATTTAAAGTTGAGGCAGAATTTTCAGCCAAAGACCTTAGTGACAAGAACGTTTCTTTTACTGCAGAAGGTAAAAAATATTCCAGCGAGCAAAGTGCGCAGGTTTTCCTCAACAGCTGTATCAAGGCCGATTATACCGTTTCAGATATTCAGGTTAAACCTGGAAAGAAATCTCCCTCGTCTCCATTTACTACTTCAACATTGCAGCAGGAAGCGTCGCGAAAACTCGGTTATTCCGTAAGCAGGACCATGGTGTTGGCGCAAAAACTATATGAAAGCGGAAAGATAACCTATATGAGAACGGATAGTGTGAACCTGAGCGAAACAGCAATGGACGATATCCGAAATCAAATAAACAGCCGTTTTGGCAATAATTATTACCAGTCGAGGCAGTACAAGAATAAGAATGCTAGTGCCCAGGAGGCTCACGAGGCAATTCGCCCGACTTATATGGAGAACGTGACGGTAGAGGACGCCGATTGCAGAAAACTGTATGACCTAATCTGGAAAAGGACCATGGCTTGCCAGATGGCAGATGCTGAACTGGAAAAGACAACAGCAAAGATCCAGATATCGACCAACAAAGAAGAACTGACTGCGAGTGGTGAAGTGCTGAAATTCGACGGATTCTTGAAAGTATACCGAGAAGACAGGGACGAAGAGGATATTGCTGATGAAGAGGCTCAGGAGGGGATGCTTCCACCTTTGAGCATCGGTCAAAAATTGCCTTTGAAGCAAATGAAAGCTGTTGAAAGATTCAGCAGGCCTTTGCCAAGATATACCGAAGCTTCTCTCGTAAAGAAATTAGAAGAATTGGGAATCGGCAGGCCTTCCACCTATGCACCAACAATATCTACCATCCTGAAGAGAGGATATGTAGAGAAAAGAGATAAGGAAGGTGTTAAAAGAGAATTCAGGATTCTGCAGTTAAAAAATGACGCAGTCACTAAACTCGCAGATTTTGAAACAACCGGTGCAGAAAAATCGAAGCTCTTTCCAACTGATTTAGGCCTGGTAGTGACAGATTTTCTCAAGCTCTATTTCGATGATATCATGGACTACAATTTCACCGCGCGCATTGAAGAAGAGTTCGATGAAGTGGCCGCGGGAAAAATGAAATGGAATAGCATGCTCGATGATTTCTACACTCCTTTTAAGAAAGATGTCGAGAATACCATCGAAAAAGCTGAGCGCGCAAGTGGGGAAAGAGAACTGGGTACGGAACCGCAAACTGGAAAGAAAGTGCTTGCCCGAATGGGCAGATATGGCCCCATGGTACAAATCGGAGAAGTGAATGATGAGGAAAAACCTCGTTTTGCAAAATTGAAAAACACGCAAAGCATCGAGACAATCAGTTTTGAAGAAGCGATGGAACTTTTCAAATTACCCCGCAAGCTCGGACAATTTGAAGACCAGGACGTAGTAATAAATATTGGACGATTCGGTCCATATATCGCACACGACAAAAAGTTCTATTCACTGGGCAAGGAATTTGATCCTTATACTGTGAGTTATGACGAGGCTGTTCCTATCATTGTAGAGAAAAGGACGGCAAAAGAAGAACGCACCATTAAAGTTTTCGAAAAAGAAAAAATTCAGTTGCTGCGCGGACCTTACGGACCCTATATTAAACAGGGTCTCCGCAATTATAAAATTCCAAAGGATAAACAGGATACTGCTGCAGATCTCAGCATCGAGGAAGTAAAGGCAATGATTGAAGAGGCAAAAGCCAACCCTCCAAAGAGGGTCCCAAAGAAAAAGAAAAAAGGGTAAGTTTCACGCCAGGACGCAAAGTAAACCAAGGCGCAAAGAAGGCCCGCTGCTACCTTTCAGCCCTGGTTACTTTGCGTCTGGTGCGAAACACAAACACAAGATTTTCCACGATTTACCGTTATAAAGAAAGATGAGAAATAAACAACAGCACAGGATTTGTGGAAAACATTTTGATTTAAAATTGTACAACTTCTCCGATCTTGAAATCCGTTACCTATTGATTCAAACAGGAGAAATGAAACGTCCACCCCATGCAAGAAAACAAAGAAATCAAAGCTCTGTTCCATTTGATCGATGACCCTGATGAAGAAGTATTCCATAGCGTCAGTACCCGCATTGTCAGCTATGGCAGAGGCATCATCCCCAACCTCGAGAACCTGTGGGAAAATACAATCAACGAAGGAATACAGGAACGCATCGAGACCATCATTCACCGACTTCATTACCGCGATCTCACAGAAGATTTTCAACGCTGGAAAACCAGTAGCTTCCAGGACCTCCTGACGGCAGCCTTGCTCGTTTCAAAATTCCAATATCCCGATCTCGCCACGTCAAATGTTCTGCAGGAAATAGAAAAATTGCGCAAGAATATCTGGCTGGAACTTAACAGCTATCTGACTCCGCTGGAACAGGTAAACGTGCTTACCAGTATCATATATGGTTATTATAATTTAAAGGGAACGGAAGTGGGCTATCAACACCCGGAAGAATTCCTCATCAATAAACTAATTGAAACAAAAAGAGGTAATACTATCATTAATGGTGTGTTATACCTGATATTGAGTGAATTGCTGGAAATTCCGATTAAAGCGATCAATATACCCAGGCAATTTGTTTTAGGTTATATAAAGCCGGATGATTATAGCGATGAGGGCGCTCCTAAGAAGGATCCATTCCATCGTGTTGAATTTTTTATTGATCCGTTGAGTGGACAAGTATTCACACACAAAGACGTTGAAAATTACTTCAAACGTGTTTCGGTGCCACCTGTCCCAAGCTATTTTAAACCCATCTCTCATGTCCGCACAATACAAGTCTTGCTTGAAGAATTCAGCAAGTGTTTTGAAGACGAAAAAAATTTATACAAACAAAAAGAATTGCAGGAACTGGCAGCACTCTTAAATGATTAATAACC
>PSRA01000031.1 GCA_003175695.1 Bacteroidota bacterium | reverse complement strand
TTGCCTGCCATGACTATTTTCGATACCGCTCACGTCAAAAACATCGTCCTGCTGGGGCACGCAGGCTCGGGTAAGACTACCCTTGCCGAATGCATGCTCTTCGAAGCGGGCCTCATCAATCGCCGTGGATCAGTGGAAGAAAAAAACACTGTCAGCGACTTCTATGAACTGGAAAAAGAAAGAGGGAATTCCATATTTTCAAAGCTCCTACACACCCAATGGAGAGGATACAAGATCAATATACTCGACACCCCCGGCTACGATGATTTCGTGGGGGAGGTGGTTTCGGCCCTTCGAGTGGCCGACACCGGAATCATGCTGCTGAACGCCAACTTCGGCGTGGAAGTAGGCACTGACATAATCTGGGAATACACCGAGAAGTTCAAAACGCCCATGATTTTTGCCGTGAACAAACTGGACCAGGACAAGGCTGATTTCGATAAGACCGTCCGCCAGGCTAAGGATCATTTCGGCAGAAGTGTGGTCGTCGTTCAATACCCGCTAAATGCCGGACTCGGCTTTGATACCATCATCGACGTTCTGAGGATGACCATGTATCAATTCCCGGCCGAAGGTGGCAAACCACAAAAATTACCCATCCCGGCAGAAGAAAAAGAAAAAGCGGATAGACTCCATAAGGAACTCATTGAGGCTATTGCGGAAAACGACGAAAGCCTCATGGAAAAATATTTCGATAAGGGAGAGCTGGATGAAGATGAAATGAAAATTGGCCTGAAAAAAGCGATGATCAATCACGATCTTTTCCCTGTCTTTTGTATTGGCGCTAAAAAAAATATGGGAAGTGGCCGATTGATGGGTTTCATTGATAATGTTTGTCCCAGCGCGAATGAAATGCCTCCCCAAAAAACCAAATCTGGTGATCTCCTTCCCTGCGATGCGAATGGCGCTCCTTGTATCTTCATCTATAAAACCATCTCAGAAGCGCATATCGGAGAAATGTCATTTTTTAAAGTTTATTCTGGAACCATCCGGTCCGGTATGGAACTGATCAATGAATCAAATGGTGTTACGGAGAAACTCAATCAACTCTTTGTTGTGGAAGGTGATAAAAGAACGCCTGTTAATGAGCTGACCGCTGGCGACATTGGCGCCACTATCAAACTGAAACATACTCATGTCAATAATACATTGCATAGTCGGGGCAAGAATTACGAACTGCCTTCTATCGAATTCCCTTCACCATTGATGAGCGTGGCCATTGAACCGGCCCAAAAAGGTGACGAAGAAAGATTGTCAATCGGATTGCACCAGGTGCAGGAAGAAGATCCGACCGTTATTGTTGAAGTGTCGAAAGAACTTCGCCAAACTCTTATTCATTGCCAGGGTGAATTGCATCTGAGTGTAATCAAATGGAAACTCGAACATATCTCCAAGAACCTGGTAGTTAAATTCAACAAGCCCCGTATTCCATACCGGGAAACAATTCGGAAATCGGTTCAATCGAATTATCGACATAAAAAGCAATCCGGTGGCGCCGGGCAATTTGGGGAAGTATACATGCAGGTTGAGCCATGGAAAGAAGGCATGCCCGATCCTAAAAATTTTTCCGTTAGAGGAAGAGATGAGTACAAACTGGAATGGGGCGGAAAATTAGTATTTCTAAATTGTATAGTCGGTGGAGCGATCGACCAGCGATTTCTACCCTCCATTTTAAAGGGCGTGATGGAAAAAATGCAGGTGGGTCCACTCACGGGCTCCTACGTACGCGACGTGCGGGTGAGTGTATATGACGGCAAAATGCATCCTGTCGATTCCAATGATATCTCTTTTAAAATAGCTGGTCTCATGGCATTCAAGCAGGCCTTCCAACAAGCAGATCCGCAGATCCTGGAGCCCGTAAATACCGTCACAGTATTATGTCCCGACGAATTATCAGGTGCTATTATCAGTGATCTTCAGACGCGGCGCGCTATCATGGAGGGCATAGATACGGAAGGGCATTTTACAAAAATCATAGCCAGGGTTCCATTGGCAGAAATGAGCGATTACTCTTCTTCGCTCCGTTCAATCACGCAAGGCAGGGCTAAATTCAGGATGGAATTCAACGAATACTCTCCTGTTCCGTTTGAAATCCAACGGAGACTTATAGACGAATATAACAAAGTGCCTGTTAAAGAAGAAGTCTAAGATTTTTGTTGATGGTGGAGATTGTCTGGCCGTTTTTAATAATTTTATCTCCGGCATGATCAACGCGCAGAAATGACCACCACAACCGCTCAATGATGGAAGTTAAAATCGAAGCCAGTTGGAAGCAAGTATTGAAACAGGAATTCTCTAAGCCTTATTTTTTACAAATAGTTAATTTCCTCAAGACTGAAAAACTCGCCGGCAAATCGATTTACCCGCCGGGCGGACTTATTTTCAATGCGTTCAATACTACGCCATTTGAAAATGTAAAAGTCATCTTACTTGGACAGGACCCGTATCACGGGGCAGGCCAGGCACATGGCCTGAGTTTTTCTGTCCCCAACGGCATTCCTCCTCCCCCCTCCCTCATCAATATCTTCAAAGAATTGCATACCGATATTGGCCTCGCCCTTCCTTCGCATGGCAACCTTACACACTGGGCGACTCAAGGCGTGATGTTACTCAATGCCTCTCTAACTGTTCGGGCCAATGAGCCAATGAGCCATTCGAAAATTGGATGGGCAGAATTTACCGACACGGTCATTCAGAAATTATCTGAAGAAAAAGTAAACCTGGTATTCTTATTATGGGGAAGATTCGCGCAGGAAAAACAGGTGTTGATAGATGAGACAAAACATTTAATATTGAAGGCGGCACATCCATCTCCATTTTCAGCAGACAAAGGATTTTTTGGTTGCAGGCATTTTTCGAAGACAAATGAATATTTGGTTAAGAATGGTATAGATCCTGTGGATTGGAAGTTGTAGTTCTGTGCCCAAGAAATTTTGGTAGTTTTTTCTTATCGATCCAATAGGTTCAGGAAGGATACAAGGGATATACGAAGAGCATGACGTCATGTCCTTTTGTGACCTTCTTCTCAAAAAATGATACAGTTCACTTGAATATTGTGGAGAGGCCTTTACCTACCTTTGCCTCGCAAAAGCAAGATGAACCAAATAACATGTTAAAAAATATCTTCGGTCGTATATGGGCGTTATGGGGTGCAATTGTGTTTATCTCCACCATGCTCATCTTCCTCATACCATTCCTTTTATTCATCTATTTTCTTCCCGATCCCAAAAAAACAAACCGCTTTATCCTTTATTCTCGTGTGTGGATGAATACATTCCTGACCCTTATCGGCTGCCCGCTCACGGTTAAAGGAAGGGAGAAATTTAGGAAGGGCGAGACCTATATCGTGGTTTGTAACCACAATGGCCTGATCGATGTTCCGGTTTCATCGCCTGGCATTCCAGGAGGCAATAAAACCATCGCAAAAATTGAAATGGCGCGCATTCCATTATTTGGTCTTTTATACAAAACTGGCAGTGTATTGGTCGATCGTAAGAGCGAAGCGAGCCGAAGGGAAAGCTTTACGGGCATGAAACAGGTCCTAGACAGCGGTCTGCACATGTGCATCTATCCTGAAGGAACGCGAAACAAGACCAACCAACCTCTCAAATCCTTTCACGATGGTGCATTCAGGTTGGCCATGATGACACGAAAATCCATCATTCCCGCCATCATTTTCAATAGTCGGATAGTCAATCCTGCCGATAAAGGTTTTTTTTTATGGCCGCATCCGCTTGCCATGCATTTCCTGGATCCTGTTCCTGTACAAGAAAGCGACACCGTTGAGACACTCAAGCAAAGGATTTTTGACCGGATGAAGAATTATTATGAAAGCAAGGCTAATTCAGAGCAATAAAATTCCTACTGGAATGACCTCGCCCTGTTCACACGCAAATCACGCAACAAGCCTGCTTTCGGATTGATCGTGATGCTGAAAGAGCGCCAGAGACCGATGGGAGTGACATTGATGGACATTTGCCAGCAATGCAAGTCGCGGCTAAGGAAGCCTGTTAGTGCATTCACTTTACGGTTTTTTACATCGATATAAGTGTTGTAACCGACCTTCCATTTTTCTGTCAGGTTAAAATCCCCGTTCATGGTTATCGACGAAAAGAAAGTCGTCGTGAAGCCACTGAAGTTAGGTTTTGGTTGTGTGCTGAAGCTGAGTGAGTAAGAAATGTTTACAGACCAGGCGATATTGAAATCCGCAAATTCTGCCGGGTTATTCCTGATATAATTCAATTGCGCCTGCTCCTCTTCTACCGTCATCGGTAATTGATTTAAGGCTTCCTGCTTTTGCTGGTCTGCCTTCTTTTGATCTTTGGGTTTGCTCTTGAAGCTGGTAGTTACCGCGATGTTCCCACTTGTGATTCTGCCGAGTGAAAACTTGCCGTTATCCCAGGCATACTTGTTTATCCGAAATCCATGACTATCGACTACATAAGGATCCAGGGTCGCTCCCCCGGTTACATTGACAGTTTTGAACAGCGTACTTCGCAGGTATAGACTGATGGGAGATAATTTGAATGAGTCTGCCAGGTAATTATAACTTCCGGTGAAGCCAAATCCATCGATCAGCTTCACTTTTCGAATTCCTGTTTCGGTAGTGTCTGTCTTTGATCGGACTTTCATTTCAATATTGTTATCCAATCCAAACGAAATACCTCCAAAAGTTCCCTGTGAGAAAGTACCAAAGGTAGTTCCCTGGTAGGCAGATAAACTTTGATAATGCCCAAATGTATCTACCTGTACCCTCGTGAAATACCTTGATGCCAGGTCTGGTTTATAGGACATGCCGATCGTCGGCCTGATCACATGATGTAGTCCGGCAATCGCGCTATTCTTGCCGAACTTGTTAAAAGTACCATAAATCGCCGTGCTCAGGTTGAGTGAAAATGCGAGATCGTTCGCCACAAAAAATCCTTTTTCAGAAGTCGTGTTAACGCGGTAGTTGACAGGATCCCACGCATAGGAATAACGCTTGGAATACCACCTCTGTGACCAGCTGATACCTGGCGCAATTTGCAAAGGGCCCAATTGCGGAAGTGCGAGCGTGATAGGAATACTATGTTGTGCACCCCACTGGAAAGTATCGATCATTGATTTGAAAGTAAACAGGGAATCATAAAAGCTCGTCATACCTGTAATGTTAGAGGTCAAACCAATACCGAGCTTTTCGTACCATTTTGGAGTACCGACAAACTCCTTTTTTTGAAACGGATAGATAGTTGTTGCGGTAAAGCCAATGTTCGGAAGATTCAAATTGATCAGTTTGGTTTGGTTGTTTTGGCTGTGGTTACCGCTTACCGTCAGATTAAGTTTACCATTCCAGGTTTTAGAATAAGCAATTGACGAATTGATTTGGTTGGTAAAGTTGGCAGTTGGATTATTCAGAACAAAGCTGTTGAATTTAGTCGACATGAAATTTACATTAGCAGTAAATGTCGTACCTGGCCTTGCCTTGCTGTCAACAGTATGGCTCCACTGAAAACTATAGGTCTTGGTTTGATCGTAAGTTTGTTTTCCCGAATTACTCAGGATGCTGGTCTTTTGCAAAGTAAGATTCAGGCGGCCGCTATATCGGTATCGAACCCGGTACTCAGGTGTCAGGTAAAGATTCCATCCACCATATGAATACAGGTTCATTCGAAAAATGGCATCGAAATTATCACTGAAAACTTTGTAGTATCCCAGGCCTTCCAATCCCAAGCCAAATTGCGGGCTTGCATTGAACGCCGGAGGAAGAAACCCGGAATGTCTCCCAATGGATATAGGGAAAAGACCAAAGGGGAGATAAATGGGAACGGGAACCCCTTCAAATTCCGGATGAACAGGTCCCGATATCGCCATTTTCTGATTGATCAATTTCATCCTCCTTGTTCGGAATGCGAAGTGGGGAGAGTCCAGGTTGCACGTGGTGAAGCGTCCCCTGAAAGCATAATATTCACTTGGCGAAATCTTCTTCATTTTTTCACCCATGAAGAACATCTCCCCGCTCTGCGTATAGCTATTGACGGTAATTCCTTTTTGCGTTTTTAGGTTGTAGACTATGGAATCAGATTCCACGGTGCTCTCGTTTTGCACCATTTTCGGTTTGCCGACAACTTTGCCGGCGGTATCCGTTGAATAAGTAGCCACTAACACTTGCCGGGACTGATCCAATTGGATTTTATAGGCATCGAGCGTCATGTCCTTATACTTCGTGTCAGCCTTGTTGTAAAGAGTGATATTTTTTGTTGGAACGTCTAATACGACAGAATCGGCGGCAGCATATGTAATTGGGGCATCTAATGAATCTTTAGATACCTTCATGTGGACAGTATCGGTCTTTCGGACAGCAGTATCCTTCAAAAGGGAATCCTGGAAGGTAGTGTCCTTTGGAATGGGAACGGTGTCGTGGACAGAAATATTTTTTGCCGGCGGCTTCGGAATGATCGTAGTGTCGGCGGAGGCAGTTAATTTTTTGCAAAAGATCGCGTAAATTGGATAATTGGCCGCATTCGCGAGCGTTATACAGAAGAATAACGCGGTAAAAATCAACGCCGGAACATATTTTGAGTTAATTTTGCGTCCGTTATT
>PSRA01000267.1 GCA_003175695.1 Bacteroidota bacterium | reverse complement strand
ACTAATATGAGAACAATCACTTTCCGGCTTGCCGTATTGGCCAGCGGGGTAGCAATGATGCTTTACCTGGCCTGTAGCAAAGAAAATTCCTCCAACTCAAATCCAAACGTTCCGGCGGGTCAATCACGGGTTTCGGTTTATATGACTGATGGCCCGGCACAGTTTTACAAAGTGCTGGTTGATATTCGTCAGGTGGCAGTTTTAATTGACACGGCTACTAAACAGAGCGATCCGGATGATGATCACGAATGGGGCGATGACTGGATGGGATGGCATCGCGATGAGCACAACAAATCATTGATATGGGATACTCTTTCTATTAAGCCTGGTATTTATGATTTGCTCCGGCTTCGAAATGGAACAGATACATTGCTGGCATCTGGCAATTATCCTAACGGGAAAATTTTGAAAGTGAGAATGACATTGGGATCTGACAACACACTATATACGGATAGCCTTACCAGTTATCCCCTGGAAGTATTTGGACCGCATCCGTATGTTGATATAAATGTCCGCAGGGAAAATATTTTAAGTCTGAGCAGCAATGATTTCAAACTTTGGCTTGACTTCAGCTTACAAAGGTCTATTTTCTTCTGGAATGGCACATTCTATTTGAAGCCATATATTGTTGCCTTCAATGATCACGATGCGGCAAGGATTCAGGGTGTTGTTTTGCCCGAAGGTGCATCACCTTTGGTTGAAGCTTTCAATTCAACAGATACGGTTTATGCTATTCCGGGCGATGAAGGCAGATACCTCATCCGCGGCGTCAAAGTGGGAACCTACAGTGTAACCATTTTTGGCCATCATGGATATAATGATACCACTATCAGTAATATTGTGGTGGACTCGGTCGCAACTACAAAAGTCCCGACCATTACGCTACATCAATAACTGGGAACAGAATTTCCCTATGATCGAAACCGGCGCAAACTTGTGCCGGTTTTTTTGATTTTTCAAATCCGCGTCCTACACCCAGGTGTAGTACACGCTTTGAAGAATCCGTTTTAAACCAATCGTCCGCCGTTTTGTTGTTATCTTAGCTTCTTTTTATTTTCAATGTTTGCCGGCAGTTCTTGCCAGGCTATTTTTAGCGCATTTTATAAAATAAACATGGCTGACAAAAAAGTGAAGGGAAATGGATTGGAGTCGGAGGAGGCCATAGAGGTATATGGCGCCCGCGTCCATAACCTCAAAAATATTGATATCAAGATCCCCAAAAACAAGCTGGTGGTCATTACCGGAATTAGTGGCAGCGGCAAATCTTCCCTGGCCTTTGACACGATCTATGCTGAAGGGCAGCGAAGATATATGGAGAGTTTCGGTGCTTACGCCAGGCAATTCATTGGTGATATGGAACGACCCGATGTCGACAAGATTACCGGGCTCAGTCCTGTTATTTCAATAGAACAAAAGACGACGAATCGCAACCCACGAAGTACCGTCGGCACTGTCACCGAAGTGTACGATTTTCTTCGCCTCCTTTATGCCCGAATCGGGGAAGCTTTTTCCTACAACACAGGGAAGAAAATGGTGAAATTTAGCGAAGAAGAAATTGTGGAGAATATTTCCAGGAAATTTCGTGACAAGAAAGTCAGTTTGCTGGCTCCCTTGGTAAGAGGAAGAAAGGGCCATTATCGCGAATTGTTTGAAGATATCCGCAAGAAAGGTTACCTGAAAGTGAGGGTTGACGGGGAAATAAAAGATCTCGCGGCAAAAATGCAGGTAGACCGATATAAAATTCATGACATAGAAGTGGTGATAGACCGTTTGGCCGTTACAGCGGATATGAAAGTTCGACTGAGCCAGAGCGTGCAAAAAACTTTGCAGGTGGGCAAAGATCTGATGTTCCTTTTGCTGCAGGATAATAGCAAAGTTGTTCAATATAGTAAACAACTGATGTGTGAGGATACTGGTATCAGTTATGAAGAACCTTCGCCAAACAGCTTCAGCTTTAACTCTCCTTATGGAGCCTGCCCCACCTGCAAGGGTCTCGGAGCCGTCTACCAGGTTAACATGGATGCAATAATTCCTGACCATCATAAGAGTATCAATGAAGGAGCCATTGTTCCCCTGGGTGAAGAGAGAGAATCGTATATTTTCAAGCAAGTGCAACAACTTGCGCGCAAGAATCGGTTTAGTCTCGATACGCCCGTCGATGAAATGCCCGAAAGAGCGCTCAACCTGGTATTGTATGGTAGTGAAGCAGGTCCAACGGAAACCAATCTTGATTTTGATGAGGCATCAACTAACGGGCAGATCTATACGACAGAATATGAGGGTCTGGTGAACCAACTGAAGAGATGGTTTGCCGGAGGAACTTCTGACGCATTGCGGGACTGGGTTGAAAAATTTATGGAATTAAAAACCTGTGAAACTTGCGGAGGCGCGCGTCTGAGAAAGGAAAGCCTCTGGTTCCGGGTAGACAATAAGAACATTTCAGAACTGAGCAAGATGGGTCTCCAGGTACTCATGGAATGGTTCATTGGCCTTGAAAAAAGATTGACAGAAAAACAAAACACCATTGCTCGCGACGTACTAAAAGAGATTCGGGAACGACTGCAATTCCTCTTGGACGTAGGTCTCACGTATCTTACGTTAGACCGCCCGTCCCGAACGCTGAGTGGCGGCGAATCCCAACGCATCCGGCTGGCGACGCAAATCGGCTCCCAACTGCAGGGCATTACTTATATTTTGGATGAACCAAGCATTGGACTGCATCAGCGCGATAACCATCGACTGATAGATGCGCTCAAGAATCTGCGAAATATTGGCAACAGTGTACTTGTTGTAGAGCACGACAAAGATATCATGCTCGCCGCCGACCACTTAGTAGATATCGGCCCCATGGCAGGTTTTCATGGAGGAAGAATTGTAGCTCAAGGCAGACCTGATCAATTGCTGAGTTTAAATACCCTTACATCTTCTTACCTGAATGGGCAAAAGAAAATTGCTATTCCATCTGAAAGAAGGAAAGGAAATGGAAAAGTGCTTGAACTTAAAGGTGCCAAAGGAAATAACCTCCAATCAGTAAGTGTGGATTTTCCGCTTGGAAAATTTATTGTGGTAACCGGTGTAAGTGGAAGTGGCAAATCAACCCTCATTAACGAAACGCTTTATCCTATCCTCAGCAAGCACGCATATGGTTCCAGGCATACCGCATTGCCCTATAAGGCGGTCAAAGGGCTTGAACATGTTGATAAAGTAATAGAAATAGATCAGTCGCCAATTGGCCGTACACCCAGAAGTAATCCTGCCACGTATTGCGGATTTTTTACGGACATCAGAACATTATTTGCTTCAGTCCCAGAGGCAAAAATCAGGGGATATACTGCGGGTCGTTTTTCATTTAATGTGAAGAGCGGCAGGTGCGATGTTTGCGAGGGCGGTGGTATGCGAGTGATTGAGATGAATTTCCTCCCGGATGTGTATGTTCATTGTGAAAAATGTAACGGCAAACGGTATAACAGGGAAACACTCGAAATTCGCTACAAGGGAAAATCTATCAGCGATGTGCTGGACATGACTGTTGATGAGGCTGTTGAATTTTTTCAGAACGTCCCCTACCTCTACAGAAAAATAAAAGTGCTGCAGGAGGTGGGATTGGGATACATAACACTGGGACAATCTGCTCTCACCTTGAGTGGGGGAGAAGCGCAACGTGTGAAGCTCGGTACAGAATTATCAAAGCGGGAAACCGGCAAGACTTTTTATATCCTGGATGAACCAACAACCGGTTTGCATTTTGAAGATATTCAGCATTTGTTGGACGTGTTGAACAAATTGGTGGATAGAGGGAACACCGTGTTGGTGATAGAACATAACCTGGATGTGATCAAAGTCGCTGATCATATTATTGATTTGGGTCCCGAAGGTGGAGAGGGGGGTGGAAGAGTGCTATTTGAAGGAGCACCGGAAAAATTATTGTCGAATAAGGAAAGTTTTACTGCGCAGTATTTAAAAGAAGAGCTGCGATAGAATTTAAAAGACAGGTTAAGAATTATGAACAGAGTTATAGTAGACATGGATGAAGTGATAGCCGATCCCATGGGCGAAATGATATCCTGGTATAAAGAACAATATGGTTTGGAGATTGATTACAACAAGATGCTGGGCGGTTCCTGGCTGAAAGGTTTTCCGGTACAACACCAAGACATGATCAGGGAAAGGCTCATGTCAGAAGGATTTTTTCGAAAGTTACCTGTTATAAAAGATAGCGTGCGTGTTCTAAAGGAAATGAATGAGCGCTATGAAATTTTTATTGTATCCGCTGCTACAGAATTTCCCAATTCATTGAAAGATAAAATGGAATGGTTATTTGAGCATTTTCCTTTTTTCAGCTGGAGACAATTGGTATTATGTGGCGACAAAAAACTGGTGCAGGGAGATTATATGATAGATGACCATGTGCGAAACCTCCGTCACTTTAACGGCAAGAAATATCTTTATACCTCTGCACATAACCTGGATATCACAGATTACGAAAGAATCAACAATTGGCAGGAAGCTGCTGATATTTTCCTGTAAATAAATTTGATGGCGAGAGGGCGTTTGAATAAAACAAATAGCCGGCAATTACTCGCCGCCGGCTACTGAAGATATTGGAGAAAACCAGAAAGTTGAGACCCAATAAGCGTTAGCGGGAAGTGATTAATAAAATCGTATAGGGTACCTAAGATAGGGAACGGATCAGGTTTTACTTAACCTTCGGATATTCGGATTTTACCAATTTCCCCGCCGCTTATTGGTTGTTATTTAAAGACTTTGTTTTGATTATTTGACGGTCAATTCGCCACTTTCGACCTGTTCATCTTCCATCAACACCTGGAACAGGTAGTTTCCGTTTGATATATTATTCACAACGGAAATTTCGTGGTTTCTGATATTCACCTGGGTTACCAGTTTACTTTCCATATCAAAAATGTATAGCTGGTAATTTTTCCCGTCGACGCCATTAACAGAGAACAGAATATTGTCCTCGCCGGCGTTTGTATAGAGGCGGATTTTGTGCTTTTTGTTGTTAAGTGTTTTGTTTACAACGACTGAATAACGAGCCATGTGTTTTGCCACGGGCAATGATTTCAAGCCGGAGGCTTGAATGCTAAAGCTGGCAGTCACGAGCATGAACACGCCTGCCAGGCGGCGAATGTTTGCGGGTAGAGTTTTCATAGTGTCAATTGATTTTTTAAAAATCAATAAAGGGTACGGATCAAACAATATCTTAAAAATGCAATAATGGACAACGGGTCGAATTATTCCATTCACGGCCATAACCAAATCGAATTCCTAATTTGAAGCCGAAAGAAAAGTAGGCATCTTTCTGGGTCGCATCACCTCTTTTTGCACCTGGAGCGTAGTTATTATCGACACCTCTAAGAGGGCTCTTATTATAGATCAGATCAGCGATTCGAGCATTACTCGGCGACAAATATTTATAGAAGAGACTTGGGTCGATATAGGTAGTGCTTACGTCATCTATGTAATCGGTAAATGTTTTTCTATAAAGAAACTCTACAGACAGGTTTACCTTTTCACTGAAGTAATACTTAAGACCCACGCCCATTGGAATATTTATTTGTGTCAGCGAATATTCCTTCCTGTTAGGATACTCTGGAAAACCTTCTCCTTCTGTGTGAAGTGGCCTGAGATATACCCAATTGGTTGTGCCGGTACTTGGATCCACGTAAGAACCTTGTGGATTGAAGTGAAATACCCCTACACCCAACACGCCATAAGGCCGCAGTCTTCCGGTCAATTCTGTTGGCATATCTTCTAAGAATACTGTGGGATATATTTCAACACCGAGAAAACCTTCAATCAGGCTTGTTTTGAAATCAAGGTTGCGGTTGTACCGCGCCGTTTCATAGCCTCCTTTCGGAGTTATGTATGCATCAGCGCCTTCCAAGGAACCGATATTTGCCTGAAGGCGAAATGCGATCCATTCTGCCGGATGCGCTGCAAGAAATGCACCATAGGAAAGTGTGGTGGATTTCATGTTATAGTCTTTAAGAAAAGTAGTACCTCTTCCAAAATGACCACCCAGGTCACCTAAGAATACCATGGGTGCAACTGTAACTCCTCCTTCAAAATAGTTCCCTGCAGAAAGCTGGCTGTACGATGAATGTTGAAGAGCGAGCACCAGAGCCAGCGAGGCGATACACTTACTCAATAAGGAGTGTAAACCTTTTTTCATGGAATATTGATTTAGTTTTCCGACGGTTTGGATTC
>PSRA01000231.1 GCA_003175695.1 Bacteroidota bacterium | reverse complement strand
GACAACGATGGGGCTATGGATATGGTCATCAACAATATTGATGATGAGGCTTTGATATACAGGAACACGTCACCACATAAAGATACAGCTGCACATTTTCTTCAGGTTAAATTCAAAGGCAGCGGAAATAACATAAATGGTCTGGGGGCTTTTGCAAATATTTATTATGATCATGGAAAGCAGCAGGTTTATGAGAACAACCCTTACCGCGGTTATTTGTCAACCATGCAATGCCTTGGGCATTTCGGCTTGGGAAAAACGAAAGAAGTTGATTCCCTGGTTATCAAATGGAATAACGGCAGGCGACAAACGATTAGAAATATCAAGGCTGACCAGGTCTTGACTGTGAATATAGCTGATGCAAAAGAAGATTTCTCGCCACTACCACCAACAGTAGAAGAAAATACTCTGTTCAAAGAGGTCACTTCTTCAAAAGGCATTAGTTATAGCCACCGAGACATCGACTATATCGATTTTGATGTTCAGCACCTGCTGCCACACAAACTTTCAGAATATAATCCGGCCCTAGCAGTTGCTGATATTGACGACAACGGTTATGACGATATCGTGGTAGGAGGCAATGCTCATTATCCCGCAGCTACGTTGTTGCAACAACCAAATGGGCAATTTTTGCAAAAGGACCTGGCAGTAAAAGAACGACATATTATTCAGCAATATAAGGACGAGGGTATGTTGCTATTTGACGCGAATGGCGATGGAAAGCCGGATTTGTATATAGCAAGGGGAGGATACCGACCATCGGGAGACACCCTTGGATTCCAGGATAAATTATACATCAATGATGGCAAAGGCAATTTTATTGAAGATACTTCAGCCTTGCCCATGAACTACACGAGCAAATTGTGCGCCCGGGCATTCGATTATAATCACGATGGAAAGATGGATCTTTTTGTTTCCGGGAGAGTCTTGCCGGCAAAATACCCGGCACCCGTGAGCAGCTTTATTTTCAGAAATGATTCTGACCATGGGAAAGTGAAGTTTACTGATGTCACCAATGAAGTGGCGCCGGACCTGAATAAGATCGGGATGATATGCGACGCGCTATTCACGGATTTTGACGGAGATGGACAAACTGATCTGATACTGGTAGGAGAGTGGATGCCCGTTACATTTTTGAAAAATGTGAATGGCAAATTTCAAAATGTGACCAGCACAACCGGAATAGGAAATAAAACGGGTTGGTGGAATTCGATTGTGGCAGGAGATTTCAGACACACGGGCAGAACAGATTATATCGTCGGCAATGTGGGCCTGAACACTTTCTATAAAGCGAGCGAAAAAAATCCTGTTCACGTAACGGCTGGTGATTTTGACAACAATGGTACCTATATAGCTATTACTTCTCTTTTCCTGCCTGATGATAAAGGTGTAAAAAAGGAATTCCCCGCCCAGGGACGTGATGACATAGCCAAGCAATTGCCAAGCATCAAAAAAAGATTTGCTACCTACAAACCTTTTGCTCTTGCCACGATGGATGAAGTGCTGACACCGGAACAAAGACAAAAGGCACTCCGCCTTGAGGCGAATACGCTTCAATCATGTTACCTGAGAAATGATGGAGAGGGAAGGTTCACCATGTTTCCCCTTCCTAAAGAGGCACAATTCTCCACCCTCAATGGCATGGTGGCCGACGATTTTGACGGCGATGGTAACCTCGATGTCCTGATCAATGGCAACGATTTTGGAACAGAAGTAGGAACTGGGCGATATGATGCGTTGAACGGTTTGCTCTTAAAAGGAGACGGCACAGGTAACTTCCAGCCTCTTTCTATTGCGCAAAGTGGGATTTATATTCCTGGTAATGGCAAGGCCTTGGTCAAACTGCAAGGCAGCTCTGGCAATTACCTGGTCGCGGCGAGTCAAAATCGCGGGCCATTAAAATTGTATGAGCTCAAAAGAAAGACCCGCATAGAAAAAATCGAACCCGATGATATAAGTGCCATCATTCATTTCAAGAATGGGACAGTCAGGAAAGAAGAGTTTTATGATGGTTCTTCCTTCCTTTCTCAATCGGGAAAATTTCTGTCTATTTCACAGGATGCATTGTTTGCGGAGATTACGAATAATAAGGGCGTGAAAAGAAATGTTTCATTTAATCATTAGTCAGCTGCCTTTTGTCAGCTAGCTTATAGCTTATGCGGAGAAGAAAAATATTTCTTTTGCTACTCATTGCGGGATCTATTGTTTTTTTCTCACGGTGTTTGCATTTCAAGAGTAATCAGGATCCAAGAGGAAAAGCTTATGTAGGCTCAGGCGAATGCCAATCTTGTCATCCGAAGATCTTTGAAGATTATCTACATAATCCACATTATTTATCAGTCAGGCGCAAACAAGAACCCTTGACACAAGTTCGATTGTCGCACAAATTGATTGCGAAAGATGTCATGGGCCAGGAATTAACCATGTAAATTTTCACACTGAATGTCCGGGGCAGAAAGAAGGACATTTTATTGCATCCCTAAAATAAATCGCATGAGAATTTTATTTCAATGCCGGGCCATCTCCACTGGGCTTGCGCTGCTATTTTTTTTAAACGCGAGATCTCAGAGTTTCGAACCAGTTAATAAGAATGCATCGCCCGAAGCGAGGCAACTACTGAAGTATTTGTACAAGATCCAGGGAAATCATATTCTCAGCGGGCAGCATAATTATATCCAGGCCAGGGATCGCTTTAATGACAGCGTTTACTCAATAACGGGAAAATATCCTGCTGTCTGGGGGAATGATTTTATCTGGAGTGGAAACAAGGATAATGGCCAGGCGATCGTCGATGAATGTATAAAGAAAAATAAGGAAGGATATATCATTACGCTCATGTGGCACCAGGGAAGACCAATCGACAATCCGCCATATGGTTGGAAAGAAAGCATCCAGGGAAAGCTGACCGATGCGCAATGGAATGAATTGGTCACCCCTGGCACTGAATTAAATAAACGCTGGCTGGCGCAGATCGATACAGTCGCAGGTTATCTAAAACAATTAAATGATGCGCATGTGCCTATTCTTTGGAGACCCTATCATGAAATGAATGGGATTTGGTTTTGGTGGGGGAACAAAAAAGGTCCCGATGGTTTGGCTAAACTTTGGAACATGATGTATGATCGGTATGTCAACCATTTCCACCTGAATAACCTGTTGTGGGTATGGGGTGCGAACGGGCCAAGAGATATCCCCGGGGATGAAGCATATTCTTATAATGATTTTTATCCCGGAAATAACAAGGTGGATGTTTTAGGAGCCGATGTTTATCATATGGACTATGAACAAAAAGATTATAATGAATTATTGTCTTTGGGGCAGGGGAAACTGATTGCATTGACTGAATGTGGTGAACTGCCCAGCGCGCAAATCCTCGAAGCTCAACCGAAATGGGTTTGGTTCCTCGTTTGGTCGGACTGGATTTACAGTCATAACACCAAAGAACAAGTGCGAACTGTTTACGACCGCGAACAAACATTGACGCACGACGAAGTTAAAATTGAAGCTAAATAAGCAAAGCATAAAAAATGAAGAAATTAATTCACGGGTTATTTTGTCTGTCTCTTGTATCGTTCGCGCATGCGCAATCTCCCCAACAAGGAATGCACCTGAATAGCCAGGAGTACCTGGAGTATGAAGGTGTCAATGTGATGTTAGCTCATGATTTTTATCCTGAAGGTCACCAGGGCGGTGTGGGCGTGATCATGCAAGGCCAGCGCGTCGCCACCAACGGCGATTTGAGACTGGAACCAACACCAGGCCAATGGCAGCCAATTCCAAAAGTTGGTAAAAGAGTAGTTGATGCATCAAAACAGGAGATCAGCGTTCGGATGCAGTATCCTGATTCATCCATTGATCGAAAAGGATTTAATCCGGTCATTTATCCGGACCTGCATTTCACATACAACATAAGAGTGCTGCCAGTTGGGAAATCATTTGAGATCATCGTTGATCTCGATAAACCTTTGCCGGATGAGTGGATTGGGAAGGTCGGATTCAACTTTGAGTTGTTTCCGGGCATCCTGTTTGGCAAATCCTATTTAATGGACAAGCAGTTTGGAATTTTTCCAAGGCAGGCAAATGATGCCATGTACAAGGATGCGGATGGCAATTGGCAGGAGTCAGCGATGGCAAAAGGAAACAAACTAACAGTAGCACCTGAATCTGATCTCCAAAGAATGACCATTGAAAATAAGAATGGCAATGGTTTGATGCTGATTGATGGCCGCGGTAAACATAGCAATGGATGGTTTGTGGTTCGTTCCCTCGTTGCCGCCGGTGCAACGAAAAATGCCATCCGCTGGCTGGTGACGCCACATGCTGTTGATGGTTGGAAATCAGATCCGGTGATACAAGTTTCACAGGTTGGTTATCATCCCAGGCAACAAAAAATTGCTGTTATAGAATTGGATCAAAATGACAGTGCCCGATCATCGGTCTCACTGGTACGTTTAGGGGAAAACGGAAACGGCGAAACCGTCCTGTCCAACGTTCCAAACGAATGGGGAAAATTTCTGCGTTACCGATACCTCCAGTTTGACTTTTCAAAAGTGCAGGAGCCGGGCATGTATGTTATCAGGTATGGAAGAATTCAAACTGAACCTTTCCAAATCGGCACTGACGTATATAAACAGGATGTATGGCAACCTACGCTTGAGTATTTTCTTCCCGTGCAAATGTGTCATATGAAAGTGAATGATCGCTATCGGGTGTGGCATGGATGGTGTCACATGGATGATGCCCGCATGGCACCGATAGATTCAAATCATTTCGATGGATATATTCAGGGGCATTCAACGCTTACAACTTTTAAATCGGGGCAAACTGTTCCCGGATTGAACAGGGGAGCCTGGCATGATGCAGGTGATTTTGACCTGCGTGTCGAATCGCAGGCCGAGACCGTGCTCGGGTTGGTGCTGGCATATGAAGAGTTTGGTGTCAAGTATGACAATACTTCCGTGGACCAATTCAACCAGGTTGTTGAAATCGGTGTACCGGATGGAAAACCAGATATCTTAGAGCAGGTAGAGCATGGATTGCTTTCTATTGTCGGATCTTATAAATCGCTGGGCCGTTTCTATCGGGGAATCATCGAGCCGAGCATCCGTCAGTACACTGTGCTCGGAGATGCAGCCAATATTACTGACAATAAATATTTTGATTCTTCCAAATCAAAGACTACTGCGATCGGATTACCAGGTGCCCCGGATGATCGTTGGGTATTTACTGAGGACAATCCTGGAAGAGCACTTGAAGCGGCAGCCGCACTGGCAGCTGCTTCAAGGGTGATGAAGGGATACAATGATACACTGTCGAAACAATGCCTCGCCATCGCGGAAGAAGTTTGGAACAACACAAAGGAAAAATTCCCGATGCAACGTGTTGGCCTCGCCGTAGAGTTGTTGACAACTACAAAAGACAAGAAGTATGCAGATTTTCTTGTAGCGAATACCTCCATGCTGGCTTCGCATATTGAGCGAATAGGCTGGGTCGTTAGCAGAACCATGCACCTGATCGACGATACCAACTACAAACAACAAATCACGGACGCAGTCAAAAAATATTATGCATCCATTCAACAAGCCGGAAAGAAAACGCCATATGGCGTTCCTTATGAACCGAACATCTGGGGTGCGGGCTGGGGTATTCAGAATTTTGGATTCAGGCAGTATTTCCTAATAGCGAATTTCCCAGAAATATTTCCTGACAATTACATGTTGGATGCGCTCAATTTTGTTTTGGGTTGTCATCCTGGATCTAATACTTCGTCTTTCGTTTCAGGAGTAGGTTCGAGATCCATGATCACCGCCTACGGTTTTAACAGGGCGGACTGGTCTTATATCCCGGGAGGAATTGCAAGTGGTACGGCACTGATCCGGCCTGACTTTCCTGAACTATTGAACTGGCCGTTTTTGTGGCAGCAGGGTGAATATGTTCTGGGAGGAGGCACGACTGATTATCTTTTCCTCGTGCTGGCGGCTGACCACTTGCTAAACAAAAAATAATCTGTTGACATGTTGCGCCACTGCGTGATGCGATAGTTAATTCATAAAGCAAATTCATATTTCCATGATGTTTAAGTTATATAAAAGAAATGTCTGCTATCCTTGTCTTGCCTTGGCCTTAGTATTTTTATTCTGTTCGGGAATTCCAACTCCGGAAAAAAAACAATTAGCCGAGCAAATGGAATTTTCCATTCAGCATGAATTGTTGAATAAATGGTATCCCTTGTCGGTAGACAATGAATACGGCGGATTTCTCAGCACTTTCACTGACGACTTCAAACCGACCGGTCAGCAGGATAAAATGATCGTCACCCAGGCAAGACATGTTTGGTCGAATGCAAAGGCGGCAGAATTTTATCCGAACAACCCTGAATACAAGAAGAGTGCTCATCATGGTTTTCTTTTTTTGAAGGATGTTATGTGGGATAAGCAGTATGGTGGCTTCTACACACTGGTCACCAGAAAGGGTGAAGTAAAAGAAAGTGGTTTGGGTGTAAAAGTTGCCTACGGAAATGCGTTTGCGATTTACGCCTTGGCAGCCTATTATCAATGTTCTGGTGATACGGCAGCTTTAAACCTTGCAAAAAAGACCTTTGCATGGCTTGAAAAGTTTAGTCACGATCCGGTTCATAAAGGATATTTTCAACATCTGCAGAGAGATGGCACCCCGGTCGTTAGAACTGCATCCACACCGGTGACTGCAGAAACCGGATACAAGGATCAAAACAGTTCCATCCATTTGCTCGAGGCGTTTACAGAGCTTTACCATGTCTGGCCAGATCCCTTGCTGGCAGAGCGTTTGCGCGAAATGCTTTATCTTGTCCGGGATACCATTACTAATCCTGATGGTTATTTGATTTTATTTTTTCAAAACGACTGGACACCTGTATCTGTCCGTGATTCTTCACGGGATTTTATTCTTCACCGCCACAACCTCGATTACGTTTCGTTTGGACACAATGTAGAAACAGCTTATCTCTTACTCGAAGCGGCGGAAGCCCTGGGAATGAAGGATGATCCTACTACACTCAAAAAGGCTAAACGGATGGTTGATCATGCGTTGAAAAACGGATGGGATGATAAAGTGGGCGGCTTTTATGATGAAGGTTTTTACTTTAAAGACAGCAGCGGAATTAGAATTTTGCGTGATACAAAAAACTGGTGGGCTCAAGCCGAAGGTTTGAATTCATTGTTGATGATGTCAGATTATTTTCCGAACGATGAATTGAAATATTACGAAAAATTCAAGTTGCAGTGGGACTATATTCAGAAATATTTAATTGATCATGTAAATGGAGACTGGTATGCAGCCGGTCTGGATAAAGAGCCTAATATGAAAACGGCGCTGAAGGGTCAAATATGGAAAGGGACATACCACGTGTTTCGTGCGCTGACAAATTGCGCAGAAAGGTTGGACCCAGACGTGACAGCTCCCACTGCTCCATCGAAACTTCAATTTGACAGGGACAAAGATGCCGGGAGCTTGGTTTGGCATCCGTCAACAGATAACAAGATTGTTTTGGGATATAATATCTACCAGGGGAATGAAAGGGTTGGATTCACCCCATTGAATTATTTTCCAATTGCCAGCATGTCAAAACAAGGGCAGGGTGAATTTGTTATTAAGGCAGTTGATTTACATGGAAATGAGTCTGGACCAAGTAATTCAATAACGAGGTAGTTGCGTATATGCTATCATTTTTTTTTAACCAGAGGAGGACGCGGAGGTCGGAGAAAAGGTACTGAATTCATTTAATCATTTTTAGTTACCGCCCATGCCATCCAAAATAAAAAAGGATACAACGATCAAGGACATAGCAAATTTGCTCAAGACCACGCCTGCAACAGTTTCCAGGGCCTTGAATGACCTGCCGGAGATAAGTGACCAGATGAAAAAGCAGGTACGGGCGGCAGCTCGCAAACTAGACTATGAAAAAAATAAAATAGCCTCATCATTACGCTCCGGAAGAACAAAAACAATTGGCGTTATTATCCCTACTGCTGAACAAAATTTCTTTGGTTCAGTCGTTCACGGCATAGTGGATGTTGCCGAAATGTATGGCTACGACGTGATCATCCATCAATCCAATGAATCCCATCTCCTGGAAAAGAAAGGAGTGCAATCCTTTCTTGCTGCAAGGGTAGAGGGTATACTTGCTTCTGTTGCTAAAGACACAGTTGATTTTTCTCATTTCTTACAAGCAAGGAAAAAGAAATTGCCGATCGTTTTTTTCGATCGTGTCATGGAAGATTTAGGCATACCTACTGTTGGCATTGACGATTATGGGGGCGCCTACAGAGCCACAGAGCATTTATTTCAGCAAGGGTATCGTCGGATTGCACACATCAGTGGCCCCAAAGACATAAAGATTTTTCGCGAAAGGCTCCGGGGTTATTCAGATGCAGTGAAGGCGCACAAGAAGAAACTAGATGAAACATTAATTTTCCAGGGAGATCTTTCCATCGAGTCCGGCAAACTGGGCGCCAGTCATTTTCTCGAAATGAAGGATCCGCCCGATGCGATTTTTGCCGTTGAAGATTTTACCGCGTTAGGTGTAATTAAGGAATTAAAAGAGCGAAATGTTTCAGTTCCTGATAAATTTGGTGTCATCGGGTTTTGTAATGAAATGTTCGGACTTCACATCACTCCAACTCTTTCGACCATTGATCAACAGACAGTGGAAATGGGAAGAGAGGCTTTCAGATTGATATACGATATCATCGTCAAAGGAAAAAAGTACAGAGGAAATCATGTGAAGAATATCGTTCTCGATGCCATCCCTATTTACAGGCAATCCTCCAATCGCCAAAAGCCTTGATGGTATTGAGTTTCAGCCTGCTACTTTTTAAGGAATATCATTTGCCCGTAATGATAAGCCAAGTGCCCGGTCCTGTTCATCAGCACATTTAACTTGTTTCGGTGTGGCTCATTCTTGAAATCTTCTTCTGATATAGCATCGTGTCTGTGAAACCAATCGGCCACATCCATTTTTGCAAATTGAGTATTTAATTGTTCATTCACTTTTTTCCACGCTTCCCGGAGCTGGGCCGGTGTGAAATCATTCTTTTTATTGTCGGGATTTTGAATGTAAATACTTTCTAATTCCGGATACAAAGAAGAGCCCATATGGAGAAGGGGAAGCATTCGGTCATGGACTGAAGCCAAATGTCCCAGTAGATAAACTCCGCGGTTTCTTCCGGGCGCTACTTCCTTTAAAAGTTGGTCGTCAGATAATCCATCCAGCAATTGATTTAACCGGCTTAATTGCAGGTTCCAGTTGTCAAGGGCAGATTTTACGGCAGTGGCTGTGTGATTGTTCATTATTAGTAATTAGACACCAATTTACTTGGTTTCACGCAAAAAGTCGCAAAGGAAGCGCAATCCAAGTAACTATGAATTTTTTGGAGTTAGGTATGCATTGGGAACATTCCTCATCGGATATTTAATTCCGTAGGCCGCTTCCAGTAATTTCAATACTGTTGAAGAAATCACAACATCATTTCTGTGCATCTGCGGCAGCAAGCCCATCAGGGTATAACTGATAGGGTTAACCGCCGGAACCAGGGTTTCCCATTCGTAATTTTTCCCCCAGACCAGTCCTTTCACCATATATTCCAAGTCTGCACCTTTTTGAATTAACCAATCGAGCATTTCCTTGGAGTGGTTGAGAATTTGATTGACAGTATGAAAAATTGGCGTCTGGTCACCTAATCCATATTCATCCATTCCTGCTTTCGCGTCAATATTCGCCCCATACATATATAAAATCTCCGCAGACTCCAGATGATTGAATTCGGCGCAAATATGCATCAGGCCTGCATCCTGGAGGGGAGTAAAAGCGCATCGTAATGTGTAAGTAGCGTGTACGGTAGAAGAATCCCGCTTCAACAGAGATTCGAGCATTCTTGCATCGTTCAGTAAAACAGCAAGGTTTTGTCTTCAAAATCCATTCCGAAATCAAGGAATAATTTCACACATTCACTAAACCTGTCGGAACGCAGGTATTCGCTCGTTAATTCATAAATTAAAGGCAGGCCATTAAACAGGTCATTAGGACTAACTCCATTTTCGAAACAAGTTCGAATGCCTTCGATCGAATGAACTTCGATCTCTCCGATGATCCGCTCAAAATAGTCCATACATTTTTTCTTCAAATACTTTTCAAAGAAGCAAAGGATTCAATTCAGAGTCGATTATTTCACCTACAGGTTTGCCAAGCAGCCAGGTGCGATGATCGTTTACCTGGTAATCGTTTTTAGGCTGAGTCACTTTCGCGCCATCTGCCACATAAATGATGGTCATTACTTCTCTCATTTTGCTTGATTGATTGCCGGGTGCACTATGAATGGCAAAACCGTAGTGCCAGCTTGCATCTCCGGCTCTCATGGTTTGGGGCTGGCTGATTTCAAATCCTTCCTCTTTTACATACCTTTCAAAAGCTTCTTCTGATTTATCGGAAATTTCATAATCCATCACCGATCCTTTTTTGTGGGAGCCCGATGCAAAAGTCAACATGCCCATTTCAACCGAAATATCGACCAACGGCATCCACATCGTAATCGTATTTGTTGTATCAATTGGCCAGTAGTATTGATCCTGGTGCCAGGGTGTATGACCGCCACCAGGTTCTTTGAACAGAGCCTGGTCGTGATAGAGCCGAACATTTTTAACTCCCATTAAGGCAGCAGCAATTTTCGCGAAGCGCTTGGAAAGAACAAATTTCTTAACCAGTCCATCGGAGCGCCAAAGATTCATGATTTGCAGGAATGCTTTTCCATACGTATCCCGGTCACTCATTTTTCTTTTTTCTGTATTATATTTTTCTGCCGCCGCAGCAATGACGTTTCTGTAGGCTGCAATTTCGTCTGGTGACAATACTCCCGGTGTTATAGTATGCCCGTTGGTTTGAAAATCCTTAACCTGGTTTTCTGAAACTGACATGTATGAATCCAGAGAGGGCAGTTGTATTTGGATTGTTGACATATGCAATCATTTGTGGGTAAATTAAGAAAAAACCGTTTTTCATCGGAAAGTTAAATTAGTACTCTATTACTTCCAGAAATGTCTCCTCAATTCACGACATTGATCGGACTGCCTTTGAGAAATTGTTCAATATTCTTGGCGGTGGTGTCAAGTATTCTTTGCCTTGCCTCCCTGCTCATCCAGGCAATATGTGGCGTGATGATGCAATTCTTTGCCGTTAGCAGCGGATTGTGTGGCGAGGGAGGTTCAGATGATAAAACATCCAGGGCCGCTGCACGAATCCTATTCTGATTCAGCATATCCGCGAGGTCCTGTTCCTGGATTAATTGACCTCTTGCTGTATTAATGAGGCAGGCACCGGGTTTCATGAGACCCAACATATTTCGATTGACAAATTCTCTGTTGTCTGCCGTGAGTGGGCAGTGGAGAGAAACAAAATCACTTTTGGAGAATACTTGCTCCATCGATGTGAAGTGCGCAAGATCTGAATCAACCTTCGTTCGACTGCAATAAAGAATTCTCATGCCAAAAGCGAATCCAATTTTTGCCATTTGCTGGCCGATATTTCCGAATCCAATTATTCCCAGGGTTTTGCCCTGCAATTCCATGATGGGTGCTTTCGAGTAAGACCAATCAATGGAGCGCTGCCAATCACCCTGGCGAACAGAGTTTGCGTAAATGCCAATATGATTGGTTGTCTCCAGTAATAATGCAAATGCATGTTGAGCTACGGAGTGAGCGCCATATGCCGGGACATTGCAAACCACTACTCCTCTTCGTTGCGCGGCCTGGGTATCTACAATGTTGTAACCAGTCGCAGTTACGCCAATCATCTTCAGAGTTGTAATGGTTTCAATCGCACGCGAATCGATGGGTGTCTTGTTAGTTAAAATAACAGATGCGCCCACGCATCTTTCGATTACAATTTCAGGTGATGTTCTTTCGTAAATCGACAGCGAACCGAATGTTGAAATTTGATCCCAACTCAGGTCACCTGGATTGACGGTATGTCCGTCAGTCACAACAATTTTTAATGATAATTCTGTATGTGTCGATTTGCTTTCCAACGTCTGTTAATTTTTCTTCCGCTTTATGTAATTCATTTTAAATCAATCGGTTTTGTTCTTGGAATTGACCGTAATTTCCGAAGCTGATTTGTCATAATTTATTGTATATTAATTAGTTATGATTAAAAAAAAGAGCAGGAAAAGCTTGCAGGCGCCGTTTTTTCTTCCTATCTTGTTGTGCAATAATACTTTAATCCATACCCGATACCATGAAAAAGAAAATTTTCAGTACCCTGCTGACCCTTTCCTTTCTCGCGAGCATTCCATTTTCCTGCAGAAAGTCTATGACCGACCTGTCGGCAGAGCACCCCCTTTCAAATGATAGCACGCAAAACAATTCGTCTTCATCATCTGCCTCGAATCAGCCAGTTCCTTATCCACAATCACCTTTACTGGATTGTACCTTTGGGCCTTATTATGGGGACACACTGGTCTATGCCCAACCTTCCACAGGTCAGGATTATATCATCAGTCCGGTCAACAACCCGGGTAAAGGAAGTTATTATTCGTGGCCTGACGGTCTGAAATTGAACCCAGTGACGGGTGCCATCGACTTAACACAGAGTGAAAAAGGTGAAAGGTACGCAATTGGCTTTGTAAAGGCTGGTACTAAAGATACGTGTGTGTCCTATCTGATCGTTGGTGGTGCTTCGTATATGGATAGCATTTATGTATTTGCAAATAATGAAAAGAAAGCAGCTCCATTTTTCAATGCGAATCCTGCCATGCCTACTATCTGTAACGGCAGTGGCGTGTCGGGTCCTGGTTGTGCGTTCGACGTGAATGGAACGGCTCTGGCTCAGAAGGTGATAGTTGATCCCAATACTGGTGTCATTGATCTTGAAAAGACGTTGAATGGGGGTGCCTTTGGTCTGCTTCCCTTAAATGGCCAAACGGTAATAACTACTATTTATTACCAGCTGAATGACGGAAGCAATAATGCCCTGCAGCATATCCAGGTTGAGTTGATGTATTACGACAAGAAATCGAATATTGGTGCAGGGCTGCTGAACAATGTTCTCATGAAATTGAATAATATTCTAAGCGGGAACCTGATCCAAACGGCGGGTAATCCGAGGCCGCCACTTATCATAATTACAAGGTTAAATTAGCCTTTAGCGATTGTTGCGCAATAGGCAATTGAGATTTCAATTGCCTATTTTTTTTGCTGATTGTTTCGTCCTGCCATAGGAGGGATGAAACAATTACAATAATGACCCTCCCAAAACCGTTTAGTTTTTCTAAATACTGATTCAATATCCCAAAAGCCTCTCCATGAAAAGGAAAGTTCCATTGTATATGCTGGCTTTCCTCGTACTAACCTCATTTCATTCAGGGGATCCGGCGGGTTCAACTGAGAATATCCTACAAATCTTTGCAAAAGCCGATAGCCTGCTTAACCTTTCCAAACCTACACCCACTTCAGATAAGAAAGCCCTCGATGGTTTTGAATCGGTCATTGAACACCTGAAAAATGATCCGTTTTCCTCGCGCGACAGTCTTCTGTTTCTTTGCTACCTGAAAAAAGGAATCCTGATGGATATTCAAATGAATTATGCTGGAGCCACACAATCGTATCAAATGGCCTTGCGACATCATCATAGCGATGGGCCGTATGATTCGCTCGGCTTTATGACTTATGTGAATGCTGGCGCCAGCTATTACAACCTGAACAATTTTGATTCGGCAAACTATTTTCTCCTGAAAGCAGAAGCACAGATCAATCGATTCTCTGCCGTTGAAGATAAGATCCGTTTATACAATACGCTTGGGGTACTGTATCACGACAACGGAAATTACTTGCAGAGTAAAAATTATTTCGGTCAGGCAGTGGAGATCAGCCGAAGCTCAGGTGCTGTGAATCCACTTTCTATGGTCAGCCTCGAATCAAACGTAGCAACTGCTTTTTTCAAATTAGGACAATACGATCAGGCGCTTTCAATTTATAAGAAGATACTTCGCTACCATGTTTTTCCTGATTACGTCTACATGAATATGGGAAGAGCCTATGCAGGTTTGAAAAAATATCCCGAAGCCCTTTATTGCTATCGCAGGGTGAACAGATCCAGCATGCCCTGGGTCTATAACGAAATAGGGTATGCGCAATTACAGCTAGGGAAATTGGATTCTGCCACTTATTTCCTGGACAAATTGCAAAAAATGCCCGGATCGGCAGCGAGTAAGATTGACGTGGCCATCAATAAATTTTATTGGTCGTCCCTTCTTTCTGTTCAAAAAGAATGGAAGGAGTCTCTCGAAAATATTCAGCAGGCCATCATACTTTTTGCAGGGAATTTCAGGGATGAAAATATTTTTCGCAACCCTGACCAATTCACTGGCACTTTTGCATATTACAGATTGTTTGAGGCTATGTCTGAAAAGGCTTCCATTTTTGTAAAGTGGTACCAGGCAGACCCAAAAGAAGAATACCTCCAGGCCGCACTTGCGACGTATACCAGTACACTAGCATTATTAAGCTATATCGAAAAGAGTTATGACACAGACGACGCCAAAATGCTGTTGAAGAAAAAAAGCCGGAATATTTACCAGCAGGCATTGACCGTATGTCTGCAGTTGTATCGTCTCCATCCTCAAGGCGATTACCTGGAAAGGGCTTTTCTGATTACTGAGAAAAATAAAGCCTCCATAGTAGTGGCAAGTCTCAAAGAAAAAAATATGCATGATCTGTCAGGTAATGATGAGGAGCTTGTCCAAAAAGAAAGAAATATCAAATACAATATTGCGCGTCTTAATGTGGAAAGCGATCAGTCAAGAGACAATGCTTCGCTCGAATCCATTGCCAGCGAAAAAAGCAAATACGAGATTGAATTGGCGAGAGTGCAGAAAGCGCTGGAAAAAAATAGCAGTTATTATAGAATAAAATATGACGACAGTTATCCGCCTGTACGTGAGTTGCAAAATGCGCTGACCAAAAAGCAGGCGATGATCAGTTTTTATACGACTGATGATGCCATTCATTTATTCATTGTCACTTCATTGTCATTTCAATATTTAAAAATTGATTCGTTATCGTTGTTACAAACTGATTTTGCCGATTGGATCCGTTGTTTGAAGTCGACTGAAAATGGAAGAAGGTTCCAGGGTGAGAAGACGGGGAGGAGGATAGTCGATCATTTAATCCGCCCGATCCAGAATTTGCTTCCGAATCAGGATGAGTGGATTATTATTCCTGATGGCCTTTTGTATTTTCTGCCTTTCGAGTCTTTGCCTGCGGGAAAGGACGGGGAACCATTGATAGAGACCACGACAGTTAGTTACCAGTTTTCATCGAGGTTTGTAATGAATCAGGAAGCGCGCAGGAATATTTCAGGCGGAAACGGTGTGCTTTCTTTTGCACCTTTTGCCAGTAAAGGGTTTGCATTGGACAGTATTGATTATTTGGATGAGCTGACAAGGTCAAAACAAGAAATTGCGGGACTAAAGGGTTTGCAGTTTGTGGACCAGGAAGCGACCAAACAAAATTTTTTGAAGGAGATAAATAAATATCCAGTTGTTCACCTCGCTACCCACGCAATTTGCGATTTAAACAATAGCGCGGGATCATTCATCGCATTTTATCCAAAGAAAAATTCAGTAAGTGAAGACTGTTTGTTTTTGGAGGAGTTATATGGATTAAACATGGATTCAACGCAACTGATTATCATTAGTGCTTGCGAAACGGGTGGGGGAGAATTGGTAAATGATGAAGGCGTAATCAGTTTGTCAAGAGCATTTATTTATGCGGGTTGCGCTAGTACAGTAAATAGTCTTTGGAAGGCGGATGACGAGTCGACTTCAGCTATTCTGCAAAAATTTCACACTTATCTTCAGCGGGGATATCCTAAATCAAAAGCACTCCGCCAGGCGAAACTGGATTATATCCGAAGCACTGCTTTGCATAGGTCGCCGAACTATTGGTCGAACCTGGTTATCATGGGAAATATTGCGCCCGTCTATCCATCCAAACAATACTATCAATGGGCGCTTTTGATGGTGCTCTCTTGTGGTGGTATAGTGTTGGTTCGTCAATTGAAAAAGGATAAGGATAAAAAAAGTCGACGTCTTCTACGGATATAGGATTTCAAACGGAAAACGCTGTCTAAGCTCTTAACCACTTTTTGATAGGATACGCCGACTTTTGGCTTGGCATTCATTGGATTTGGAAAGTACGATCAAGGATTTGTCATGTTCTTAATAAGAATTGGAAATGGATTTGGACTTTCATTGGATTTTTGGGATCATGGTCTCGTAACACCTAAAACTTTTTTTCGATTCGGGATTTGTCATGTTCTTCATAAGAATTGGAAATGGACTTGGATTTTTCATTGGAACTGTTGAAACTGGTTTCTTATTGCCTAAAACTTTTTTTAGGTTCAGGATACTCGATGTTCTTCACAAGAATCGGAAATGGATTGGATTTTCATTGAATGATTGGATTGGTTCTCTTAAAAACCTACAACTCTTTTCTGGATAAAGTGCGTTCTTGCAAAGGATTTGGATATATGATTAAATGCCTTTTTTCTGAATTTTATTTAACCCGCATTTCAAAGAACCTTCTATTATTAGTAATCGCTGAAAGAAAAAATGTAACCGGAAAATCTAATTTTTTTATTAATTGGTTATCAATTATTTACCTGATTTCCATTCCATGATTTGGTAATCGACAGCTGATATTTCTTTTACTTTTTGATTATACTGATGATTCTTATCTGCTTTTATCTTATTTAAAAGAGAAATAGCTTGTGCAACCTGGTTATTGGCCAATAAACTCATCGCCATATAATATTCAGCTTCATCCTGGAAAAGACTGTCGCCGGTTTTTGCATTTTCCTTCATGATATGATCGAAATCTTCAATTGCCTGTTGGTAGTTCCTCGTTTCCAGGCTAGCCATGCCTGTGAGGAAATATGCCTGGTTATTTTTTTCGGAAGATGCATTGAATAAAATGATCACTTTGTTCCAGTCCTTATTTCGGTAAGCTTGTTCAATTTCAGCAGGTTTAACTGCACCGCGACTCGTGTTTAATTCATAAGATGAATAATATTGGCCGAACAGGCTGGAAGCGTTCACGGTTGTATATTTATATACGGACGCAATACCCACGAGGATGAGGACGGCAGCAGCAACGCGAAGAATATACCGGCTGATGTTCATTTGGCGGACCACGGCGCTTCCGTTATGCTGTTTTGCCTGTTTTTCGATTTTGTATTCCTTTCCAATGGCGGCCACGCGATCATTCAATCCGGCTTCCTGAATCGCTTCAACGGCGATCTGTAGTATTTGCCAATCGCGGGCGGCCTCCTGGTCATTCAGGATCAGGTTTTCAACCTGGGCTAATTCTTCTCCTTCGAGGAGGCGATCCAGGTGATCGATAAGGTTATATTTATTTTCTTGCGACATTTTCTATTTTATTATTTCAGTGAGTTGCCTTGCGATCGATGGTTTTTCTTTTAAGATTCCTGTCAACTGTTGCAGGCACTTATATTTTTTATTTCTGACTACTTGTTCATTTTCATAATGCAGGTGGCTCACCATTTCTTTCATCGACAAATTCTCGTAATAAAACAGGATCAGGATCTTTCTGCAGGATTCGCCCAGTTGATTCAGTAGTTCCCGCAGCTCTTGTTTTATTTCACGGTCGCCGATGTAGTGGCTCACATCCATTTCATTTACTTCTTTAGCCGTTTCGTAGGATTTCTCCCGTACTCCGGCTCTTTCTCTTTTCTTCAGTTCATTCAGCCACAAGTTTCGCGCGATGGACACCAGGAAGGTTTTGACACTGGCTTCCATCCTGAATTTTCCTTTTTTCACCACATCGATAAAGCTCACTACTGTTTCCTGGAAGATATCATCGGCGTCCTGTTCGTTTCCGCTATTATGAATTATAAAAGAACTTACTGTTTCGGAATAATGACGGTAGATGAACATGATTGCTTTGTCGAGTTCCTTTTCGTCATTGATTGCTGCTATTAGTTGAGCGTCATCGTATTTTCCTACAGCTTTCATATAATAGTAAGGTCAGGGTACTGAATTGTAACCGGGTTTTAAAGTTTTTTTCGTTTTGAGGCAGCCATTTCTAAATGATTGAATTACAGCAATATAGTAAATTGGCGGCCAATTTACCCAATTCTGTATGCTAGTAAACGTAGAAGCATTAAAAAAAATGCGTAAGTGTCTGATCAAATAATAAAATGGTCAATAAGTCCGAAGATTCTAAAGATTAATCCGTTATAACGGTCATTATAGATGGTTTTCTGCCTTTGATCAGTGCTGTTTGCTTTTCCCTATATTTGCAGTCCTAAATTTTGCCCGATAGTATAATGGTAGTACGTCAGATTCTGGCTCTGAATGTTGGGGTTCGAGCCCTCATCGGGCAA
>PSRA01000029.1 GCA_003175695.1 Bacteroidota bacterium | reverse complement strand
AGATGATACCCGTAGAACCTGATCAGGGTAATGCCTGCGCAGGGAAGGTGGTCCTAAGCTCCTCTTCATTTCGCAGCTTACTCTATTTGTTTAATTCAAAGCATTTAAAGGGTAATGGATTGTTACCAGCTTGAAATCAAATAAATAGAAACAATGAAAAGCCTGTTTACCGGATTTGTACTCATTTTATCCGGACCACTTGCGTGGTCACAAACTCATTTGGAAGGTAGGATTTTCGATCGGACAACAGGGACGGGCCTGAGTTCTGCAACCATAGAAATCCATGGCATCGGAACTGTTGTCAGCAGTGAAGATGGTTCATTTGAATTACCCAACATAAAAAAGAGCACACTTCAATTTCGAATTTCCAACATAGGTTATAGAGAGCTGGATACTTCCATCCAAGTGGTTCCGGGCCAATCTGTCCAAATCCCGCTCCAACGGATCAACCTGTTTATGACGCCTATTGAAGTGACAGCGCTGCGTGCAGGTGACAAAGCGCCTTTCGCCAAGACCAATCTGTCGAAAAGCGATATTGAAAAGAACAACCTCGGGCAGGATCTTCCCTTCATCCTAAATCAAACTCCTTCTGTTGTAATCAACTCCGACGCAGGTAACGGTGTCGGATATACGGGAATATACATTAGGGGGACGGATGCAACCCGGATTAACATGACGCTCAATGGCATTCCATACAATGATGCAGAGTCTCAGGGTATATATTTTGTCGACTTGCCTGACTTCGCTTCGTCGGTAAATAGTATTCAAATCCAGCGCGGTGTTGGAACGTCCTCCAACGGGGCTGGTGCATTTGGCGCCACCATCAATTTTTCCACTAATGAATTTAACCCGAATGCCTATGCGGAAATCAACAATAGTTTTGGATCTTTCAACACCTGGAAGAATACAGTAAGAGTCGGAACCGGTCTTATGGGTGATCATTTTACCCTGGATGCACGTTTATCCCGGATTTCGAGCAATGGATTCATCGACCGGGCCACCAGCGACCTGAAATCTTTTTACGTTTCTGCGGCCTGGTTCGACAAGAATTCTTCCCTTCGTTTTAATATTATTTCGGGAGCGGAAAAAACCTATCAGGCCTGGCAAGGCATACCCGAGGCAAAATTGAATAATGACAAGACTTCACTTGATCAACATTTCGCCAACAATTCAGGGTATCCCGGTGCGTTATATGTCACCGTTCAGGACTCTCTGAATCTTTTCCAGTCTAATCCCAGAACATACAATTATTTTACTTATAAGAATCAAACGGACAATTACTGGCAAGATCACTATCAATTATTTTTCAACCACCAGTTTTGTCAAAGTCTTTCCCTGAACGTTGCAGGCTTCTTAACCAGGGGCAGAGGGTATTATGAAGAATTTAAGCCAGAACAATTTTATAGCGATTACGGGCTTCCAAATTTTGTGAAAGGTGCTGACACCATTACCACTACCGATCTGACTCGCCAGCGGTGGCTTGACAATTATTTCTACGGGGGTATTTTTTCATTGCAATACAAGAAAAATAAAACGCAATGGACGATTGGTGGCGGATGGGATCGCTATAATGGACAGCATTACGGTACGATTACCTGGGCACAGGAAGGCGGCGTTCCGCTGGGATACCGGTATTACCAGGAGCCTGCTGATAAGACTGATATGAATATTTATGCCAAGCTGCAACAAGATTTGTCTGACCACTGGACTGCTTTCTTAGATATGCAATACCGGCATATCAGGTATATTATCGACGGATTTGATGACAATCCTGCCATCAAAGTCGATCAGAAATATCAGTTCTTCAATCCCAAAGCTGGTATCCATTATTTTAATCACGGTTGGCAGGCTTTCTTATCTTATTCATTAGGAAATCACGAACCTAACCGGGATGATTTCGAAGCCGGTATGAATGAACAGCCACAACATGAAACACTCCACGATTTTGAGTTGAGCGTTCAGAAAAAAGCAGCCATTTATTCCTGGTCCACAACATTCTACTACATGTATTATCTCAACCAGCTCGTACTAACGGGCAAGATCAATGACGTGGGTTCATATACCAGGACGAATATTCCCCGAAGCTATCGTGCAGGCATAGAGCTGCAAGGTGCAGCGAAGCCGACACCCTGGTTTTCCGCTGATGCCAATCTCACTCTCAGCCAAAATAAAGTGCTCGACTACACGGAGTACATCGACGATTATGACAATGGTGGGCAGAAATCATTCACTTATAATAGATCCAATATAGCGTTTGCCCCTTCCGTCATAGGCGCTGCCACTATCAGTTTTTATCCTGTCAGAAATTTTGAATTCAGCTTACTAGGAAAATACGTAGGCAGGCAATACCTGGATAATTCTCAAAAAGAAAATCGCAGCTTGAACCCTTATTACGCTCAAAATGTCAGAATAGTATATACTCGCCGTGGGAAAACGCTCCGCAAGACGGAAATGATTTTTCAGTTGAACAATGCATTCAACAAAAAATATGAATCCAATGGATATACTTATAGCTATTTTACCGGTGGTCAGTTGATCACAGAGAATTTTTTGTTCCCAATGGCAGGACCGAATTTTATGTTCGCAATTAATTTCTCTTTCTAGATTGAGCAGGCAACGAAAAACGCTGTTGCCTGCTTATCTCAACAATATCGGATTATTGAATGTAGACGTCTGAACGTACCGAATTCCTGGAAGCCGAATAAATTATATGGTCCTTGCTGCCATGAATATATTTGTCTGCAAACTTTTTATGAACTGAAGATGATTGAGTCGTCCCATTAACGATCAACTTGCTGCTATTGAGCGTAAAAGAAATTGTCACATCATCGGCGATGATGCCCGCCATTTTTAAATCCCTGATTATTGAAGAAATTGGATCATTATTGGACACAGATGGCAACGCAACGACCGTGGGAGGAACGGGTGGGGCCAGCTTGGCTTCCGGAACATAAGTAATACCGTTAACAATGATCGGAGATTGAGACTGAATCCTGCTTAAGTATTCCTTCACCTGAGCAACCTGTATTTCCTGTTGAATTTTCACAAGGTCATCCTGCCTGGACTTAAGTTCAGATACCGCTTTAATATATTCTTTGGCTTGTTTAGCATATTGTTCTGCTTGCTGAGTCTGCACCTCCACATTGGCTCTTGCTGCAGCTTCTATCTGATTTTTCAGTGCCAACCTCTCTGCTGCCATTGCTTCATTTTGGACTTTCAGATCTTCTTGTTTCTCAGCAACGTCGCGTGCCTTTTGCTTCATGTCCAAGTCGATGTCTTCAAATATCTTTTGAAAATCGCCCAATTTGGAATCTGGGATTTTTTGGCCGTCAACATATAATTCTGTTACCTTACCGTCAATGCGCCTTCCCCGATAACTTTTCCCGTCCTTAGAAAAAAGAAAGGAAGTTTTTTGAACCGTTTTGGATTTGTTGTTTGCCTCAGGCACGGAATCTGTCTTAACAGGTGGCGGTGGAATAGCGGGCGATTGTTGAATATTCTGACCAATTGCAGATGGAGCAAATAATTTGGACTTGGCATTTTCTGCCTGTGTAAATGTGATTGTGACAAGTCCAACTGCCACGAGACCCGTGGCTAAAAGAATTTTTTCCATATTCGTAAGTGTTTTATTGTTGTTATTTACGATTCGAAGGACCCGATTAAGTAAATGATTGCTTTTGCCTGGAAAACCTACAGCGTAAGATGCTTTATCTAAATTGAATTCCTGGAAAGCAACCAGGGCCCGGATAAACGGCGTTTTATTATGGAGCTGTGCAAGTGCTATATCGTCGCAACAATTTTCTCTTTCATTTCTGATCTGCGATGAGATCCAGATAACGGCAGGATTGAAAAAGAAAACTATTTCCGCCAAATGCTGCAAAAGGTTGACAAACAAATCTCTTCTTTTAATATGCGCAAGTTCATGAAGAAGCACTGCTTCCACTTGCTGAACTGGTAAATTTGAAAGCAGGCTAAACGGAAAGAGGATGACAGGTTTGAAGAATCCAACCACCACGGGCACCCGCGCCAATTTTGATTCCAGCAATTGTACCTGTTGGCTGATCCCCAGGTGGCGCGACAATTGATTTATTTTTTTCTGCCAAAGTTGATCCGGAAAATAAATCCCGCGTTTTCTTATCCGGTATGAAGTGCCGATGTTTGCAAGAAGGCTGAAAAAGCGAAAACTAAAAACAACCAACCAAATTGCCGTTACCATGAATGCATGTGTGTTCAAGTAATTGCTGATCACTTCCATCACCTTTAGTGTCTTGTCGCTTATGACAGCCGAATGTGTTCCAACAGGGCTAAAATAATTTGACGACTGAAATGTAGCGATGAAAGCATATGAGCTTCCTGAATCTAACTCTCTATAGAAGGTAAAAGAAACTGTTATGATAAATAAGAAAAAAAGTATTGTAAGTAGATTATATCGTATGGAAGAACTGAATTTCCTGGTCAATAGAATCACGATCCCGCCGGCAATAGCCAATAAGGCGCCCTCCCAAAGTGAATGGAAAATTGTCCGGCAAAAAGCCTGAGCAATATTTTCAGGTATGAGTTCTTTCCAGTTTAACCAGTTCATACAAAAGATTTTCAATGAAAACTTATTTCTTTTCCATTTTGTCGATCAATTCCTTGATTGCCTGCAACTCCTTCTTCGATGTTTTCTTGTTACCGAGCAATTGCATCATCAGGCTGGTAGCAGAACCATTATACATGGAGTCAATGAAGCGATCCAGCAGGAATCCTTTTGTCTTCTTTTCCTCCAGCGCAGCACTATAAACATGTTTCATACTGGATTCATCCCTGTTGAGGATTGCCTTTTCCACCATGATCTGCATTAACTTCAACGTTGAAGTGTATTGAACGCTTCTTTTTTGTTCGTTGAGTCTGTCATTTACAAATCGAACGGTTGAGGGGCCTTCTTTCCAAAGAACCTGTAATATTTCCAGCTCGGATTTAGTCGGTTCAATTTTGGTTGGTTGATCTTTTTTATCCTTCTTCATAAGGTAAAGGTAGGAAATTATTCGTACGAACAAAGTTTTAGGTTAAATTTTTAAAAAAAATTAGAATTAGCGTAAACACTACTGCCCGGCCGCATGGGGAGCGGAGGCGTGCCGATTTGTGTGCTTCTATTTCTTTGAATGCAGTTTGTGCATCTTTTTCCATTGCCAAAGTCCTGAAGTAATTTTTTCTGGTAGTCGTTGACCCAATTGCCGTGCGGCAAGGACGATTTGCCCCCTGTGATGGGCTTCGTGTGCTATCATATATGCCATGAAATGTGTTGCATCGGAAGGAATGTTCGCAAAAGGAAAGTTCATGGGCAGCAAGCCATAACTGAGTGCCGATTGCAGCAAATCAACCATGGCTTCATTGCTCTTTCTTAATGCCTGAAGCAGGGCAGCCTTTGAAACTCTTCTTCTGTCAACATTTCTCGGAGGGCGAATATTAAATTGGTTACCTGTCATTTTGATCCACATGCATCTCGCGTTGTGGAGATGGCCCAGGAGCATACGTATTGTCTTTTGAGAAGTGCCTGGAATCTTCAGGTTCCATAATTCATCGGGTAATTGCGCGACGAAAAATTCTGTCACCTGGTTATTCGTTCTCCAGGTTTCAAGGAGTTGTTCTGATAAATTTTTTGTGCCCATTTCAAAACCTTTCAGGATGTGCCGGATTCAAATTCAAAACGAAGAATATCTTGCAGATAATAAAGTTAAATAGAAACCGCCATCGGTGTCAGGGATTCCTCCTACCCTCTAACTGCTGGTAACTTGCATCTTGCTTGTTTTTGTATATTTGAATGTACCCCTCAACAGTTTTCACATGAAAAAATGCGTCCTTTCAATTCTGATCATTTCATTTCTTCCATTCGCTCTATTTGCCCAACAGGTTAAGCGCTCCCTGAGACCATCAGACATTTACCGGATTCAAAATATAGATGAGCCTGAGTGCTCACCGGATGGTCAGTGGATTGCTTACACATTGGCAACAGCCGATTCAACAACGGACAAAATAAATTCCGATATCTGGATGGTCAGCTTTGATGGGAAACAGGATATTCAGTTGACATATAGTGATGAAAATGAATCAAAGCCGCGATGGAGTCCCGATGGAAAGTATTTGGCTTTTCTTTCGGCACGTTACAATGCAAAAGGCAGTCAACTGTGGCTAATGGACAGAAGAGGCGGCGAAGCAAAAAAAATAACAGATTTCAAATCTGGTATCGAGAACTATTCTTGGGCGCCCGACGGGAAAAAGTTATTGTTAACCATAAATGATGCAGAACCCGAAGACACCTCAAAACCAAAAACCACCAAACCATATGTCATAGATCGTTATCAGTACAAACGAGATTATGAAGGATATCGATACAAGAAATTGTTTACCCACTTGTATTTAATGGACGTTGCCACGAAAAAACTGGATACATTAACGAACGGAAGTTTTAACGAAAGCGAAGCATGCTTCAGTCCCGATGGTGCACAAATCGCTTTCGTGAGTAACCGAACAGAAGATCCTGACAAAAATGAAAATTCGGATATTTTTATTATCGACGCGAAACCTGGCTCCAAATCTAAACAGATCACACAATGGAAAGGTTTTGATCAATCCCCAAAATGGAGTCCTGACGGTAAGTGGATTGCCTACACAAGATCGACGTCGGAAGGAGATTTTCTTATGTATGACGAGTCTGTGCTAGCAGTAGTTTCAAAGGATGGCGGCGAAACCAGATTATTATCTAAAGACTTGGACAGACCAGTAAACAATATAAGATGGTCCTCAGACGGCAAGAATATTTTTGCAATCGTAGTTGACGACCGGCAGCAATATGTTGCCAGTTTTTCATTCGCCAGTGGACAAATGAGCAAGGTGGCCGATGGTCAACGAGAGTTTAGCAACCTTGAAAAAGGAAAGGAAAATAATTGGATCGCGCTGATTTCGGAGTCCCAGATTCCGGAAGAATTATACGTCCTGGAAAATGGAAAAACGAGAAGACTGACTAACCACCAGGATGAATTTGTAAAACCTCTTGACCTGGCCACAGCTGAAGGATTTGAGTCAACGAGTAAAGATGGAACCAAGGTGTCAGGCATTCTCTACCTACCGGCCAACGCGGTGAAAAAAGATCGACTGCCATTGATTTTATTTATTCATGGCGGACCGGTCGGTCAGAATAGCTATGGTTTTGATTTATTCCGACAAATGCTGGCAGGTGCAGGTTATGCAGTGGCCGCAGTTAATTACAGAGGAAGCAGTGGCCGGGGTCTTGATTATTGTAAGGCAATATTTGCAGATTGGGGAAACAAGGAAGTGATCGATCTACATGGTGCTGTTGACTATTTAGTCAAAAAAGGAATTGCTGATCCGGACAAATTAGGCGTCGGGGGCTGGAGTTATGGAGGCATATTAACTGACTATTTAATTGCATCTGACACGCGTTTCAAAGCGGCTTGCAGTGGCGCGGGAACAGGATTTACTTTGTCACTTTATGGTGTTGACCAATATATTGGTCAATATACCAATGAAATAGGGCCACCATGGAAGAGTATCGATAAATACTTGAAGATATCTTATCCTTTGTTGCAGGCAGATAAAATTAAAACGCCAACCTTGTTTATGTCTGGTGAAAAAGATTTCAATGTGCCAACAGCAGGAAGTGAGCAGATGTACCAGGCGTTGCGTTCGACAGGAGTGGAAACGCAGCTGATCATCTATCCGGGACAATTTCATGGTATCTCAGTTCCCAGCTATCAAAAAGATAGATTAGAAAGGTATATCGCGTGGTATAGGAAGTATTTGAAATAAAGACTTCCGCAAAGTAAGAGCGGAGGAACAGAGCGAAAGGCGCCTGATTTGCGCTTTCGCGCCGTTCCTCCGCTCTCTCGCTTCTACCTTCAGTTATTTCGATTCAAGGGACCCGTATTTCTGCATCCAGGCAAGCATGCCTCCGGTAAGATTTTTTGTATTTGTGAACCCGAAAGATTGTAGATACATACAGGCTTGTGCGCTTCGGTTGCCACTGCGGCAATAACAAATCACTTCCTTATTCTTCCAGTCTTCTATTTCTTCGATTTGCATTGATTGTATTTTCCCGAGGGGCAGCAATACACCGCCAATATTAAATTCACTGTGTTCCGAAGGTTCGCGCACATCAAGCAATTCAAATGATTCACCCTGTTCCATCATGGATTTTAATTGCTCTACTGTGAGATTTTGCATATTGTAGTTATTAATAGTTACTTGGAGGACTTGGAACGACCGCTGACGAATCTAATCCCCTGACCGGCTTCTCAGCTGTCAGCCAAAGGTCGACAATTTCGCCTTGACGAATATGATTTAATTTGCCATTGTCGTCTATTCGGGAAGGACTTTGACTCTTTACGAAAGCATTCAATGTATCGGTAACTGTATGATCCGGAACAACAGAACCTGCAATGAGACCAGATTCAGCCAGGGCCGCGCGCGCTTCACGATAAGTTAAACCAAATAAATCAGGAACGATGAATTCCATGCCTACTCCATTTCCAAGGACAAGGGTTATTGCACTTCCCTGCTTAATGCTTGTGCCAGGTTTAATACTTTCACCATTGTACATTTGATCGAGCACTGAGTTCTTGGCAAAATCTGGCTTAAAGACCGTATCAGCTAATTTCAAGCCATACCTTTTCAAAACCATATCTGCATTCCGGAAAGTCATACTGACGAGATTAGGCATAGAGATCATCGGAGGAACAGCCCTGTTAATTGTCAGGTAAACAGTTCTGTTGATCTTCACCTGGTTATCCGCTTCCGGAAATTGTCTGATTACCTGCAAAGCCGGAACAGTATCGTAATAGATCGAATCCTGTATCTGGACATCGAAACCTTGATTCTCCAACATTTTACGGGCGTCACTGTAAGATTTACCCGTGACCAAAGGAATTTTCATGGTCTTTCCATGCTTAGTGATGAGGTCGAGCGAGCCCAGAAAGATAAACAAGAGAAGAAACAGGATGACAACCCCTGCGATCATGTTGACCCAAAGTGGTCTGCTAGTTAGGAATTTGAGCACAGTCGTGATTTGATTTGATAATAGTATGAATGATCTGTCTAAATGATCATCAACTGGCGATCTTAGATTTGCTAGCCAATGCATCGTCGATCAGCGCAGAATAAAATTGTTTTAAGGTCCAACCCATCGCTCTCACCTGCTGAGGAACTATACTTGCTTCGGTTTGCCCAGGTACCGTATTGATCTCAAGCAGGAATGGCTCAGCGATTTCTTCGTTATAAATAAAATCAATCCTGATCACTCCGTTGCAATTGAATACCTGGTATACTTTTTTTGCTGCCGCTTTAACCTTTTCAGCAATCTCTTCGCTCACGTCAGCCGGCGTAATTTCATCTGTGAAACCAGGTGTATATTTTGCTTCAAAATCGAAGAATTCTTTTTTTGTTTTAATTTCTGTAAATGGCAAAGTAATGATTTCACCATTTGATTGAAATACTCCAATGGTGAATTCGCGGCCAGTAATAAATTCTTCAATAAGAATCTGGTCATCTTCTTTGAAGGCTTTTTCAATTGCTGCACCCAGATCCTCTGAAGGATGGTTCACACGTGACATGCCGATACTTGAGCCACCATTGTTCGGTTTCACAAAAACCGGGAACTTTAATTGTTTCGCCACTTCTTCTGCATGATTGAGTTTGTTCCTTATCATCATTACAGACCTAGCCACTTTAATTCCGGCAAAAGAAGCTACGGCAACCGTATACCGTTTATTGAAAGTAAGAGCAGATACTGCCGCATTGCAGGTTGTGTAAGGAAGCCCCATCAAATCAAGATAACCCTGCAGTTTACCGTCTTCGCCGGGAGTGCCGTGGATACCGATCAGTACCCCATCAAACAACACTTTTGATCCTTTAACTGTAAGTGAAAAATCGTTTTTATCAACCTGGATTTTCATGCCATTCTTTAGAACATGAAACCACCCTTCCTTCGTTATGTCAATCTTATAAACGGAGTATTTTTCAGTATCGATATGTTGTTCAATAGTCGCGGCGCTTTTGTAGGAAATCACGGCCTCACCTGAATAGCCACCTGTAACAAACGCTATATTGGGTTTCATTCGATTGAATTTTCAAGCAAATAAACGAAAAAGGATTTCGGCGAACAAGATTACTGGATTTTTAGTCGTAGATCCAACAATTAACGGGATTTTGGCCGGTTAAGTGTTTGTACCGAAGTGAATTTGAACTGATTTTTCAGAAAAACAAGTTAAAATGAGAGTTGGCAGGAAGGTTCATAAAATAAGAAAGGTGAAGGTATAATCTCCTTCACCCTTTTACGACGGGAAATATCACCCGCCTATAATCA
>PSRA01000090.1 GCA_003175695.1 Bacteroidota bacterium | reverse complement strand
CTTATTGTCGTACATTCATTACACGATAAAAATCTTTTAATATGAAAAAAATTGGCATCCTCTTCGGGCAGGAAAGGAGTTTTCCGATGGCATTTATTGAAAGGGTGAATGGAAAGAATATCAGGGGTATCAGTGCCGAGCCGGTTCGAATTGACAAGGTCGTCCAGGGTGATGCAAATGGTTATGCCGTCATTATTGACCGTATCTCTCAGGACGTTCCATTTTATCGTGGATACCTTAAAAACGCAGCCCTCTCCGGAACCGCTGTCATCAATAATCCTTTCTGGTGGAGTGCCGATGAAAAATTCTTTAATAATTGTCTTGCTACGAAAATTGGTGTTCCGGTACCCAAGACTGTTTTATTGCCATCCAGGGATCATCCTGCAGATACCAGCGATCAGTCATTCTCCAATCTCGCTTTTCCCCTCGACTGGGAAGGAATCTTCAAGTACATCGGATTCCCGGCATATATGAAGCCATTCGCCGGTGGCGGATGGAAAAACGTGTACAAATTACGAGGCACAGAAGAATTTTTTCAAAAGCACAGCGAGACAGGACAGTTAGTGATGCTGTTACAAGAAGAAATAATTTTTGACGAATATTATCGCTGTTATTGTATCGGTGGAAAGTATGTCAGGATTATGCCTTATGAGCCAAGGAATCCTCATCATCTCAGGTATGAAAGCAGTTTCACTCCTTCCCCCGATCGCCTGCAGTTGATGGAACAAATTGTAATGCGCATCAATCAGTATCTCGGTTATGATTTCAATACTGTCGAACTGGCTGTTCGTAACGGTATTCCCTATGCCATAGACTTTTGTAATCCTGCGCCTGACGCTGAAAAAGCCAGTGTGGGTGAAGAAAATTTCAATTGGGTGGTAGAAACCGCAGCTAATTATGCCATCGAAAGAGCATTGGCGCACCGGGACGACGTGGACAACCTGACATGGGGAGAATATGTGAGAAGGAGCAGTGCGGGACATTCATTAGTCTGAGTCTGGTTATTTCGTAATAAAAATTTCTTTCAAATTTCTTCTGTGTGTACCCGGGTTCCAGTGTCTGTGTGGTGGAAAAGACCGGAACCTCAGTTTGTTCCACCCACTTAGACAAATAGATACATAGGTAGACATAGAATTATAATTCACTGCATGGCGAATATCAATTACAATCACTTTACTCTGGGCGTAGAAGAAGAATACATGGTCCTGGACCCTGAATCAAGGGAATTAAAAAGTCACGAGCAGAAAATCGTTATCGAAGGCCAAAAAGTGATCAAAGACAAAGTGAAGGCCGAGATGCACCAGGCAGTGGTGGAAGTGGGAACTGATATTTGCCAAAACGCGGATGAAGCCTTTAACGATGTGGCTACACTAAGAAAGACCGTCGCACAAATTGCATCCGATCTGGGACTTTGGGTAGGTGCCGCAGGAACCCATCCCTTCAGTCATTGGGAAAGCCAGCTTATCACCGATCATGCCCGTTACAATGAAATAGTAAACGAGCTGCAGGAAGCAGCACGAAGCAACCTGATCTTTGGATTGCATGTGCACGTCGGCATGGAAAGCCGCGAGATGGCCAATCATATTGCCAACTCTACCCGGTATTTTCTTCCTCACATTTATGCGCTAAGCACTAACTCCCCCTTTTGGGAGGGAAGAAAAACAGGATACAAATCTTTTCGGACAAAAGTATTTGATAAGTTCCCACGGACAGGCATACCCGAATACTTTGAAAGCATCGAAGCGTATGAAAATTACGTGAAACTCCTCGTAAAAACCAATTGCATCGACAACGCCAAAAAAATCTGGTGGGATTTGCGCGTGCATCCTTTTTTCAATACCGTTGAATTCCGGATCTGCGACGTGCCTATGACCGTAGAAGAGACCATTTGTATCGCGGCATTATTCCAGGCTGTGTGTGCCAAGATTTACAAACTTCGATCACAAAATCTCAATTTCATTATCTACCAGCGCGCCCTGATAAATGAAAATAAATGGCGAGCCAGCCGTTACGGAATTGATGGCAGGTTGATTGATTTTGGGAAAGAAGAAGAAGTAAATACCCGCGTACTGATCTATGAACTGTTGGATTTTGTAGATGATGTGATAGATCAACTGGGAAGCAGAAAGTGGATCAATGTCGTCTCTAAAATCCTCGAAAAAGGAACTGGTGCCGACCGGCAGCTAAGGGTGTTTGAGCAAACCAATGATCTCACCAGTGTAGTGGATTATATACATGCACAATTCCTCGAAGGCATTTAATTTCTCATTCACTTGCCTCATGAAGCAGAAAAATCAGAAAGAGATCGTCACCCGGAAAATTCGTGAGGGCATTTTTCACATCCAGGAAATCATCAGCGGGCGCTACGAAAAATTTCGGGCGACCTCTTTCATAGGGCCACATCGGGTAGACTTTTATTCTATCTTTCTGGTAACTACCGGCTATATAAAGCACGACATTGATTTTCGCTCTTATGAATGTAAGTCCGGAGATATTTTTTTCATGCTACCACAACAAATTCATTTATTCGAAACTGCGCGCGATTTCGGTGGCTATAGCGTGGTCTTCAAATCGGAGATGCTACAGTCATCGGAAACGTCCCTGCCTCTGATTCAAAATCTCAGGCATACCAACATGCTCTCCCTGAATAAAAATCAGGCTATTCAAATAGCTGCTCTTTTTCAAAGAATGATCAGGGAGCAAGATCAACCCGACTCGTTTTCACCTTCACTGATCCGGTCTTATTTCAGCACACTCCTGCTGGAACTCAGCAGGATATACCAGGAGGTTGTTGCAGGTGCTGAATGGACAGAAGGAGGGACAGTCTTGGTGGAAAGATTTCGCGATTTAGTTGACAAACACTGGAGGTCAGTTACTACCGTTACTGGATATGCGAAAATGTTATTCGTTTCTCCAGGCCATCTCAACCAAATTGTCAAAGCGAGTACCGGCCGCAATGCATCGGAGTTGATCCAGGAGAGAAAATTAATCGAAGCAAAGCGCCTTCTCATACACTCCACCCTTGCCATCAAAGAAATTGCCTTTCAGACTGGCTTCGAAGATCCGGCATATTTCAATCGCTTCTTTAAAAAATGGAACCGTTCTACTCCTCAGGAATTCCGGGAAGAAATCCTTAAAAAGTACAATTCTTCATTCTAATCGTCCTACACTCCCCTATCCGGTCTGAATTAATTTTGCAAGAACAATCTTATCTATCATGCGTCACATTGATTTTGTCGGGATCAGTTCCATTGCCTGGACTATTCTTCTTCTTTACTGGGTATACACTGGAATGAAAACTAAAATAACAGTAAAAAGACAAGCAACCCTTCCGAGAGTAGTTTACCTCGCGATCATGATAACCGGCTTTTCATTTGTTTTTGGAAAATTTATGTCCATCGGTTGGCTGGGTTCAAAATTTCTGCCTCCCCTGAAGTGGCTGCCTTACCTTGGTTTGTTAATCAATCTGGCTGGAATCATTTTAGCCATCGTGGCAAGGGCTTGGCTGGGAAATAATTGGAGTGGAATCGTAACGATAAAAAAGGACCATGAACTAATCAGGAGTGGCCCTTATTCGATTACCCGCCACCCAATTTATACAGGACTGTTATTCGGCCTTTTCGGAGTGGCCATCATAATAGGAGAATGGCGCGCGTTGTTGGGAGTTTTGATTTTATTTTTTGCCATCCAATTAAAAATCAAAGCTGAGGAAAAAATGCTGTCAAATGAATTCCCCGAATATCGTGAGTACAAGCGTCAAACCAAAAAGCTGATTCCGCTCATTTATTAGAAAGGAACCTCTGGTTGAATGTTTTGACGTAGCAATCTTCATGCGAATTAAACTGCTTCAATGACCATAGAGCTGGCGCCCCCGCCGCCATTACAAATACCCGCTGCTCCATATCTTGCTTTGTTCTGCCTTAAAATATGGATAAGCGTCACCATAATTCTGGCACCACTACATCCCAATGGATGACCGAGCGAAACGGCGCCACCATGTATGTTCACTCTGGCAGGATCTAATTTGAGGCGTTTCGTATTTTCAATTCCGACAACGGAAAATGCTTCATTTAACTCCCAGTATGAGATGGAATCCATTTTCAGACCCGCCTTCTTAACAGCCTTCGGCAATGCCAAAGCGGGGGAAGTTGTGAACCATTCAGGCGCCTGTTCTGCGTCAGCGAAGGAGAGAATTTTTGCAATGGGCTGGAGCCCTAACTGAACTGCTTTTTCGCTACTGACCAATAATAAAGCGGCAGCACCATCATTCATTGAACTTGCATTCGCAGCGGTAACAGTTCCATCTTTTTGAAAGGCTGGTTTTAGCTGAGGGATCTTATCAAACTTTACATTAAAAGGTTCTTCATCCCGACTGATGATCGTTGGCTCTCCTTTTTTTAAGTTTACCTCCACCGGAAAAACTTCATCTGTAAATTTTCCTGTATTCCATGCGGCTTGTGCTCTTTCATAACTGCTAACTGCAAACGCATCCTGATCGGCGCGACTGATTCCGCATGTGGACGCACACAATTCAGCTGCATTTCCCATGGCTCTTCCATCATACACATCTGTCAGGCCATCTTTAGCTAAACCATCAATTAAATTTGTATTGCCATATTTGTTACCCCACCTGAGTTGTTCGACATAAAAGGGAACATTACTCATGCTTTCCATCCCTCCTGCTACCACCACATCGGCATCTCCAAGGAGAATACTTTGTGCAGCCTGGCTAATGGCTTTCATTCCACTTGCGCAGACCTTATTTACGGTAGTACAGTTCACGGTATCAGGGAGGCCGGCAAATTTCGCTGCCTGCCTCGCAGGAGCTTGTCCAAGGTTTGCCTGGAGCACGGAGCCCATCAATACGTCTTCCACCAATTCAGGAAGAAGCCCGGTTTTTTGCAAAAGGCCTTTGATGGCCAAAGCGCCAAGGCGTGTTGCGGAAATATCTTTCAAAACTCCTCCAAAACTTCCGATTGGTGTGCGCACGGCACCCAAAACATAGACCTCTCGACTATTCATGTATTAATTATTAACGGTGCTAAAGATAACAAATGTGGGGATGCCTGAGTTTATGGTGCGACTACTCAGTAAATGTTCCCTACCATAAAATAAAAAGTCCGACAACGCGGAAAACCTTGTCGGACTGAATCTAGGGGGGCTTAATTATTTAGCGGTTCCTGGGTTGCTGATTAGGGGGTGGATTCGAGGGCTGCCCCGCTGGTCGACCATGACGCGTTGGCTGGGGCTGGTTTTGGGGATTTTGTATGGGTGGAGGATTATTTTGTGCCGCAGGGGTTCTTTGCGCTGGTAACGGCTGTGCAGGTTGCCTTTGATTTGGCGGCGGGTTTGTCGCACCAGGTCTGCCCGCTGCAGGAGGAGCGGCAGGATTATTCCGTCCCGGGATGGCATTATCCTGCCCGGGTCTCGTATTGGCATTGGGTACAGAAGGCCTGCTGGTGGTCGGGGTTGAGGGCCTGCTGCTACTATTCGCTTCTCCTGGTCTGCTGAGGCCTGGCAAATTTCGTGTGTCCATGGTATTCATATCCTGCACGTTTCTCGGCGCAGGCCTGGACGAACCTGCATTTTGATTAAGCGTTGGACGGTAAACTGCCAACTCGCCGTTCCTCACATTGGTTCTGCCCGGCGTCCTGGAATCCGATACTCGAACAGGAGTAATATTGGTTCGGGTAAATCTTTCTACATTTTCTCTTTGTGGTCCCCGCATGAAGGTGCCTCGGGGTGACCTGTTGAAGTTGTTAATTACAGTTATATTATTAATAACTGTGACACTTGTCATGGGTACAAAAAAACTGCTTAAACGCACACTCGTGAAACGACTCCTGGGGACGAATGTCCACCAAAAAATAGGTGGGCGCCAGCTATTCCAAACGACTCCGATATTTATATTGGGGCCAATCGGAGCCCAACAAAAATTATCCTGGAATTCCCCCCAGGTTACCCAGGCTGGTGCCCAGACGGAACCGGGTATCCACATCCATCCAAACCTGTTGTCATAGGTCCAGGTTCCATAGTGAAATGCGGCCCATCCCCAGGGAAAACTTGAAACCCATGCCCAACCATCAGATGTAAAAACCCAGTGGCCGCTTGTAGCATAGGGTCTGAATCCCCTTGGAACCTGCCTTGGGATCCAGACAAACCCGAATCTCGGATCATTTATCCAAACTCCAAATGGACTTAATTGATCAAAAAATACCTGGAAACTTACTCCCATTTGCGCTTTTGCTGTTTGAGGTTGTAGGATAAGAAGGTTGAAAGAAAGAAAGAACGAAAAGGATAAGATGAATAATTTTTTCATGGCAACTTCCTTTAGCGTTAAAGAAAGAATTTCCCCACAAACATTTGGCGCAAGAATAATGCCTCAAAAAAAAGTTGAAGGTGGCAATTAGCAGTCAAATATACTTGAGCTACCTCCGTGTAATCGATCTTGAAGACTGTCAACTGACAACTGCTAGCTGTTTACTAAATTAAAAATATCGATCTACGAACTAATTTTCCTCCCGTATTTGATACAAAACAAATCCCTTTAATTGATACGTCGACAAGACAACTTTTGCAGATAATGCCGTTCTCACCTCCGGAATGAAATCCTTTTTATCGAATTCGAAGAATTGCATTGCCTGACCGCAAGCGATCAGTTTCACATTAAGATTTGCAAATTGTCCAAGTATGTCCAGATTCGGATTGCGGACCTTGAATTTCCTTTTATAAATTGAATCCTGGAGAAAGACATTCAGGGCACGTGCATGGACCACAATTACTACCTCCATATTTTCTTTGGATACTCCCGCTGCAATATGCAAGTTGATGATTCTGCCTGCTTCGGCTAAACCGTCATTAATTTCTTTCCAGGATGCCGTATCCTTCGACCAGATAGTGGACTCGATTAAGAGTTTATATTTCATTGAAGGATCAGGTTTCTCCTGAATATCCTGGACCGCCAGTGCGCCAGACCATTTGCTGTTTTTAATTAATGGATATTGTGCTTGGGATAAAAGTCTTTCCATGCGAAGACTGTCCTTGATATGCTTGGCCTGAAGACTGTCCTTTTTAGCAACCTCTAAACTGTCATTTTTCACTGTTTGTTCCTGTGAAGATCGAAACGCAAATAGCAGCAAGATCAAAAAAATTGATTGTCTCATGTGATGGGTGTTTAGGAGTTGTTGAAGGGCTAATTTATTTGAATGAAAAGAAATCTTCGGACCTTAACAAGATACAGAATATTGAAGAATGAAGAGTATCCCGGTTTTTATCCTCATCATTACGACTGGAATTCCTGTGCAGGCACAAAACAGAACCGACAGCGACCCAGGTGAATATTATTTGCAGGGAGTCATGGAGATAGCCAGTGTCTTATTGATTCATACAGCAAGTTAATTTTATCTTAGTACCCAGGTCAAAGAGATATTGCATCGGCAAAAGAATTTATGCACGATGTAGCAAGCAGAATAAAGGGCAGAGTGCAATTAACTACTGATGGATTAAAATCGTATATCGAAGCCGTAAATGCTGCATTTCCTACTGTGCAAATACCCGAAAACGAAATAAAATCGATCTCAATAATATTTCGATTATGTCCGGACAGGTATTCTGTTTTTCCCATAAACGACAAACGCTTCAATTTCTTCAAGTTCAGATTTGAACCCTGGATTGCAGAAGTTTTTTTTGATCACCTTATATTGCATCCCGAAAGGCATTCACTTCGCGGACAACATCCTCTCCTTGATGGAAATCACTTCAATTAGGTAAGAGGAAATGCAGGGAATTAATTCGAAAAAAAATTGTTCCGAAGTAATCAAATCCTTTATATTTAAATTTTTATTCTCGTCACTATGGGAGATCTTCAGATCAAGAAGGAGTCAAAGAAATATGATGCAGTAATTGTAGGTTCCGGTGCAGGAGGAGGTATGGCTGCATACGTACTGGCCAACGCAGGGCTCAAAGTGTGTCTGCTTGAAGCAGGACCGATGTTCGATCCAAAAAAAGATTCGAATCAGTTGAGAAACCCCTGGGAATCACCCAGGCGGGGAGCCGGCACCAGGTTTCGCCCTTTTGGCGATTTCGACGGATGCTACTGGGGGTGGGAAATCGACGGAGAGCCATATACCCAAACAGGAAAAGGGCCCTGGAAATGGGAGTGGTGGCGGGCAAGAATGTTAGGAGGTCGCACCAACCATTGGGGAAGGATTTCTCTAAGATTCGGCCCTAAAGATTTCAAAAGAAAAAGTATTGACGGTTTGGGAGATGATTGGCCCATTGGCTATGATGACATAAAACCTTATTACGACAAAATTGATCGCCTGTTGGGTGTTTTCGGATCCAATGAAGGTCTGGAAAATGACCCTGACGGAATCTTCCTGCCTCCTCCCAAGCCGAGGCTGCATGAATTATTTATCAAGAGAGCTGCGACTGGGATAGGCATTCCCGTTATACCATCCAGGTTATCCATTCTCACCAAGCAAATCAATGCTGAGCGCGGTCAATGCTTTTTCTGTAGTCAATGCGGAAGAAGTTGCAAAGTATATGGAGATTTTTCTTCTTCTTCCTGCCTCGTCATTCCTTCACTAAAAACAGGAAACGTCGATCTGATCACCAATGCCATGGCTCGCGAGATCCTTTGCGATAAGGAAGGATTGGCGACAGGCGTTTCCTATGTCAATAAAACTGACATGAAAGAATACCAGGTAAGCGGAAGGACAGTTATTCTCGCAGCGAGTGCCTGTGAAAGTGCAAGACTATTGCTGAATTCGAAATCACCGAGATATCCAAACGGATTTGCTAACGGAAGCGGCGTGGCGGGAAAATACCTTCACGACAGCACAGGAGCAGACATGGGAGGAATCATTCCTGAACTATTCGATAGAAAAAGATATAATGAAGATGGTGTGGGTGGCATGCATATCTACTCCCCCTGGTGGCTCGACAATAAGAAGCTCGACTTTCCTCGAGGTTATCACATTGAATATGGCGGTGGTTTTGGCATGCCTCTCTATGGATTTTATTGGGGCATAGAGGAATTAAACGGAGCATATAAAATAAATGGCAAGCAAAAAGAAGCAGGCGGCTACGGAATTTCACTCAAAGAAGACTACCGCTATTTATTCGGATCGCATATTGGCATGGCTGGTCGGGGAGAATCAATTGCCCGGGAAGATAACTACTGTGAAATCGATCCCAAAGTAGTAGACAAATACGGCATTCCGGTGCTTCGCTTCAATACCAGTTACACTGACTACGAGATCAACCAGGCCAAGCACATGAGCGAAACGTTTTCTGAAATCCTTCACGCCATGGGTGCGATAATAACGTATGGCAAAGACAATGGGCCTAAGAATAATTATGGTCTTCATAATCCTGGAAACATTATACACGAAGCCGGAACCGTGAGAATGGGAAATGACAGGAAAAGATCGGTGTTGAATAAATGGAGCCAGGCTCATGAATGCAAAAACTTATTTTGTGTAGATGGAGGACCATTTGTATCACAAGCAGATAAAAATATCACCTGGACCATCCTGGCGCTATCCATGCGGACCAGTGAATATATTGTGGACCAAATGAAAAAACAAAATATCTAAAACCAGAAGTAATTAATTAATATGGACAGGCGCGAATCAATCAAATCGATAATTATAGGAGGCCTAACGATAAGTGCATTGGCAGAGGCCTGTAACGCCCCTGATAAAAAAGGTGCCGCGACGGATCATCCCAATGTCCTTGCACGTCGCACTTTTGATTTTAACCGCATGCCGGAAGAATTAGAGCATTTCAACAGAATAAAAGATCTCATATTTTTCAATGAAGCCGAAATGGCTACAATTACCATTCTGGCTGATATTATTATTCCCCGTGATAATGTTAGTGGAAGCGCTACCGATGCGCAAGTGCCCGAATTTTTCCAATTTATTGTGAACGATATGCCTGAACACCAGGCACCTTTACGCGATGGAATAAAATGGCTGGACGATCAGTGCATGAATCGTTACAAAAGACCATTCAAAGATTGTCGCGGATATGAACAGATGGAAATAGTGGATCTGATCGCATGGCCCGATCGGGTGAAGGATAAACCGAAACTCGCTCCGGGAGTTGCCTTCTTCAATCTCATGCGAAACTTAACAGCCACAGCTTTCTATACTACCGAGATAGGCGTCAAAGACATTGGGTATATCGGCAACACGCCCAATCAGTGGAATGGCGTACCGGACGATGTTCTGGCTCATTATAAACTGGCATATTCAGAAAGAGAATTAAAAGAGTGCGCCCATTATTCGTAAAAAAAAAAAATCCACAAGCTTAAGAATATGCATTGCTATTCCTCTCACTTGTGGAGTTTATCTATGCAGGTAGTAAATGCTTAATTTTCGATCGCATCCACGTAGAATCCCTCTTCGCTCAAAACAAAGGTGTTTGGTACAAAGGAAAGTAAGGATTGTTTGATCATGGTTGCAGCTTCCTTCAAATAACTCTGGCCAATTTCTGGCGTCCTCATGGCAAACTGCCAACTCTGAATTTTAAGAAAAGCCACTTTGCTTTCCTGTGCGATCTGGTTGTCCTGCTGACGAAATAGTTCAGCCAGGCGATCCTGCTGATTTTGGATATTAGGGGACATAGGGAATGAATATGGGTTCTTCAAAAGGTATCTCACAAAGAACGGGTAAAAAGCCCAAAAATTGTATTAGCGGTGGAAATACCTGGAATCCTGACCTTTGCCAAAGGCATTTGCAAATTGATTACCTTAAAGAACAATTTGTGCTTATGGATCTCATAACTGTACTGGGCCTAACAGCGGCTTGTGGTACAACAGTTTCCTTTATCCCCCAGGCAATACAGACAATTAAAACCAGGGACACCAAAGCAATTTCTCTTACCATGTATTCAATTTTTACCTTGGGCACATTTCTTTGGCTTTTATATGGAATCTTTAGCAACAACCTCCCCGTTGCGCTGGCAAATGGGGTTACTCTTGTCTTCGCAAGCATCATACTTTTATATAAGATCCGGTTTAAATGAACGGGGGGTGCATTCCCCTTAAAAAAATTTCCTATCTAAACCAGCATTCAACTTTGAAAGAAATATGAAATTGATCACCTACCTGCATTTCAATGGCAACTGCGAAGATGCCCTTCATTTCTACAAAAAATGTTTCAGAGGAAAGATCCTGGAGTTTTCAAGAATGAGCGAAAGCAGTATCCCTATTCCCGAATCACACAAAGACAAGGTGATGCATTCGCGGTTTCAGTTCGGCGATAATCTTATTTATATGTCGGACGTTCTTCCTGGTAATATATCGCAGGAAGGCAGCAATATCAGGCTTACCCTTGAATTCAAAGACAAAAAAAGAATGAATGATCTTTTCGAGAAACTTTCTGAAGGGGGAAGAATTGTAATGCCTATCCAGGACACTTTCTGGCATTCACGATTTGGCCAATGCGTTGATCAATTCGGTATTCATTGGATGATGAATTGTGAATTAAAGGGCTAAGCAAGATGCAATTTCTTTCATTCCGACATTGATTTTGAAAGCCAGCGAATTCCAATTGAAGTGATGACACATAAACCGCCGATTGACCACCACAATGTTCTGAATCCAAATCGTTCTGCCACTTGAGCTCCACCGGCCGGACCGATAACCTGCGCAATCGACCAGGCGATCGTATAGAGCCCCGCATATTGTCCACGATTGGTCACCGCAGTCCTGGAAATCCAGAACGAATTCATGAAAGGCATAGATAATATTTCTCCAAAAGTGACGAGGATCATGCAAAAAACGGCTGAAGCATATGAAGCAGGTAGTAGATTGATCAAAAGAAAAGATATACCTGCCAGCAGAAATCCATTCCTGATGTAAAAAAGGCTTTCCCTTCGTCCTTCCAGTCGGAAAACCAACACCATTTCCACCAGCGTGATGATCACCCCATTCAATGCCATCAGCAAGCCAATGAAAAACTCTGACATGTGAACCGTTGTCTTGTAAAAAACGGGCAGTGTCGTAAACAATTGAAAAAAACAAGTTGCGAAAGAAATGGTGATGACAATGAAGATGAGATAAACTCTATCCCTAAACGCAGAAACTGCCGGAACCTGCAGAGATTCTTTCTTCTCAGGAGAAGGTTCAGTTCTGTCAGGTGACAAAAAATGCCTCAGCAATAATGCCGCTAATATATTGGTTAAACCGTCTGTCCAAAATAATAAATGATAATTTAGAGATGCGAGGATACCTCCCAGCGCTCCGCCAATCGCCCACCCCAGATTAATTGCCAAACGATTCAAAGAATAAGACCGGGTTCTGTTTTCTTCCTTGCTGTAATGCGCAATTGCTGTAGAATTGGCAGGCCGAAAAGATTCATTTACCAGGCTAAGCAGAAAAGTAAAAATGCAGATCAAAGGATAGCTTTTCATAAGGCCCAGCAATATGAAAAACAATCCGCCTCCAACCAAAGAAGTTAGCTGAACCTGATGAAAACCAAATTTATCTGTAAGTTTCCCTCCAATGAATCCTCCGCAAATAGCACCTGCACCAAATATTCCCATGACAATACCCGCTTGGCCAATAGAATATCCCATGGTGGGCTGAGTGAGGTAAATGGTCATGAAAGGAATGACCATGGTGCCGCTTCGGTTAACGAGCATGACAAATGACAAAAGCCATGTATCCCGTGACAAACCGCCATAAGCATTCCGGTATAAGGACAAGGTCTTTATCAGCATTTCCGATTCACATTTGAAGCATTTGCAATTAACAAAAAACTAACCAATGGACAAGAAAGTACACAAAAGAAAATGAATCAGGATGGGAAGATTGAATTAAATTGAATAGGTTTTATTATTCAAAATGATAAATGATAAGGGCTACATGAAGAAATCCGTCTGTATCCTCCTTCTGGTCTTTTCTTTCTTAGTCTACTTGCAAAGTCCTGTGCTCGCGCAAGCCCGAAGATTTACTCCGAGAGGTTGGCAGCTTATGGATCTAAAAAAAGACAGCATTTACGGCGCGAGCGTCAATAGAGCTTACAGCGAATTGCTTGTTGGAAAAAAAAGCAAGCAGGTGATCGTTGCCGTTATAGACGCAGGCGTAGATACTGCTCACGAAGATTTGAGGGGACGTATTTGGACAAACCCGCGCGAAATACCCGGAAATGAAATCGATGACGACCATGATGGTTTTGTGGATGATATTCACGGGTGGAACTTTCTGGGTGGCAAGGATGGACGAAATATCTCGTCAGACAGTTATGAAGGCACGCGCGAATATTTTCGCTTGCGTCCCATATATGGCGATCAGACAGACTCCGCCTTGATCGACCCCAATAAGAGGAAAGAATTCGCTTACTGGTTGAAGCTAAAGGAAGCCAGGGAGAAAGATTCAATCGACCAGGCCTTAGAAGTTACCTATTTATCAGAAGCTGTCACGCAGTCGACCAGAGCAGATACGTTGCTCAGGCGCGCCTCTCAAAAAGACACACTGTATCCTAAGGACATCATGAGTATTCCTGATTCTATAGCCGGTCCTGAAAAGCAAAAAATGCTGGCCGTTTATAAAGAGTTTCGTATCAAACCTGATCAGTCGCTGGAAGATATTATCAAAGAAGAAAAGCGATACCTGCAAGAAGCAAAGGATAGATTAGCTGCATTGGACGTAGATCCAAATGCAGAAAGACGCGACATCGTTGGCGATGATCCGGACAATATCAATGACAACAGGTACGGCAACAGCAATATTGCAGCGGGAACTCCTTCGCACGGAACGCACGTTGCCGGCATCATTGCGGCTAACCGTGATAATGGAATCGGGATAGACGGAATTACCAACAACGTAATGATCATGGCAATCCGGGCAGTTCCCAATGGAGACGAAAGAGATAAAGATATTGCTCTTGCCATCCGCTATGCAGTCGACCATGGCGCCCGGGTTATTAATATGAGCTTTGGCAAATATTATTCTCCAGGAAAAAAGTGGGTGGATGAAGCGGTTCAATATGCAGAGAAGAATGACGTGTTACTGGTCCACGCAGCAGGCAATGAAGGAAAAGATATGGATCTTGAAATGGATTATCCGAATCCCATGATTGAAAGCACAAAAAAAATGGCGACCAATTTCATTACAGTTGGTGCGAGTACGGGTGGCCCAGATAGTCTACTGGCAGCAGGATTTTCCAATTATGGCCAAAAAACAGTTGATCTATTTGCACCCGGGGTAAGCATTTATTCTACTGTACCGGGTGGAGGTTACCAAGCGTTCAGTGGTACGAGCATGGCCGCACCGGTAGTTACTGGAATTGCTGCTTTGATCATGGAATATTACCCTTCCCTGACCGCCAGACAGGTAAAATATGTTATTGAAAATTCAGTGCTCAGGCCAACAGGCGTCAAGGTGCGCGTTCCGGGCACAAAGACAAAAGCCGATTTTTCTACGCTGTCCAGGACCGGTGGAATCGCAAACGCATACAACGCTTTAAAGATGGCGTCTACACTTAAGGGTGAGCGCAAGTTGAAAGAGACTTCAACTATCAAAAGCAGGCTGGAATGAAGTTAACAGTTATCAAACCATCAACTAAATCCGTCCACGGTCAACTCAAAAAAAATCTATTTATTCTTATCAAAAAACTCGTCAACGTCTTTTTTAAACTGTATCAAAGAAGGTTTATTGATATAGTACATATGCCCTGCCTGGTAATAATGGAACTGGATATGATCTCTTAGTTCAGGCCTGAGAAACATATGAGTCACATCATAATGAGCAATAAAATAAGGAGTAGCAAAATCATAATAACCAGCACCAACATATACTTTCAGGGAAGGATTTTTGGTCATTGCTGAACGCAAATTCTCCGCCACATTCAGGAAACGATTTTGAACGTTGTTAAAATTCCATGGATGAACATTGCCGAAAATATTGTACGGTTTATCCTCCTTGAAATGTAGTTCCTTTTGAAGATATTCATTTATCATGGCTGTAAATGGTCCGTCAATATTTACAAAGGATGGATCGTAATCCGGGCCTTCACCGGCATTGTCAAAATCCTTGCCTGTAAATCGCGCGTCTAACCTGCCTATTGTTAAGCCATCTTTTCTTCGCAATTCTTTGTAAAATCGGTTGTCAGTTATCCGAAGATTATTTTGCAGGCAAAATTCTTTTGACAGTCCGGTTAATCGACTCATTTTTTCAGCGATAGTATTGTTTTCTTCATCTGTCAGCAATTCACCTTTCAATAAGGCCGGCGCTAATTCATTCATGGCAAATTGCTCACTCGCCTTTAAAGCACTATTCAGGTCAGTCTGTAATTCCGGAGATAATTTCCTATGATACCAGGCGGCGGCAGTAAAACTTGGCAAATAAAGAATCGCAGGAAGGTCATTTCCGACATAGTAGTCGTTGGTCCCGAAATTCAAAACAGCAGAAATCAGAAATATTCCATTCAGAAAAATTCTGTATTCGGATTGAAGATAATCCGCTAAACCCGCCGCTCTTGTTGTGCCATAACTTTCTCCCGCAAGAAATTTAGATGAAGACCAACGTTCATTTTTAGAAAGAAAATACCGGATAAAGGAAGCAACGGACTGAAGATCTTCGACATAACCGTGAAACTGGTTGGCATTCACTCCTGATGCCGGGCTGCTAAAGCCAGTTGAGACAGGATCTATAAACACTATGTCTGTCTTGTCAAGCCAGCTAAATTCATTATTTATATATTGGTAGGGAGGGCCGACTGCAGTGCCGTCATCAGAAAGTACAACTCTGCGCGGTCCCAATGCGCCAAGATGCAACCACACAGATGAAGAACCGGGGCCACCATTGAAAGCAAATGTGATAGGCCGCCTGGCAGCACCCTCCTCATCTTTTTTATAATAGGTGAAGAAGATTTTTGCAATGAGTTTTCCTGTATCATTTTTCATTTCAGCATAGCCAGCCGTTGCTGTATAATCTATTTTATGACCCGAGATGAGCACACTGTTCTTTGTAATACTCGTCTGACCCGGAACGGCAGTCAGTTCTGTTTTTTCTGAAGTGAGATTTGCCTTTTGAGCATGCAGCTCGTGAATAGTAAAGAAAGCCAGGAGAATGAACGAAATCCTTTTCATGCGGTTGGTATTTTGCAGGGATGTGTCAGCCAAAAGTATCGTATTTATCAAATTCCTCCTGCATCAAATAAAAAAGCTGCCTTCCGGCAGCTATTTTTTACCATTTGCGCTATATTCTTATTTTCCACCAAAGACTTTCTTGAGAATATCTGTTACCTGGGCGGCAGGATCCTTCCTGATCTTTTTTTCTTCTTCTGCAACATAATAAAAGATGCCATCCATGGCCTTTTGCGTCACATAAGAAGCCAAATCCGGATCCACCTTCTTGAAAGTAGTAGGAAGTTTGTTATATGTCTCAAATACATCCTTCCAATATCTTGTAGCATCGGTTTTCTTCAAAGATGTATCAATGACGGGTTTGAAGGCGGTAGTGAGATCCGGTGTGGTGGTTTTCTTCAAATATGAAGTGGCTGCGGTATCAGGTCCCCTGAGAATGCCCATTGCATCCTGGATGCTCATCTTCTTAACGGCATTGACAAAGATCGGCGTTGCTGATTTTGCAGCGTCCTCTGCTGCCCGGTTCACGCTCAGTATCGCGTCATCTACCAGTTTTCCCATACCCATACCTCTCAACGTCTTCTCAACTTTTTGTGCTTGCTCTGGAAGCAAAATTTTTACTGCTGCGTCTTTAAAAAATCCGTCAACTGCAGATAATTTGCTGGCACTTTTTTCCGTGCCTACAGTAAGCGCTTCCTTTAATCCACTCACCACTTCATCAGTGCTCAATCCTGATCCTTTGTTGCCGCTGACAGCCTTTTTCGCATCTTTTAATAATCCATCAATGGAGCTCTGGGCAGTAACAGCATGATGAAAAAATGAAAGGGAGATAAATAAAATGCCAATTTTTTTCATGTGTATAGATTTTAATTCATGGTCTGGTGTAAACTGGGGTCGGCAAAACAATAACGCCCGGTTCAGGGGCTTATTTCGTGAAGAATTGACTTTTATAAAACTATTGAGAAAAATGAAAAGGAAATGTTAACTCATTGCTATCCTGACACAAAGTCTTCTGTCCTAGGCATTTTGGCGAAGACATCTTTGATCAACAACGGTGGTGTCGCTAATTTTCTTTCTTTGGTATTGATCCATGCTCCATCCACTGTGATAACCGCAGATAAAATACTCCCATTTTTCACCAGGTGATGACGGATACTCCATCTGGAAAAATCGGGCTTGGCTTTAGATACCTGCAAATCGATTGTAAGTTCATCACCCAGTCTTACCTCCTTTCGGAAAACGGCTTCCTCGCGAAATAAAATAGGACCAAAATGCAATTGCTCCATGATGGTTACGGGCAATCCGAATTCAGATAAGAAATTTACCCGGCAAAACGCGCCATAATCATAATACACTGAATGGCGAAGATGATAATTTGGGTCTAAATCCGCCCACCTGATTTCGATTGGTTTGATATATTGTTCCATCCTGTGGATCTTTTGATTCAAAAAAAATTGCAAAGTATTTATTATTTCTTAGATAAGGACTTGATGACTTCATCTTTGAATCTTTGGTGTTGGAGGCTGTAACCGGTGTGCCATTAGGCCCCATTCAAGTGGAATAAACATGAGCTTTGTACCGACGATTCCCAGAAAGTTAAAACTTTCCCGGTTTTGCCCAATTACATTAGTTTTGCGACTTCAAAATTCAATGATGAAGAAAAATTGCTTATTGCTGATGGCCTTATTTTTTGGTTTGTTGAGCTTTGGCCAGGCAAAGAAAAAACCAGCGAGCCCTGCACCGGTCAACCCGTTGAAGACACACAACGATTCTTTGAGTTATGCTGTGGGTCTCAGTCTCGCGAATTTTTATAAAGAACAGGGAATCGATGCTATCAACACGCAGGTAGTTGACAAAGCAATTAACGATGCTATGAAAAAAGGCACACTCTTGTTGAATGAACAGCAATGCAACAATATCATAGTTTCACATATCCAGAAATTAAAGGCAGACAAAGCAGCGGCGAACAAGAAAGTCGGCGAAGCTTTTCTTGCCGATAATAAAACAAAGCCCGGTGTTGTCGCTCTCCCCAGTGGATTACAATACACAATTCTAAAAGACGGTACTGGCCCGAAACCAACAGCTTCCGACAGAGTTAAATGCAACTACGAGGGAAAACTGATCGATGGAACCGTGTTCGACAGTTCTGAAAAACAAGGAAAGCCGATCGAGTTTTCTGTTGGCGGAGTGATTCCTGGATGGACGGAAGCCCTGCAATTAATGCCTGTAGGAAGCAAATGGCGCCTATTCATTCCTTCCAACCTTGCTTACGGCGATCAGCAACCGAGCCCTATTATCAAGGCAGGTTCGACCCTCGTATTTGATGTGGAGTTGCTTGAAATCGTAAAATAATCTCAGGTATTGAAAAAAAAGACCTGCTGATATTTATACAGCAGGTCCTTGATTCAGTTATTGATGAGCAGGTCTCCCCTGGAATTATTTATAAAGCAGGTCATAATATTCGTGTGCCATTCTGCCCGAGTCAAATTGGAATTGTACGTCGCGCATGCCATTTTTCGCAATCTGTCTCCACGTATCATATTGCGTATAATAAAGTGGCAGAATCTGCTCTTCTAAAATTTCATACATTTTCCTGAAATCATAATCATCCTGTTCCTGCACGGTCATGTTTGCATAATCTGCCTTGGGGATGACAAATCCGTTGTTACCATGGTTGATGAATTCAGGAATCCATCCATCATCTGTCGAGAAATTCACCGCTCCGTTCATAGCAGCTGTCATTCCGCTTGTGCCGGAAGCCTCCCTGGGCACACGAGGATTATTCAGCCAACAATCTGCTGCTTGTTTTAACCGTTTGGACAAGGTCAATTCATACCCGATCATCACGGCCACATTTTTGTAATTCTTACTGAGGTGAACAAGATGATTGAATTCGTTAATGGCAGGATAATCCATTGGATATGGCTTGCCAGCCCAAATGATTTGAACCGGATATTTCAAGTCACTCGTCAATTTATTGAACCGTGCAATATCCCTGGTCAAAAATTCAGATCTTTTGTATCCGGCAAATCTCCTCGCCCACACGATTGTAAATACATTTTGATCAAATATTTTTCCGGTTTGATCGGCGACCAGTTCGAATGCCCTTTTCTTCATGTATTTTTTCCTGTCGTCCCACCAATAATCATCGCCTATTTCTTTCTTCTTATACAGTTCCTTGTCCGCCCAATAGCGCCAATTTTGCGCGTTTGTAATTGAAATGATCGGACAAATATTGTTATACTTACTCCACAAAGCCCGGGATACTTTCCCGTGGAGTTGAGAAACACCATTAGCGAGATGCGCGAGTCGAAGAGCTGCCAGTGAATGGTTGAAAGCGTCATCTTCGATGCCAGTCAATTTCCTGGTTTCATCCAGCGAAAGTCCGCAGAAATAACTCATCTTACTGCACAGATAGATATCATGCTTTTCATTTCCTGCTTCTTCCGGTGTGTGGGTCGTGAATACCAAGCGCTTTTTCACTTCTTCCACATTCCTGTTATATTTTTGATATAAGTAGAATGCAGAGCTGATGCCATGCGCTTCGTTGAGATGATACAGATCCGGATTGAACCCTAATTCATCTACCAATTTCGCGCCACCTACCCCGAGCAATATGAACTGGGCTACTTTGGTAGCCACATTGGCATCATATAATCTGTGCGTGATAGTTTGAGATACATAATCGTTTTCAGGCAAATCTGTGCTAAGCAAAAAAAGTGGCGCGTTCTTAAATGTCTCAGGATTCAGGTACCATGCTTTAACCCAAACAGGATGTTCATGAATAATTATTTGAAATTTTATGCCTGTATCTTCGAGAAAGCTGTATTGTTTTTCCATCCAGGTAACCTGCAAGGTCTGATCCTGGTTTCGCGCCTGGTCGTAATATCCATATTTCCAAAGTATGCCAATAAAAATCATATTCTGGCGCAATTCATAAGCACTGCGCACATGCGACCCCGCTAAAAATCCAAGTCCCCCACTATATATTTTGAGTGGCTGATGCACCGCATATTCCATGGAGAAATAGGCAACTTTTTTTGAATATCGTTCGTCTACAGGATACGGAACACTAAAATTCTTAAAACTCATACTGTATTGTTTCTAAATCTTGATTTTTTTGTTGTGTAAGAAGTACGCAATATAAAGGATAAAATTGATTTGCATTACTTGAAAAAAAATCTTGCAAAAAATCTTCGAATTGAAAATATTATGCATGATTTTTTTTTATTGCAACATTTATTTGCTTTTTTTCTTAGATGATTTGGCTTTGGATTCTTTTTGTCTGAGGTAGGTTCCTTCGAAAAAACATTTTATGTCGCGGTGATTCCCACAGCCTTCCACCTCTCTCATTCGCACTGAGGCCGGCGTGAATGAAAATTCAACAATACAGGGATCTCCGGCCGACCGATATTGGGCTGTAGTTGTATTAAGGAATCGCGCTTCACCTTTCAGTTCTCCTTTACAAGCTCCGTCATCCTTTTCAAAATGGACAAAGAAATTCATATAAGAAGAATTCCTGCCGTCGCGAACGGAGACAAAATTCAACTTGTCGTTGACGTAATCAGCCGAAAATTTGTGCTTCCTGGGAAGGGTATCGATTGGGTTATACACCTGGAGACTTTTGGGCTTTGCTTCATTGGATTCTGTTAGTATGAGAGTGAAGGCGCCCGCGTCATTGAACACATACGCCAATTTCTTATACATCAAAAGACCATCTTTGGTTTTGCGCTGGCGGTTCGTCGTAATCGTATATTTAGCATCCATGCCCGCCTGCCAGTTAACAGATGGATCTCCGTCACTGATGATCAACGGCATGGAAGCGACAAACTTATTGTCCTTGTCAAAAGAAAGAATATAGGCAACCTTTTTACCTGCGCCGATAGCCTTTACATATAGATAAGTCTCACTCTTTTTCACGGGCACTTTTGCAATGGTGTAAAGTTTTGGCCTTCCTGTTTTTCCAAATTGTGCACTGAACACGGTGTCGGGCAGCATTTGCAGAATGGTCCTGAAAGTCAGAGGAGAATCGGTAGCATGATGCCTGAAAATGGTATCTGAAAACTGATAAGGGAGGGAAACTGTATGAAACAGTTTCATGAATTCGTGCACATCCATGACTTCCTCGCCAGTTCCGCCTTTCTTTTTTTCGTGGGAGCAAGAGAAGACAAAGACGACAGAAACAAAAAACACCAGGATTTTCTTCATACAATCATGACATTGATTCCGGTCCGGGAAATCAAAAATAATCATTCAAGAGGAAACTGCCGAAACAAGAGACGACCCATAAAATTTTCTTTATTACACATAATTTTTTTAGATTTGTCTAAATTTTATTTTAGATAGATTGAAAAATTCAGTTAGCAAAGAGAATTACCTAAAAGCGATTTACCACCTCCAGCACGAGTCCGGAACGGTGGGCACCAATGAAGTAGCTGCCCAGCTGCAAACCAGTGCTGCTTCCGTGACGGATATGCTAAAGAAATTAAAAAAGCAAAAGCTGCTCCTCTATGAGCGGTACAAGGGATTCAAACTAACCCAGGAAGGAAGAAAAATGGCTCTACAGGTCATACGAAAGCACCGGCTCTGGGAATATTTCCTCGTGGAAAAATTAAAATTCGGTTGGGATGAAGTGCATGAAGTCGCCGAAGAGTTGGAGCATGTGAGCAGTAAAAAATTAATAGATCGACTGGATAAATTTTTGAATTATCCGCAAACCGACCCACATGGGGATCCGATTCCGGATGATCAGGGAAGGATCAACCAATTGCCTTCTCAATGTCTTCTGGACATGCCCTTGAATAAGCCGGCAAGAGTATCCGGAATAACGAGTCAGAGTTCTGGCATATTGGAACTCTTGCAACACAAAAACATTGGTATTGGCACCCGGGTCGAGGTCAGGAAAAAGTATCCATTTGATAATTCCATAGAACTGAAAATCAAAAATCAACCCGTAATAACACTCAGCGAACAAGTAGCAAAAAATATCTTAGTCCAGGATGAGCAATAGAATTCAAAGGGATGTTTCATTAAGTGAAGTGCACGGCTCCGTAGATACCCGTGCCGGTGCTTCGTGGTGGAAGCAACTATTCAGGTTCTTCGGGCCAGCCTATCTTGTCAGTGTTGGTTATATGGATCCGGGAAACTGGGCTACTGACCTTGCGGGAGGCAGCAGATTCGGTTATACGCTCATTTGGGTGCTGTTGATGAGCAACCTGATGGCGCTGCTTTTACAGAGTCTCTCCGCCAGGTTGGGTATCGTGCGCGGCCGCGACCTGGCGCAGGCTAACAGAGAAGCATATCCGAAATTCGTTAACATCCCCCTGTACGTTCTGGCTGAAATCGCTATAGCAGCCTGCGACCTGGCCGAAGTATTGGGGATGGCTATCGGTATCCAGCTTCTTACCGGGTTACCATTGGCATATGGTGTGGCCATTACCGTATTAGATACTTTTCTCCTGCTATTCCTCCAGCGAATGGGTATGCGAAGACTCGAAGCTTTTATCATCGGCCTGATTGCTGTGGTCGGTTTATCATTCATGGTCGAAATTGCGCTGGCCCGGCCAGTGGCCAGTGAAGTCCTGAGTGGATTGATTCCGCGCTTGCCGGGCAAAGAAGCCCTTTATATAGCCATCGGTATTATTGGAGCAACAGTAATGCCACATAATCTGTATTTGCATTCAGCGCTGGTACAAACCCGGAAGATCCAGAAAGGCGATTCGTTTATTCGCCAGGCATTAAAGTTGAATGTTCTTGACAGTGCCATTGCTCTGAACCTGGCATTCTTTGTCAATGCGGCCATCCTGGTGCTGGCGGCCACCGTGTTTTACAAAACTGGAAGAACGGAAGTCGCATCTATCAAAGAGGCACATCAATTGCTCGCTCCACTACTGGGAAACGCATTGGCTCCGAAGTTATTCGCCATTGCGTTGATAGCGGCAGGACAAAGCTCGACCGTCACAGGCACTCTTTCAGGTCAAATAGTAATGGAAGGCTATCTTCAGCTAAGAATTAATCCGATCCTGAGACGATTGATGACGAGGCTCCTGGCAATAATACCGGCAGTTCTTGTCATCACCATCGCCGGGGAAAATGAGGTCGATGATCTCTTAGTGCTGAGCCAGGTAATTTTAAGTCTCCAGTTAGGATTTGCCATAATACCTCTCATACATTTTGTAAGTGACAAACAGGGCATGGGCAGTTTTGCCATTGACGGAATAACGAAGATCTTAGCATGGGGCGTTGCCGCCATTCTGCTCTACCTCAATGCGAAATTGGTTTTTGATGCTGGGTTTTCATACATTTCACACCCGGGAAATATGATTTTGAAAATCATCATAGTCATTAGTGTCATTTTAGCTTTCGCATTACTGCTATACATTCTCATTCATCCATGGTTCGCCAAACAACTTCAGCGTAAATCCTTTGAAGTGCATGGGCGAACAGAAATTCTCGCCAATCTGCAGGCTCCTGAATTCCGGAAAATTGCTGTGGCGCTCGATTTTGGAGACCATGACCAGAAACTACTCTCTTACGCAATAGGTCAGGGCACAAAAAATAGCCTGTATGTTTTACTCCATGTCGTGGAGAGTGCATCAGCGAGAATGTTAGGAAAACAAAGTGATGACTATGAAACAAGAAAAGACCAGGAAAGACTTGATATTTATAAGATGCAGTTAGAAAGGAATGGATATCAGGTGTCAACCCGGCTCGGTTATGAAAACCGAACCAAAGAGATAGTTCGGATTGTCAAAGAAGAAAGTGCAGATATGCTGGTCATCGGAGCGCATGGCCACACCGGATTAAAAGATTTTATTTTTGGAGAAACTGTCAACACAGTTCGCCATGAACTGAAAATACCGGTGTTGGTTGTGAATCCATGAGAATGGGCTGACAATTAGTTGTCAGCCTTTGATTCCAAAATGACATATTAATCTCAGACTGACAAATGCCAACTCCTACTTATTCTTCTTCAGCAGATGCTTCAACCGGCTAAAAGTTTCCGGTTTAATATTGAGATAGGAAGCGAGATATTTTTGAGGAACTCTTTGTAACAGATCTGCGTTCTCCCTGACAAACTTGATGAATCTTTCATGTGAAGAATAACACATACGGTCATACTCCCAGTGTTGTTGATCAAGGAATTGTTGTGTTACGATCAGCCTGCCGAGCCGCTCCATTTTTGGGCTGGCCAAAAATAAATTCTCAACATTTTGTTTTGAAATAGAGATGAGCGTCGTAGGCTCGATGGTTTCAATTGCATAATGAGAAGGCTTTTCCGTCAGGAAAGATTCATAACAACTTATAATGTCATTTTCCTGCGCGATTTGCGTAATCAATTGTTCTTTGTTCCGCCGAAAATATTTCCGGGCCAAACCTTTATATACAAAATTCAGGTATTTCTCTACCTCTCCTTCTTTGATAATAATTTCCTTCTTATCAAATTCCCGGATTTCCAGCACCTGAGCGAGAAGGCCAAATTCCTTATCGCTAAGTGCGACGAACTTTGATACAAATTGTTTCGCTGTATCAATTAGCTGCATAGGGGATGATATTTTGGCGAGGCAAAGTAAGGAGTTATCTCATGAACATAAAAAATTTTTGAAGAACGGTGATCAAATCCGCTACTTTATTGGAATTTTTTTAACAATAACTGGCTGTTTTTCAATAAGCCAACATTGCCACTTTGTTAAATTCGTTCAATTCATGTAGGTTTGCTGTCTTTTGAAATAAAAATCGTGCATCATGGCAAAAAGAATCAAAGTTGCTAATCCTGTAGTCGAGTTAGACGGCGATGAAATGACGAGAATCATATGGAAATTCATTAAAGACAAGTTGATTTTACCTTATGTCGACGTTGATATTAAATACTATGACCTTGGTATTGAAGCGAGAGACAAAACCAACGACCAGATCACGATTGACGCGGCAAATGCAATTAAGCAATATGGGGTAGGAATTAAATGCGCCACTATCACTCCGGACGAAGCCAGGGTGAAAGAATTCAATTTGAGCCACATGTGGAAGAGTCCGAATGGAACCATCCGCAACATTCTTGATGGCACCGTATTCCGTGAACCAATTGTCATCAAAAATATTCCCAGGCTGGTTACAAATTGGACCGCTCCCATTATTGTAGGTCGTCATGCATTTGGTGACCAGTATCGTGCAACCGATACCGTTATCAGTGGCAAAGGAAAGCTGACGATGACGTTTACGCCTGAGGATGGATCGGCGCCCCAGCATTTTGAGGTGTTCAATTTCAAAGGAGGTGGTGTTGCCCTGTCAATGTATAACACCGATGAAAGCATCAAGGGATTTGCAAGAAGTTGCTTTAATATGGCCCTGAACAAAAAATGGCCACTTTATCTGTCGACCAAAAACACGATCCTGAAAAAATACGATGGTCGCTTTAAAGATATTTTTGCCGAAATTTTTGATGCGGAATTCAAATCACTTTTTGAGACAGCAGGTATTACTTACGAACACCGCCTCATTGATGACATGGTAGCCAGTGCGCTAAAATGGAATGGCAATTTTGTGTGGGCTTGCAAAAATTATGATGGCGATGTGCAGAGTGATTCGATAGCTCAAGGCTTTGGATCTTTGGGCCTGATGACATCTGTATTGATCACGCCCGATGGAAAGATCATGGAAGCCGAGGCGGCGCACGGAACCGTGACACGACATTTCAGGGATCACCAGGCTGGCAAGCCAACATCTACAAATCCTATCGCCTCCATTTTTGCATGGACGAGAGGACTTGCTTTCCGGGGCAAACTCGATCAAAACGAAGAGTTGATCCGCTTCAGCAATGCATTGGAAGAAGTTTGTGTTGAAACAGTTGAGTCAGGCAAAATGACAAAAGACCTGGCGATATGTGTTCATGGAAATAAAGTGGAGCATGGGAAGCATTATTTATATACAGAGGAATTTCTGGATGCTCTTGACGAGAATCTGAAGAAGAAAAGTATGTAAGGATTTGATTCAACCAAAGACGCAAAGGAGGTAGTCTGCTAACTTTGCGTCTTTGGTTATTTTGCGTCTGCGTGAACCTTTCATAATAGGACTTTAGCCAGCAAAAACCCCACTATAATTGCCACACTTATCGATACTACTGCAGGTCTGATGAAACTATGGTTAACAACAAAGCGACCGATTTTAGTTGAACCGGTTCTATCGAAATTAATAGCCGCTAACACGGTCGGATATCCCGGAATCAGAAAATCAAAATTTACAGCAGGAAACATGGCAATTAATGCCGGTGGAAGCAGACCAAGAGTCAAACCCAATGGCATCATGGTTTTCGTCGTGGCCGCCTGGCTAAACATGAATGCTGCCATAAGAGCAATGGCAATCGCAAATGTCCAGGGATACATTCTGGCCATTTCACCCAATGAATTTTGAACTGTAGCCTGATTATGGCTGATAAATGTAGAGCTCATCCAAACCACTCCAAAGACAGAAACCAGTGCTGAAGCCATGGCTGTAAAAAGACTTGCCTTAGCCACTTGGGCGGGAGTTGTGTTAGTCAATATCATGATTGCTGCCGCTGCTGTAAGAGCCAGGATCTCGATAACTGCGCCAGTTGTAAGTGAGCCGTCTGCACGGACACTGACATTGGCTACACCAGGCGCGAATTTTGGAAGAACTGATGGAAAAGATCCTGCCAGTACGACAAAAAGAATGGTGATTCCGAAGATAATGACAGACAGCCTTGCTCCTTTTTTTAATTTTTCCTTCTCACTGCCAGTGCCGCTGTCTATCGTCTTGGCAAATACGGGATCTTTCACTTTTTCCTGAAATACCGGGTCGACATCCAGTTCCTTGCCCATTTTCAAAACTGAAACTGAGCCGGCCAGCACGCCTATAATACAGGAAGGGATTCCGATTTCCATGATTTGAACTGCGGCTCTTGGATAAACCAGTATTGCTGCAAAAGCTGCGGTAGCGGCAGACATGGGACTGCCCGTCAGTGCCAGATGCGAGGCAACTACTGAAATACTCAAAGGGCGTTCGGGTCGAATCCTTTTTTTGGCAGAAACTTCAGAAATAATAGGAAGTATGGAATAGACGACGTGAGAGGTGCCCGCAAAAAGAGAGAGGAAATAAGTCACCAGCGGACCAATAAAAATGATCTTCGAAGGGTTTTTGCGAATGATCTTTTCGGCTATGTTTACCAGGTAGTCAAGTCCGCCTGCGGCCTGCATCGTGGCTGCCGTTGTAACGATGGCCAAAATAATGAGCATCACATCCAGCGGCGGCTCGGTTGGGCGCATATGAAATGCAAAGACAAAAATGAGAAGTCCCGCCATTCCCATCACACCCAGTCCGATACCTTTCATCCTTGCACCTACAAAAATTGCGATAAGAAGTATAAATAGTTGGATCCAGATCATTGCCGTGAGGAAAGTACAACCAAAATCTTACATCTCAACAAAACAATGAATTAATAAGGGTTAGTACTTATCAAATGGCCTTAAAAAAAAGGGCCCTCCTGGGAACAGGACGGCCTCTAACGATTGCTTGCCATATGAAAAAAAACTTAAAAGCTTATTTCTTCTTAACTGAATCAACCTTAGCTTTAGCGGTATCTTTAGCAGCTTTAGTAGTGTCTCCCATAGCTTTAGAAGCAGAGTCAACTGCTGATTTTGTTGCAGTATCGGTCATTGCCTTAGCAGTGCTGTCAGCATTTGAAGATGAACTTGTTGAATTGTTGCAGGCAGCAAAAGCGCCTATAGCTAAAACTAACAAAAGCTTTTTCATTGTAATCATTTTTTGTTTGTAAAGTGAAGTGAATGGTTTAAGGTTAATACAGGAATGACAAAAAAGTAACCCATCGAAACCGGGTAAAATAGATATTAATTTCATTAATATATAAGTTTCGTTTAATGAAGCAGAGATTCCTCATCTAAAAATTTTTTGATGTTAATTTGGGTTACGAATCTTTAATTTCGGTATTAAATAAGAGTATCTGCGTGAGGACAGACAGTAATGAACGC
>PSRA01000071.1 GCA_003175695.1 Bacteroidota bacterium | reverse complement strand
TGAAATGGCAAAAGCCAAGAAGGCCGCTAAAAAAGCGCCAAAGAAAGCTGCTAAAAAAGCAGTAAAAAAAGCCGCTCCAAAAAAATCAGCTTCCAAGTCTAATTCAGCTTTTATGGCTCCGCTGAACGCAAGTCCAGCGTTGGCTGAAGTAGTCGGCTCAAAACCACTTCCCCGGACTCAGGTTGTTAAGAAAATTTGGGAATATATCAAAAAGAATGGATTACAGGACGCAAAGAACAGAAGGATGATCAATGCTGATGCTAAATTAAAAGCAGTATTTAATGGCAAAAGCCAGGTCTCTATGTTCGAGCTTACCAAAATTGTAAGCAACCATTTGAAATAAAAAGTCCAGGGACTACTTGATCTCATTTGAGTAGATGCCTTTATCAAAGCAAAGGGTGAAGGCATCTTCCTAACTTTTCTTCCCATCCTCAAATATTATTTCCTGCGAGGGCGTAAAGCTAGCAGCCGCTGCACTTACGCCTTCGCTCATTTTGTCCTGGCCAAGTGCGCGTTACTGCAACTAACATCATCCAACAAACGCAAAGAATGGGATGAGCGGAAATTCAGTTAACACGATAAACAAGTAAATTTAGAACGCCTTTCTCTGATTAGAATAAAATGAATCGGCCTCCAAAATTCTTTAAAACAGTAACACTTGCCGGATTACTGGTAGGCACGATGGATATCAGCGCCGCAATCATTCAATTTCTTATTCAGACAGGAAGGAGTCCTGCTAGAATCTTCTGGTTTATTGCGAGTGGCATTCTTGGAAGATCTGCCTACACAGGGGGAGCACTGACAGCAATTTTTGGACTCGCTCTACACTATCTCATCGCCTTTTGTTTTACTTTTCTATTCTTTCTTCTCTATCCCAGATTAGCGTTCCTTTCAAAAAGCATTGTAGTATCTGGCATCTTGTATGGCGCTTTTATCTGGGTCATCATGAACCTGATTGTTGTTCCATTGAGCAATGCGCAAAAGTTCGGCTTTTCCCTGACACAATCATTGATTGCCGCGGGAATCCTGATCGTTGCTATTGGCATTCCACTATCTATCATTGCGAAAAGATATTATTCGCATAATTAGTTTCATTCCTGAATCATTCCTGTTTGATAAGATTCTGCCCGGGCAAGGTTTTATCTTTTTATCTTTACAACGCACTTCTAATATGTCAACACTTTCCATTTCCATCGTTCAGACGCATCTTGACTGGGAAAATAAATTTGCCAATCTGCATAGACTCGGCGAAAGAATAAGGGGGATATCTGAAAAAACTGAAATAGTTATTCTGCCGGAAATGTTTAGTACAGGATTTAGCATGAATCCTGAATTGTTGGCAGAAGAGATGGAGGGGCCCACCATTCAATGGATGAAAAACATCGCAGCCGAAAAAAAAATTATTCTCACCGGCAGTGTCATCATTAAAGAAAAATTGCAAGACAGTTATCACTATTTTAACCGCCTGGTTTGGATGCTGCCTACGGGTGAATGGGGGATCTACAACAAACGTCATCTTTTCGCTTATGCCGGAGAAGATGAAAAATATACACCCGGGGACCGCCGGTTCATCGCGTCGGTAAAGGGATGGAAAATCAATTTGCTGGTTTGTTATGATTTACGCTTTCCTGTTTGGTCCAGGCAGCAAAGAAGGCCGGGGGAGGGTCCCGTTCAACATGAATTTGACCTCTTAATTTATGTTGCCAATTGGCCCGAAAGAAGAATTCATGCCTGGAAAACTTTATTACAGGCACGGGCAATCGAAAATCAAAGTTATGTTGTTGGGGTGAACAGGATTGGAGAAGACGGCAACGGGATAAACTACAGTGGAGATTCGATGATTATTGATCCCCTCGGCGAAGTCATACATCACTCAAACAACAAAGAAGAAGTTTTTACTTGTCATCTTCAAAAAGATAAACTGACCGAAGTCCGAAGCCAATTTCCATTCTGGCTCGACGCGGACCATTTTTTGATAGAACCTTAAATTGATTATGAATTTAGCATTTAAAGCCAGGGAAATATTTACAGGTCATGAGTTGCGAAGTGGACAAACGGTCTTGGTTAGGAATAAGAAAATTGAGGACATCGTTCCCAGTTCGGCTATTCCGGCAAATTTTCATGTGAGAGATTTCTCTTCCCTTACCATTGCTCCGGCACTGATCGACCTTCAGATCTATGGAGGAAATGGAAAATTGTTTTCTGCAGAATTGACCACCGAATCACTTGATGCCACCTACGAATACTGTTTGCAAGGGGGATGCACTCATTTTATGATCACCATGGCCACCAACTCGATGGAGAAATTTAAGAGTGGAATCCGGGTAGTTGGCCAGTATCTGGAAATGGGAGGCAAGGGGTTGCTGGGCCTGCACCTGGAAGGGCCATATATCAATCCGGCAAAAAAAGGCGCACATATAGAGAAATTCATAAAGAAACCAACAATAGATGAAGTCAAGATGATTCTTGAAAAAGGGAAAGGCATAATCAAAATGATGACGCTGGCGCCCGAATGTTGCGACAAAGAGATCGTTGATCTTTTGTTGGAGAATAACATCCTCGTTTCTGCCGGCCATAGCAACGCTACCTACCAGCAGGCTATTAATGGCTTTTATATGGGGATTCCCGCCGCCACGCATTTATTCAATGCGATGTCTCCATTCCAGGGAAGGGAGCCCGGAATGGTAGGCGCGATTTACGATCACCAGGACGTCGTTGCCAGTGTCGTGTGCGATGGAGTACATGTCGATTTCGCATCCATTCGAATCAGTAAAAAGTTGCTGGGAGAAAGGCTCTTTTTTATCACGGATGCTGTTGCGGAAATAACTCACGGGGAATACCAGCATATCTTCAAAAACGATCGATACACCTTGCCCGATGGAACACTTTCTGGTTCAGCCTTAACCATGTGGCAGGTCATTAAAAACGCAGTTGAAAAAGTAGGAATACCGGTTCATGAAGCCTTGCGAATGGGCTCTCTCTATCCCGGCAGGTTACTAAAGGAAAAGAAATTCGGACTAATTGAAAAAGGTGCAGACGCAAATTTCATTGCCTTTGATGACGCGCTCAACTTGCAACAGGTAATTGTAGATGGTGAATGATTTATTTCTTTGCTCGGCCGTGGAGGCGCATTTACCCAAAAAGGTGGCGCGGTTTAAACCGTGCCGGGCAAAAAACCCGCACAAACATTTTTCCCCTTGTATCGTCAAATTGCCCATTCGCAATACCCTTGATTGGGTTTTATTTTTTCTTTGTTCCCCCTGCCCCCAGTGATCTTAATTTTTGAATCAGGTAATTCTCGCTTCCTGCTTCGTAACCGGATTGCTCATAAACCAATTCAAATTTCTTTACGATCATGCATTGAGGCAGATTATTTGAACCCAACGCTTTTCTCAATTCACCCTGTATATCCACAAACACATCAAATTTCCATTCATTCATATTTACCGTTGGTCTGACTTTATTGGCCGTCTTTCCTTCATCGATAGAAACGGCCATCATCCTGAATGGCACTTCTGCCTTCCACTTTTCATAATTGGCGTTGATAGCATTTAATTCATTGATGCTGGCATCGGAAGTGGTTGCCCAAAAGCAAACTAAGATTAGGGAATCCTTTTGCACTGCCGTTGAAAATGGAACCATAGTCCCGTGCAAATTCCTGATTTTTGCGTCGGCAATATTCTGACCAATCGACCTCAGGCTGAGTAAAGCGAACAAGAAAAATCCAATCGACCGATATATTTTCATGAAAGCAATTTCTGCAGTGTAAGAGCCAATATATCACTTTTTCACCTACTCACGCTATTTCCAGACTCTATTAAGTCTTTCACTTTTTCTGCTTTGAAATCGATTCCCTTTTTTATTGCGCCAACGGTAGGAGGGGCCGGAACATCCGGCATGACGCCATGTCCATCTTTATCCCGATTCTTGTCAACCACCAGTCGAAATCTGGGCAGCCGGAACCGGAGTTTCGTATTGGGCAATACCACATCCGGAATGACCCAGGCTGTATTGCCGTAGTAGCCGCCACCAGTCTCTTCTCCTACCACTGTGACATTTTTTTGTCCCTTTAGTGCTCCCACGAAAAGTGTCGTTGCAGAGAAGGAGTTCCCCCCAATTAGCACATATACCTCGCCGTTAAAGTGATGTTTTGATATCGGAGAAAAATAATGTCTTTCATAGTAGCCAAAATGGTACTTACCGTCACCTTTTTTTGTGGTAACAAAAAACATCATGGTGTTATATAAAAGACTCTTTTCAATGTAGTGATCATATTTGCTTTTTCTCGTTACTGCATATAAGGAGTCTGCCAGCTTAAATTTCTTATCTATCAGATAGCGGGTAAGAAGCGTTGAAATGCCCGCATCGCCACCTCCATTAGATCGTACATCAATGACCAGATTCTTAATATGATTTTCATCCAGTGCCTTAAAAGACTTCTTGAAGAACTTGCGCAAATGATTATTTCGGTCAAAAGTATTCAAGGTCAGGAATGCATTTCCGCCCGTTGTGTCTAGTTGGAGATTAGAGCTTGCAAAGAATGCGAAATGCGGCGGCGCCTTTTTTCGCTTTCCCGATAATTGTTCTTTTGTAACTCCCACGCGGTTCATCGTATCTGCCTTGAAATCATATACAGGAATAGCAGTTTCCTTTTCAGATCCAGCACTATCTAGATAATGAATATTGAATGTATCGGTTAGTCCGAAAACATTGCTATAAAAATTGGCAAATGCAAAGCCAGTACTAAGAGATTGGTATTTCCCGCACATGCTGTAACCATCTGTCACGATATATTGGAAAAAAGTATCTGTTAACTGCGATGGGCTTAGTCCATTGATTTTTGTAAGTACAACGCCTCTTCGTAGAATGGAATCCCGGCGATTCAGATTCATAGTCACCACCATCGTATCCGGCCAGAATTTCAAAGCCAATGGGAAAGTCCTCAGTTTAGCCGTATCAAGGTATTTCGTGTATTGTTTCGAGTATTTTACGGATGTATGACCGCAGTCAATCTTTGCTATAACATAACTCAACAAAGTTTTGAACTGCGGTTCGGTCATGGAGTCTTTTATCTGGGCATAACCATAGTCAAAAAAATAATTCATGCTGTCTTTAGGTGTATACCAATAAAGACTTGGATGTGATTCTTCCAAAACATTTCTGAAAATCTTGTAATCTGACTTCAATTTGGCGGAAGAATATTTTTTATTGGGGTCAAAAGAATCTTTGGCAGTGCCGCATGCAAGGAATGATATCGGCAGAAAGAAGAGCAAAATGTATTGGATCGATTTCATTGAGTACTATTCCTGTTTAACTACTTCAAACGAATTATAATAAAAAATTCTTGCCTTTTCAGGCTTTGGATCCTTAAAATTTTGGTAATTAGCCGGCAAATCTTTCTCGTTAGAAAAATATCCCTGGAGCCGAAATATATAACCGCTGTCTGCCATCGACAAACGGGAGGCAGGGATCGCCAGGTCAGGTGATGAGGGTTGTATAAAGAAAAATTCTGATGAGCTTCCGTTTTTGGGATTTTTTAACTCATTGGCCTTAACCCAGTCTGCACAGACACAATTCCGCTGAACGCGCTGAAAATCAATAGTTTCTGCTGTTTGCGCAACCTTCTTTGACGCGTTATTTCGATTCGAATTGGAACCATGGGTGACCCATTGATGTATTAGGCCAATTATACTGACTATGCAGAAAATAATGAACAAAGTGCGGCTTCTGAAAGTCATCGCTTGAATTTACTCATTTTAAGGAATTCCATCCCTGAGCTATAATGTCAAATTGATTGCCTCCTTTTGTGTAAATCTTTTTTCCTTTTTCGGATTCGGTCATGTATCCTATTACACTGATTTGTTCATTTAAAACCAGCTTATCGTAGTCTGACTGAGCAACTGTAAAAATCAATTCATAGTCTTCCCCACCATTCATGGCACTCATAGTCGGGTCCAATTCAAATTTGAACGCTGCATTTCGCGTTTCTTCGGCAATTGGTATTTTCTCTTCATATAATACAACGCCGAGGTGGCTCTGTTTGCATATGTGAAGAATTTCCGAACTCAATCCATCGCTAATATCCATCATGGAAGTAGGAACAATCTGAGCTTTTTCAAAGAATTCAACGATATCCTTTCTTGCTTCCGGCTTGAGCATTCGACCTATCACGTATTTTTCGCCTTCGAGGTCCGGCCTTATATTAGGATTTTCCAGGAAAATTTTCTTTTCCCTTTCAAGAAAAACCAATCCGATGTAAGCCGCGCCTAAATCCCCGCTACAGCAAAGCAGATCTCCCTTTTTGGCTGTACTTCTCTGAACAAATTTGTCGGGTTCAACTTCGCCAATGGCTGTGACAGAAATGATGAATCCCTTTTGTGATGACGAAGTATCGCCTCCAACCAGGTCTATAGAATATTTCTCACAAGCAGCATATACCCCTTCATAAAATTCATCCAAAGCTTCCAGGCTAAACCGATTGCTGATACCAAGGCTCATGGTTATTTGTGTGGGCGTCGCATTCATAGCATATACATCGCTCAGGTTAACCACTACACTTTTATAACCAAGATGCTTAAGCGGTGTATAAATCAAATCAAAATGGATATTCTCGATCAACAGGTCAGTTGTAATTACCGTTTGCTTACCGAAATGATCGATCACAGCAGCGTCGTCTCCCACACCTACTATGGTGGAAGCATTCCTGAGTTCAATATTCTTCGTCAGATGCTCTATCAATCCGAATTCTCCCAGGGATGATATTTCAGTTCGGTGGTCGGCCATGTTCATTTCAAAAAAGTGAAAGAAAAATATTTATTTCCGTTTTCGTTTACCCGTGATTGTGAATCCAACTCAACAATTCATCATGTATCAGGCTATTGGTTGCGACGATTTGAGGTTGATAAGGTGAATACCTTTTCCCGCTAAAATCCGTGACTTTGCCGCCCGCCTCTTCTACGATAAGAAATCCTGCTGCACTATCCCAGGCCTGCAGCTTGTGCTCATAAAAGCCATCGAAACGACCCGCTGCCACCCAACAAAGGTCCATTGCAGCCGAACCCAGCCTTCTGACTGGCACTCCTTTTCGGATCAGCCTGGAAAAGACCTCCAGGGGCCCATTGGGGAGATCAAGATAGGTATACGGGAACCCTGTCACCAGGCATGACTTCATGACTTCAGTCTCTTTACTCACCGAGATCTTTTTTTCATTGAGTGTCGCCCCATAGCCCTTTTGAGCGAAAAAGAATTCATTCAGAAACGGATTGAATACAGCACCCATGACCATTTCGCCGTTGTTTTCGACTCCGATTGAAACGCAGCACAAAGGCAGGCCATGAGCAAAATTCACCGTTCCGTCTATTGGGTCAATGATCCATTTGTAAGTTGAATCCATAACAATCTCACCTGCCTCTTCGCTCAGGATAAAATGACTTGGAAACTCCTTTTTAATGACTTCGAAAATAGCCTTCTCTGAAGCATGGTCGGCTTCCGTCACAAGATTATTTACTCCCTCTTTATTTGAAATCTCAAAGCTTCCTTCAAAATACTCCTGGATAACAGCCGCACCTGCTTCTGCAGCCTTGATCAATGTTTGTTTTAACATGGCGCAAAGATAGGTTAGATGGCGAATTGGATAGATTCATCTATCTGTTAAGTGTGCCCATCATTTCCTTTTGATATCGATTGCCCGCAGCTACATCTCTTGGAGCTATCCGGTCAAGCTCTTCCAACTCCTCCCCTGTAAAACGGATATCCAAAGCTTTCACATTTTCCTCCAGGTATTTTGTCCTCTTGGTGCCGGGAATCGGGAAAATATGGTCTCCCTGGCCCATTACCCAGGCCAGCGCTAACTGCGATGGCTGACATTTCTTTTCCTGTGCCATTTTTTCCAAAGCCCTGACCAGGTCCATATTCTTTTCAAAATTCTCTTTCTGGAAACGGGGAAGATATCTGCGAAAATCATCTGCCGGCAGATCTTCAAATCTCTTGAATTGTCCTGTAAGAAATCCGCGACCAAGCGGACTATAAGCAACGAAGGCAATTCCCAATTCCTTGCAGGTCTGCAACAATTCATCTTCCGGCTCCCTGCTCCAAAGAGAATATTCGGTTTGCAGAGCGCTTATTGGAAAAATATCATGCGCTTTTCTCAATGTAGCCGGTGAAACCTCAGAAAGGCCGATGGCTCTTATCTTTCCTTTTTTTACCAGCTCTCCCATCGCTCCCACCGTTTCTTCAATGGGCGTACTGGGGTCCACCCGGTGGAGATAATACAAGTCGATCCGTTCAATGTTCAGTCGCTTCAGGCTTGCATCGCAGGCCGACCTGACGTAGTCAGGCTTGCCGTTCAGCCCCCGCGACATGGGGTTAGCAGGATCCCTTACAATTCCAAACTTTGTCGCAATAATCAATTTGTCAGTTTTGCCCTCGATGGCTTTGCCAACCAACTCTTCATTCTTGTAGGGTCCATAGGCGTCAGAGGTGTCGAAAAAATTAACTCCTAAGTCAATGGCACGGTGAATTGTTTTGATCGATTCTTCGTCATTTCCCGCCCCATAAAATTCACTCATGCCCATACAGCCCAAGCCCAGTTCAGAAGCTATTAATCCCTGGCTGCCTAATGCTTTCATTTTCATAAAAAGATTTTTATTGTTGATAAATCCCGAACTGCTCAACCTTAAAGAACAAGCAAACTGATCTGTAGTTTAGTTTTTGCCGGATACCCGAAAAAATCTTACTTCGCAAAACCTTTCCAACATATCGTGATTCTTTCCGTCATTATCGTTAATTATAATGTCAAATTCTTTCTGGAGCAATGCCTTTGCTCCGTCAGAAAATCTATTCTGCAGCAAAAAGAATTGAGTTCAGCGTCGGAAATTATTGTAGTAGACAATCATTCAACTGATGGATCCCTGGAATGGCTTAGTCCTGCTTTTTCCGAAATCCACTTCATTAAAAATGAAACCAACACAGGATTCTCTGCGGCATGCAACCAGGGATTAAAGAAAGCCACTGGAAAATATTTACTGTTTTTAAATCCTGATACGATCCTGCCGGAAAATTTTTTCCAGGTTTGCATTTCATTTCTTGAATCAAATCAAACGGCAGGTGCCGTCGGTGTTCGTATGATTGATGGCGCAGGAAATTTCCTGAAGGAATCAAAACGGGGATTTCCGTCACCATGGGCATCTTTTTGTCGTTTGTCCGGCATCAGTTCTGTGTTTCCCCGGTCCAGGTGGTTCTCTTATTATTATATGGGTCACTTGAATGAACATCAAACCCATTCTGTGGATGTTTTGTCCGGAGCATGTATGTTGGCGACAAAAGCCGCACTCGAAAAAACAGGGGGCTTTGATGAAAATTTTTTTATGTACGCAGAGGATATTGATTTGAGCTATCGAATCCTGAAAGCCGGGTTTTCAAATTACTATCTGCCTCTCACCACTATCATCCATTTTAAAGGAGAAAGTACCCGAAAGGACCGGCAATATATTGATCAGTTCTACCTGGCCATGGACCAGTTCTCGCAAAAGCACATGCCCGGCAATAGATTTTTCCATTCAATCCTGCGGACGGCCGTTCGCGTTCGCTCTGGTATAGCGAAGGTTGGCCAGCCTATTAGAAAAGAAATACCTAATTCAAAAGGGAGCAAGATCGTTTTGGAAGGAGATGCAAATTCAGCCAGGGAGGTTCTCCGCCCACTGGAGCTGATGGGAATAAAGATAGTTTCCACCGAGGAAGAATCAGATAAAATTCTCTTCTGTGAGGGACCCGGATTTCCTTTCAAAAAAATCATCGAATTCATCGACAAAAAAAAGGGGAGGAAACGGTTCCGTATATACGCAGCCGGAAGCAGAAGCTTCGTAGGAAGCGATTCGAGTGAAGAACCGGGTGAAGCCATATCAATCCAAATTATCAAGTAAGGAAAGGAGATTTTTTCTCGTCAATATCAAAATCTCCACCAACAAGAAAATCCAAAGGATCATCAGGAAAGGTACCCCTGGCATGAATTCCTGCTTAAGAAATCCCATAGCAAGTACCTGGTTCATTCCCTGCATGATCCAATGATCCAGGTACATGGGAGCAACCAAAAAGACCGGAAATAGTAAAAGCTTTTGTATCCAGCTAGGAAGAAAAAGGAAAGCTCTCAAAAGAGGAAGTATCGTGAGTAATAGGACCAGCACCAATCCCGTTATAGCAATCGTGTGCCTGTTGCTTCCGTCTGCATGTTGAAAGAGCAAACGCAGTCCATAGGTTTCATCACCGCCGCCGACAGCGGCAGCGAGGATTCTTACGAAGGGGATACCTGCGAATACCAGTGCGAATCCCAATGATCGTTTAGTCGGCCTGTTTTTCGGATTTAGTTGCCCGAATCCGATCCATATGATGATGTAAGTGATGAGCGGGCCTACAAAATAGAGATACGGCTGAAACCTTGGAAGCGCCTGGCAACTTGCGCAAACCGTCCATGTATCGAAACCCTTGGTGCCCCAACATCCGCAAATAATCCGTGCGAAAAGAAAATGCGCCCAGTCATGACATTCATGCACAAGCAGCATCAAAGAAACAAACCCTAGAATATAACCGATCCAAAATCCTAGTCTCATTTATTAAAGATAGAAAGGATTAAAACAGGTTGATTTAACTAACAGTCCAATGGTGCCATTTTTTTTCAGCATTGCATTTTTTTAACATGTAAAAAAGGAAATTTGCAATCGCTCTATTTTAAATCATTCTTATGCTTAACCTAAACGATATCAAGAACCTGTTGCAAAACAATCGTATCGCGGATCTTGTAAAGCTGAACAAACTATCGTCCAAGGATATCGTAGAATTTACCAACAGATATACAAATTGGGCGGGCAAACTCTTTCAGCATATAGATATCAAAAATGCGGCCAAGGCATTCAAATTTCTGCGAAAGAAAAAGCAGGAGATTATCATTAAATCTCTTCCCGATGAAAAAGCAGCTGAATTATTAAATGCACTTCAACCTGATGATCGTACAGCCTTCCTGAGTATCCTGCCTGGAAGTGCTGTAAAAGAACTGGTTAAGATTCTAAGCCCGGAAAACAGGATAGAAACGTTGAAACTGCTGGGTTATCCGGAAGATTCAGTCGGCAGGCTGATGACCCCCGATTATGTTGCGGTAAAGAAAACCAATACGGTCAAAGAAGTACTGGATACAATCAAACAACGTGGACAGGCAACCGAAAGCATTAATTTTCTCTTTGTTATTGATGACAATGGAATTTTGATCGATGATATTAATATTAAGGAATTTCTGGTAGTAGAACCCGAGACCCCGGTAGAAAAATTGATGGACTATCAATACATTTCGCTGTTGGTTAATGCGTCCCAGAAAGAGGCCGTTTCGGTATTTAGAACAAATAGCCGGTACGCTTTACCTGTAACGAATGACACAGGAGTCTTATTGGGTATAGTTACATTGGATGATGTCTTGCGACTGGTGGAAAAAGAAAATACAAGGGAAATTCAAAAAATTGGGGGTTCGGAAGCTCTGGATGAGCCATATACATCTATTGCATTTCCCAACCTGATCCGCAAAAGAGCCGGTTGGCTGATTATCCTATTCCTCGGCGAAATGCTAACGGCAACAGCCATGGGTTATTTTGAAGGAGAAATCAAAAAGGCGGTGGTGCTGGCTTTGTTTATTCCACTGATTATTTCAAGCGGAGGTAATTCCGGCTCACAGGCATCTTCAATCATCATTCGCTCGATGGCACTGGGTGAAATTGGATATAGGAATTGGTGGTATGTCATGCGAAAGGAGATTTTCTCCGGATTACTCCTTGGCACCATACTGGGTATCGTTGGCTTTCTCAGAATCTTTTTTTGGCACGAGTTTCATTTATATGATTATGGCGAACACTGGTTTTTGGTTGCGTTGACGGTTTTCTTTGCGCTAATTGGAGTGGTGATGTGGGGAACGCTTTCCGGCTCTATGCTTCCCCTGTTGCTGAGAAAACTCGGCGCCGATCCGGCTGCCTCCTCTGCTCCCTTTGTAGCAACCCTGGTAGATGTTACAGGGCTCATCATCTATTTTTCCGTGGCATTCATCATCATGCGGGGAACACTGTTGTGATTGGAAAGAAAGTCAATATTTAAATCGCCTTGTTCTCCCACCAATAAAAATTTGTCCTGCTGTTCGGAACAAATCCGGCTGAAGGATACAAGTTGTTTCCGACAACATTGGTCTTTTCTGTTTCAAGCAACAACCCGGCGCTTTCAGTTTCTGTGGCCAGCTGCTTTGCCATCTCAATCAACTCTTTTGATATCCCACGACCACGAAATTCCTCCAGCACAAAAAGATCATTCAACAACCAGGTGCGTTTCATTCTGGTGCTTGAGAATAGCGGATAGAGTTGAGTGAATCCAACTAAGTTTTCACCTTCCGTAGCAACAAATATGATGGATTCATTTGCATCCATCCGTTCCCCCAAAAATTTCCTGGCACCATCTATGTCAGACTCCTTTCGGTAAAAAATCCTGTATAAGTTAAATAGTTCCGCGAGTTGGGACAAGTCAGCCTGCGTTGCTTTTCTGATCAGGATCATAACAGAATTATTTTTTGAAAGCCGTAAAAATTCAATTTGTTATCACAGGTCGATTCAAGTTATTTTAACAACTCGCTTCTTCCAACTGAACTTTTGGTTTTGAGAGTCCTACACAATTGTATAATGTATAGTGAGCAGGAGCTATGGGGGGCTTCATCTACGAGTAAGGCGCCATTTATTTTTTCTTGTAGATCGGCACTGTGCTGCAGGGTTCTCCGTACATAATGCTCTTTGCAACGGGTCGAAGCAATTTGGTAATCTCCATATAGGCGAAGTCGCCGATAGGTTTTTCGCCACATCCTTTCACTACGACTCTTTTGTCTTTGTATTGAGTAAGATCTATTGCATTAATTCTTTTAAGCAGGATTTGCTGAATGGCCGTTTGTTCGCTCCCCATTACGATGTCCTTCGCAAATGCCTCGAGATAAGAGGCGATCAGCATGTAAGCCCAAACCGGAATGATGGCATCTGCTGTGCAGGTAACGGCCACAATTTTGTCCTTGTAGGCGCTCCAATCCAGATCCAGTAAAGACGCACGAAATTCTTTTTCTTTCAGAATTAATTCCATGAACAGGAATGGTTTCAGATCAAACAAAACAATCTCTTCCTGGGGATAAAAATTTTCCAGGTCGATCGTTTCAAGCGTACTTGATGCTACTTTGTTTATGATATCGCCTTGCATTTTGCAAAGTTACGAGCTTTCTTCTTAGTTCGTGGTTGACAACTAACGGTTGATAGCCCGTACAATATCTCTTTATAAAAACGAAAAAGCGGATCGTTTGATCCGCTTTTTAATAAATTTTATACCTCTCTAATAGAATTTGCCTCGGCTATCCTTTATTGTCGCGTCTTTCTTCAATTCCTGGATCGCCTGATTCTGAATTTGAGATTCCTGTATTCTCAGCATGGCACTGCGCTGTTGATTAATATCTGCAGCATAATTTGGCACTGCGCTGACATTTTCCACTTTTATCACATATACGGCAGCGTTACCTTCGATTGGTGCGGAAACTGACTTTCCCTGGAGGTCTTTATCAAAAGCAGCACCAACAACTTTGGCCTCCTGGCCCACTTTTGGAATATAGGGTGATGTAAAGTTGATACTGTCGGCTTTTTGAACCGGCTGGCCCGTAGCAGTAGCGATAGCCTGCAGATCTTTTGCGTCCCCTATTTTTTTAATGATGAGATCAGCCTTCTTCTGGTTGCGCAAAATAGGTTCCACGATTGGCCTTGCTTTGCTTACAGGCATAATGCCCTTCTGGTTAATTTCTGCGACAGCCGCCACTATATATTTGTCTCCAATACCGAATGGCTCTGAGACTTCGCCCAGGTTTGCATCAAAGATCCAACGAATAAGTTGCCTGCTTGTGCCAAGACCAGGGATGCTGTAGTCAGTCGGTTGAATTTCAGGAGAAGTAAATCTTTGGAAACCCTGCTTTTGCCTATTTTCCTCGAATGCTTTCGCTGTGCGGCTTTCTCCGGCAAATTTGTTGGCGAGGCCCGAAGCTGTTTCATCGGTGGTCTGGCTGGCTTCAATTTTTTTGCTTAAATAGGCTACTTTATATGCTTGTTCAAAAGACCTTTGGTCTGTAATTTCTATCAGATGATAGCCGTATTGTGTTTTTACAATCCCTCTGTCGCCCTTCTTTCCCATAAATACAAAGTCGTTGAACTCTTTGACCATCTGACCCTGGGTAAAGAATCCCAGATCTCCGCCCTTCACCTTTGAACCTGCATCGTCTGAAAGTTTGAGAGCCAGGCTGTCAAAATTGGCTCCTTTGTCAATGGCCAGTTTGATGCTGTCTATCCTTTTTCTTGCAACACTGTCTTCAAGGATGGGTTGACCACTCCTTGGATCTACCGTAGCTATTAATATATGTCGGGCTCTTACCGAATCAGGCAAATTTTTCTCATCAATTTTCTTTGCAAGGTTAAAATTCCCTCCGTCCAGGTATGGGCCTAACACGGCACCTTTAGGGAGTGCGATGATCGAATCTTTTAAAGGCATTTGCATTTTCGACTTCGGAACATATGAATCGAAGAAACCTATTTCTGAAACATTGCGTGAAAGGAAGCCCTGTACATCATTTGTTGCTGCAAACTCGGCTTTGAGGCTCTTCAGTTGCTGGCGGATGGCTGCACTGTCCTCGGAAGTCGGAGCCGCGTTGAAAGTAACGTATACGATGCTGCGACTTTCTTTTTGCTGGAACTGATCTTTGTGCTTTGACACATAGTCTTCGATCTCAGCATCGGTAGGTTTTGCTACGCTATCGGCAATGGTGCTATATGGAACGCTCACGTAACTGATAGAAGCAATCTGAGAGTTTTCAGCATTCCCTTTTTCAATCATCCATTTAGGAACATATGCACTTTTCGAAAGCAGCGCGAGATATTTTGCCTTTTGTCTTGCCTTGATCCAGTTAGGGATCAGTTCTTCGTATAATCTCCTCGCATTTTCAAAATTCTTGTTTGTCTTCTTATTGCCAATATAGATAGTTCTTAATTCGTTGATCGTGGCAGTAGCCTGTTGCTGATCAAAGATTCCTGTTTTTGGATCGGTGAATGAACGCCGGATTTCAGGGATGGCGTTTGGCCCCGAAAGCATGTCTGCTAATTCCTTATCACTTATTTCGAGCGCCAGTTTCCTGTAGATATCAGACATGACTGCATCTTCCACGAAATCGTTCCAAACTTCTTCCTTGATGCCTTGTTGCATGGATTCGTTCACAGGAAAGCCCTGACTCTTTGCCTGATCTTCTCTTTCAGCAATTTGTTTTTGAAAGTCTACATACTCTAATTTCTTTCCATCTACTACACCAACCACATTGGCACCTCCACCAAAAATTCGGCTTCTGCCGACAAAAGCATCCATGAGTAAAAATCCAACCAGGCTTAGCGCGATGAGTCCAAATACCAACCAGGCGGCCTTTTCACGGATTTGCTGAATAATTGACATATAATATATAAACGGTTTTTGAAATGGATGGCAAAAATAGGGGAAAAACCGATAAGAACAAATTGTGTAAAAATCGCTAAAACGTGCTCCCCTGCTGCATTTTACAATATTCTAACTTTTTAAATTCACATACCTTTGTGGAAAATATTAAAATTTAACCTTCACTTGTGAAACGGGAAATTTGTGAAACCTGAATTAACAAAAGCCATCTGGATAAATCCCCAAACCGGTTAATAAGTGGTTTCGCGTTGAATTTTTTTTGTGGAATTTATGGATATAAAAACTTAGCGGGCCACCTAAAAACTTATACACGTAGAAAAGTAAGGGATTATACAGTCCGCGATTGGATCGATGTTATAAAAAAGTTATCAGACCACTTTAAAATCCACCTTCGTGAATAAGTCGATGAAAAGCCGATCCAAACTAGATTTGTAATTGTTAATGGATTGTGGATTAAAGTGGAAAAAAAACGATCTTCAAAAAAACAATAATTCTTTAGAGATATTATCCCCGAACTCACAGTGATAATAGTAATAGAGTTTTATAAATAAAATATATATTATTAAATACTATGGATTTTATTGACATCAGCGAAGCAAAGGACAAACTTGAAAAAAATGGTTTTCTGGATTTGGAAGTGGATGCTAATTTGGATTTGTTTTTTGAAATTGAAAGATTGAAAAAGGAAAAAAATGCCGTTCTGCTTGCCCATTATTACCAGGAGCCCGATATTCAGGATGTCGCCGATTTTATTGGAGATAGCCTGGGTCTGGCGCAGGAGGCGGCACGTACCAAAGCTGATGTCATAGTATTTGCCGGAGTTCATTTTATGGCTGAGACCGCAAAAATTTTGAATCCAGAAAAAAAGGTGCTGCTCCCAGATCTAAAAGCAGGTTGTTCCCTGGCAGATTCTGCGCCGGCTCCCTTATTCAAGGCTTTCAGAGATAAGCATCCTGACCACATTGTAATCTCTTATATCAACTGTTCTGCAGAAATCAAGGCATTGAGCGATATTATCTGCACTTCCTCCAACGCGCAAAAAATAATTGAGAGTTTACCTTCCGAACAAAAGATAATATTTGCGCCGGATAAAAATTTGGGTGCCTATTTAAAGAAAAAGACCGGGCGGGACATGCTATTGTGGAACGGCGCCTGTATCGTGCATGAAATTTTCAGCCTGGAGAGAATTACCAAATTGAAGGTTCGCCATCCGAACGCGAAATTCATTGCTCATCCGGAATGCGAAGCTCCCGTATTGGAAATAGCTGATTACATAGGTTCTACAACGGGATTACTAAAATTTACGCAACAAGACAATTCTAAAGAATATATCGTCGCCACGGAAACGGGCATTTTGCACCAAATGCAGTTGGCTTCTCCTGAAAAGACGTTCATCCCGGCGCCTCCCAATAATAGCTGCGCCTGCAACGACTGCCCATTTATGAAATTAAATACGCTGGAGAAACTTTATCTCTGTATGGAATATGAGCAGCCTGAAATAGCGATGGATGAAAACTTGCTTATGGCAGCGAGGAAGCCGATTGACAGGATGCTTGAAATTAGCGCCCGTTATGGCTTATAATTTTACCTTCCCATATAAACCATAAGGATTTGAATGTCGCTGGGATTAACGCCGCTGATTCTGCTGGCTTGTCCCAAAGTCCTTGGTTTAACCTTTTTGAATTTTTGAAGGGCTTCTGCGGAAAGCGCTGAAATTTTGTCGTAATTGAAAGTCTCGGGAATAAACAAGTTTTCGAGTTGAGCCATTCTCTGTACCAATTCCTTTTCTTTGTTAATGTAGGTATCGTATTTTATCTGGATTTCTGCCTGTGTGATGATTTCCTCGGGAAATTGTCCGATTTCCTGGGAAAGCCCGGGAATGGAGGCTGTCATCGACGCCAGATCCAGATCAGGGCGGAGCAGGAGCTGAATGGCTTTTTGCTTTTGGAGAAGCGGAGCTGAATTTCTGCTTGTGAGGTATTCAGAGGAATCTACCGGGTCAACTGAAAAGGAAGCAAGTGTATTTTTTATTAAATCTACATTCAATTTTTTGGCTTCCACTTTTTTCATTCTTTCATGGGATGCCAGGCCTATATGGTAACTTTTTTCAGTCAGTCTCAGATCGGCGTTATCCTGGCGCAGAAGGGTCCTGAATTCCGCCCGCGATGTAAACATGCGGTACGGTTCTTCAGTGCCTTTACTGATCAGATCGTCAATCAAAACACCAATATACGCATCACTTCTGCCCAATAAGAAGGGTTCGAGGTCATTGATGGTTTGGTGGGAATTTATTCCGGCTATGAGTCCCTGGCAAGCGGCTTCTTCATAACCTGTTGTTCCATTTATCTGGCCGGCAAAAAATAAATTGTTGATCAGTTTAGTTTCGAGCGAATGTTTGAGCTGAGTGGGAGGAAAATAGTCATATTCGATGGCATAGCCAGGTCTAAATGCTTTAAAATGTTCAAATCCGGGGACACTACGAAGAGCTTCGTATTGAACTTCTTCTGGTAGTGAGGTGGAGAAGCCATTTACATAAATTTCCACCGTGTTCCATCCTTCGGGTTCAATAAAGAGTTGGTGTCTTTCCCTATCCGCAAATCGGTTGATTTTGTCTTCAATACTTGGACAATACCTTGGACCGGTTCCTTCAATCCTTCCTGTAAACATGGGGCTCCTGTCGAATCCCGTCCGAAGTAAATCATGCACTTTGGAATTCGTATAAGTTATCCAGCAACTCAGTTGTCGGTCTGGTTTCCTGGTGTCAAGAAATGAGAAACCAGAGACTATTTCATCTCCTTTTTGTTCCTCCATTTTTGAATAGTCAATACTGCGACCATCAATTCTCGGAGGAGTTCCTGTTTTTAGTCTTTTGCTTTCGAAACCCAGCAAAACCAATTGTTCCGTAATGCCTGTTGAAGCCTTTTCTGCAACCCTTCCTCCGCCAAATTTTTTCTCCCCTACATGGATGATACCATTCAGAAAGGTCCCACTCGTAATTACGACAGCCTTTGACTTTATTTGATTCCCCAGACCCGTCACCACTCCGCGGGCTTTATTATCCTTCACTAAGATTGACTGAACGGTGTCCTGGTAAAAATCAAGGTTCGGCGTGTTTTCAAGCATTTTCCGCCAGGTAGCAGAAAAAAGCATTCTGTCATTTTGAGATCGCGGACTCCACATAGCCGGTCCCTTTGACCGGTTAAGCATTCTGAATTGAACCATGCTCTCGTCGCTGACAATTCCGGAATATCCCCCGATCGCATCTATCTCCCGAACGATTTGTCCTTTGGCGATGCCACCCATGGCCGGGTTGCAGCTCATTTGGGCGATGGTTTGCATATTCATCGTCACAAGTAGAACCTTTGACCCAAGATTAGCGGCAGCAGCAGCGGCTTCACAACCGGCATGGCCCGCTCCAACAACAATGACATCGTATTCAGCAAACATGGGTGCAAAATTAATAATAACCCGGGGATTGTTTTGTTCCACGTGGAACCAAGCGTTCTATAGAAGATTTTTAACAGGGCCTTGAATAAAGAAAGCTTCTACGGAAAATAGCCCTGAATCGAGTCGCCATTAGCAAGGAGCGGCAGAAAATCCAGGGAAAATGAACGGGATTGGAATCGCCGGAAGCATTTTAAATACTGTTAATCAACATGTTACGCAAAAGTTTCACGTGGAACGCCTCCTATAGCCTGAGAGAAGAGAATCTTCCCGCTTTCTCATTTCTTTTTTTTGCGAGATGGTCCGGTCCTCATAACCACAGGCGTGCAGTGCTCCGTGAAAGATCACTCTTCTTAGCTCCACTGAAAATGGATTATCAAATCGAACGGAGTTGGTCCTGACAGTATCGATACTTATAAAAATATCAACCAAAAGCGGGTTTTTGGCGGGAGACATTACGAAAGTGAGGATATCAGTATTGTAATTATGGCCAAGATGTGACTTATTTAACCGTTTTAAGTAGGTATCCGAACAAAAAATGTAGTTGACCACATCAACCTGGAATCCCTCCCGCTTAAAAAAATCGAGGAGAAAGCTTTTTAAAAAGGTTCGATTACCAAGGGTAAAACCCTTTTTCAAAAAATGAAACCGAATTTTATTGACCCGGGAATCCGCGTGCATTTCCGAAAATCGTAAAGATGTTTGATTTTACCAAACTACTTTTGTCACAATGAAGCGATTATCTGAATTACCAACAGGCACAACGGCAAGAATTCATTCGTTCGACAAAAGCGATCTGTTCCTTAAGCTTATGGAGATGGGTTGCGTGCCAGGAGAAATCATTAGGGTCGAGAAGATCGCGCCCCTAGGTGATCCGATATCTATCGCAGTAGCGGGCTATAGCCTAAGTTTGCGCCTGGATGAAGCGGAGAACATTTTTGTGGAGCAGGTGAACTAAAAAAGACGATTATATATCCATGAAGGTTGGACTTTATTTTGGCTCCTTTAATCCTATTCATCATGGTCACCTGATCATAGCTAACTATGTTTTGCAAAACAGCGAACTAGGTCAGGTTTGGTTCATCGTCTCACCTCAAAATCCACTTAAACCTTCAGCCGGGCTTCTCAATGAATACCATCGGCTTTACCTGGTTAACCTGGCTATTGAAGGTGAAACGGGCTTGAGGGCGTCAGATATTGAATTCAAATTGCCAAAGCCTTCGTTCACGATTGACACGCTCACTTACCTGACAGAAAAATATCCTCAACACCAATTTGCTGTCATCATGGGCAGCGATAGCTTTCAAAATATCTCCAAGTGGAAAAATTATGAACAGATCCTCAAAAATTTTCAACTCTACGTGTATGTGAGGGCCGGATTCGAAATCGAGTCACGAGGGCTTTCTTCCAATGTTCAAGTACTGGAAGCGCCCTTACTTCAGATTTCGGCTACCCATATACGTGAGAACATCCGGGATGGAAAATCTATTCGGTACCTGGTCCCTGAGAAAGTGATGGAAGAAATAGCAAGGAATGGATATTATACCCGGTGAACCGTTTACAAAAGACCTTGTCTTTTTTTCAATGGAAGTGATTCCACTACTAACCTGTAAGATTCATCAATCATCGTTCTGAGTATTTTTTCCGGAACCGTGCCATCAACGATGACCGTGTTCCAGTGTTTCTTATTCATGTGATAACCCGGCTGAATGGCTACATACTGCTCGCGTAATGTTTCTGCTTCTTCCGGATCGCATTTTACATTGAATTGAAGAGGTATGCTATCAAGAATCGCCAATAAAAACATCTTGTCTTTTACTTTAAATACAAGGGCCGTTTCTCCAAAAGGGAAAGACTCTTTTACGCTTTGTTTCTTCAGGCAATATTCACGCAGGGTTTCGATGTCCATCTTCTCAATTTTTCAAATCAATTCTTTAAATTTAACCGTTTTTGTAAATTCCCCTCAGTTCCGTATGAAAAAAACTTTGTGCTCAGTTTTCCTCTTTCTGTATTCGCTTACGGTGTTCTCGCAAAAGGCCAAGAACCAATCGATACTTGTTGACACCCACAATGATTTTCTAAGCATCAGTGTGGACGAAAAAGTGTCATTCGACAAAGACCTCCGAAGCAAAACTTACTCTGATCTTAACCGGATGTTTGAAGGAGGAGTAAATGTCCAATTCTTTTCCATTTTTTGCGACGACAACTATGGAAAAGGATCAGCATTTAATTACGCCAATCGCGAAATTGATTCGCTGTATGCGGTATGCGCGAGAAATCCGGACAGGATGTCGCTGGTCTCGGATTGGAAGTCTCTTTCACTTGCATTGAAACAACACAAACTGGCTGCCATGCTGGGGGTGGAAGGTGGCCACATGATTGAAGACGATTTGAACAAACTCGACAGTTTTTCTAAGCGTGGCGTTCGATACATGACCCTGACATGGAATAACAGCACGTCCTGGGCCAGTTCTGCCAGGGATGAGTCAGATCATGCGTTTGTCGTTACCCCATACGGATTGACTACGTTTGGAAAAGACGTTGTCAGGAGGATGAACGAACTGGGTATGATGGTCGATATTTCCCATGTGGGTGAAAAGACATTTTGGGACGTGATCAACACGACCACTAAACCTGTGATTGCATCTCACAGTTCCGTATATGCGCTTTGCTCCGTTTTCAGGAACCTGAAGGACGATCAGATCAAGGCGATCGCGAAAAACAAAGGTGTCATCCAGGTTAATTTTTACTCCGGGTTCCTCGATAGCACTTTCGCACGAAGGCTCTCTTCTTTTTTTGCCTCACATCAACCTGAGCTAGATTCTTTGCAAAAAATAAAAACGCCGGATTATCGGGTCAAGAACTACTTTTCAAAAAAATATCCCAAGGAAGCAGAAGCATTGAGGCCTCCTCTTTCCATTATCCTGGATCATATTGATTATATTGTCAAATTGGTGGGTGTCGATTATGTGGGACTGGGATCTGATTTCGATGGTATTGATTCGGCCCCAAAAGGACTCGACGGTGTGCAGGACTATCCCAAAATAGCGACTGGGCTAAGAGAAAGAGGATATTCTGAAAAGGACATCGACAAAATTCTTGGCGGAAACCTGCTTCGGGTTTTCAGGGCCAATGGCAATTGATCGGGAACATCTAGTATGCGATCAGTCTATGCAGCGTTTCATTCAGACGCGCTTTTGCAAGAAAAGTTTTTTCCAGCTCCATATTGAAAGGAATGGGCGTATCCAGGGAAGCGCACCGCATGACCGGCGCATCCAATGACTCAAAGCAATGCTCCGTGATCCATGCGCTTATCTCTCCTCCTATACCCCCGATCAAAACATCTTCGTGTAAGATGAGCACTTTCCCTGTTCTGTCAACGCTTTGTCGAATGGCGTCGTAATCCAGCGGAAGCAAACTGCGCAGGTCCAAAATATCCAGCGAAATATCAGGATGCGACCCCGCATACTCTGTCGCCCAATGAACTCCTGCCCCATAAGTAATGATGGCAATATCTTCACCCATCTGCACTCGTCTTGCTTTGCCGATTTCGATCTCAAAATAATCTTCGGCAAGAGGGCCACTAATGCTTCGGTATAGTGCCTTATGCTCAAAATACATTACAGGATTCGGGTCGTTGATAGCGGCTATTAAAAGACCCTTTGCATCTGAAGGTGTGGAAGGATAAACCACTTTCAAACCGGGCACGTGAACAAACCAGGCTTCATTGCTTTGCGAGTGAAAAGGGCCGGCCCCCACCCCTGCTCCCGTTGGCATTCGAATGACCGTGTCTGCGGGCTGTCCCCAACGATAATGCATCTTAGCCAGGTTATTTACGATCTGATTGAAGCCTGCTGTTACAAAATCTGCAAACTGCATTTCCATTACTGATTTAAATCCTTCCAGGCTCAAACCGAGTGCGACACCAACGATGGCACTTTCACAAAGTGGCGTGTTCCTCACTCTGTCCTTGCCAAATTCCTGAACAAATCCCTCGGTTATTTTAAATGCACCGCCATATTCAGCAATATCCTGACCCATCAAAATTAAATTCGAATGCTTCAACATGCTTTGGTGAAGACCCTCCTTAATTCCATCGATGAATCTTTTTTCTTGCCCAGATGAATTTTCATTCGACTCGTTGGTCAATAAGTTTTCTTTTGCTCTATTATTCCCCGACACATACACGTCTCGCAATTCTTCTGCAACATCAGCCACCACCGGTTCAACCTCCACCTTCAATTGATCTTCTATCTGCCGCTTGACGTCCTGACGTATTGAGTTTACTGAATCTGCGGATAGCACTCCCTGTTGCAACAAATACATTTCATAGTTGGAAACAGGATCTTTGGTACTCCAACTCTCCATTAATTCTTTGGGAACATATTTTGTACCGCTGGCTTCTTCATGACCTCTCATCCGGAAAGTCATGCACTCAATAAGATAAGGCTTTTGATGCTGTATGCAGTGTGCTCTCACCCCCAAGATCGTGTCATAAACGGTCAGCACATTATTGCCATCAATCTGAACGGATTCCATCCCATAACCCTTCGCCTTGTCTGCCAGTCGCTCCGCCCGGTATTGTTCATTGACTGGCGTGCTCAATCCATAGCCATTGTTTTCTATCAAAAAGATTACAGGAAGATCCCAAACGGCAGCCACATTGAGCGCCTCGTGAAAATCTCCTTCACTTGTGCCCCCATCACCGGTAAAAGCCAGCGTAATTTTGTTTTCTTTTTTGAGAACTTTCGCCAATGCGACACCGTCTGCAATAGCAAGCTGTGGCCCCAGGTGTGAGATCATTCCACAGATGTGATGATCACGTGAACCGAAATGAAAACTTCTTTCTCTTCCCTTGCTATACCCCTGCTTGCTGCCCTGCCATTGAAGGAACAATTTGCTCAGAGGCATGCCGCGAGTAGTAAACACTCCGAGATTTCGATGAAGCGGCATGATCCATTCATCATTCTCCAAAGCCATTGTTGCACCCACGGCTATTGCTTCCTGTCCAATGCCGCTGAACCACTTGCTGATCCTCCCCTGCCGAAGCAGGACAAGCATTTTTTCTTCAATCAACCTGGGCAATAAAATATTTCTGTAAATCTGGATCAGTTGATCATTAGTTAGGCTTTTCCGGTCAAACTGCATATGTTGGTAGAAATATTATAGATCCAAATCAAAAAGTTTTTGAAAAGTGCGATCATTTCGCATTCGTTCAATTGGCAAATACCTGTGCAGAAATACTTGCATTAAGAATCCTGTTTATTACTTGCCTTGTCTTCATTGTAAAGGAGCGACGATATCACCGACAAAAGAAGACTGAATAGAAGTGCCCACCAAAAACCGTCCACCCTGAACCCGCGCACAAATTTGCCCGCCAATAAAATAATGCAGGCGTTGATGACAAATAGAAACAATCCGAATGTAATGAGCGTGATGGGGAGAGTCAGTATGATCAGGAACGGTTTTATGAACGCATTCAAAATCGCCAACACGATTGCCAGGACAAGTGCACTCAGGAACGTATCGATATGAATCCCACTCAATATATAAGAAAGACCAAAGGCAACAACGGCGGTGACAATGATGCGTACAACGATATTCATGATAGCGGAGATGTATACTGAAAGTACGAAATTCCCCTGTTATTGAATATTAAACCGATCTCGCTATATGACTACCAGCTCATAGTAATCATTCACATCAAAGTATTTATTAGCTAATTCCTGGAGCTCCATGGGCGTAATCGACTTAATTATTTCAATACCCTTGTAGAAATATTCTGCATCCAGGTTATTTAGCAGGATGGTCTTCCATCTGCCCGCAACCTGGAATGGGCCGTCTAGATCTCCCAACAGGGTCCCTATCATGAAATTCCTGGTAGTTTGCAGTTCTTCATCCCGCACCGGTTTTTCACGAAGAGAATTCATCTCATTATGCACTTCCCTGATGGTGGCTTCACAGACTTCTTTCCCGGCTTCTGTGCTGATCATAAAAGCGCTCTGCTGGATCTGGTTAAGAAGATAGCTGTGGATACCATACGTGTATCCTTTGTCTTCCCTGATATTGGTCATGAGTCTGGATCCAAAGTAGCCACCGAAAATATTATTGAGTACCTGGAATTTTTGAAAATCGGGATGGTGACGATTTGGAAAACTTCTGGCAATCCGGATCGCACCCTGGACTCCGTTAGGATCGTTCAGAATAGAATATTTTTTTTGCTCCGTTGCCTCTAGAGGATGTTTGATATTGTCACTGTTATCATGCGCAGACCGAAGTGCAAGGCTACCAAAATGTGTTTCCAGGGCCGGAATTAAGCCATCAGGTATTTTGCCAGCAACGAAAATCATGCACCGGCCGGTTTGATAATATTTTCTATAAAACGGCAGGAGCTCATCTCGCTGCAAATTTTCATAATCTTCCAATGAGCTGCATCTTCCGTAAGGATGATCGGCTCCAAACAAATAAGAATCGATCAACCTTGCTGCGACAAAATCGTTTTTCTTCAGATTCACCTGGAGTCTTTGTTGCATGTTCTTCTTAAAAATCTCTAATTCTCCTTCAGGCAAAATCGAATCGGTAATGAGCTCAGAAACCACCGGCAACAATTCGTGAACGTGTTTACTCAGGCAGTGAAGGGTAATTTCTGCAGTTTCATGTTGAGCACTTCTGTTGAGGAAGGCACCATAATATTCAAAATGTTCATTGATCTGAAAAGCATTTTTTCCGCTGGTGCCATTTTTTAACAGAAAATTGGTGGCAGCAGCCACCAGGTTTTTCTCTTCATACCAATTACCCGCAAAAAAAACCCAATTAATCATCAGGGTTTCCTGTGTGCCCAAATCAATTGAATAAACTTCCACACCATTCTTTAGCGTATATTTAGTGTATGGAGGCAATGCCAGGTGAAACTCAACTGCGTCAGTTATCTTAGGTGCTATTTTTCTGTTCAACATACATCAATCTCCCTTTAAATTCAGCTTTCGAATCAATTATTTCTGTGGTAATAAATTGTATTACTGTTCTTGTCATCAAAGACCTCCTGGCTTGTAGAGAGTATATTCTCGGCTGTAACAGACTGATATTTTTCCAGCTCAGTATTCATCATATTTGCATCTCCCAATAATTCATACATAGCCAGATTGGTTGCCCGGTTCATGACACTCATATCTTCAAATAAGATGGCGGACTCGGTCTTGTTTTTCACTTTCGTGAGCTCCTTGCTTTCTACTTTTTCGTTTTTCATTTTTTTGATCTCATCATCGACAGCCTGATCAGCGTCCTCCAATTTAACTCCTTTGATGAGCTTTCCTTCTATAACAGCGAGGCCCGCGTCTACCGAACCCGTGTGGTAACATTCAATATTGCTAAATAGCTTTTTTTCTTTAACCAAAACCTGGTGAAGTCGGGATGAGCCACCACCACCTAACACTTCTGTTATTAAGTCCGTGCTATAATACCTGTCGTCGGTTCTGTTCGACATATGATAGAACTTATATAAAGCATCCAGCGGTACATCTCCTTTGACTTCCAACTTGCGCGCCGCTTTTTGACCTGGTTCAACAGGAAGATTCCTGATATATTTTTCTCCTTTAGGAATCGGACCAAACCATTTTTCAGCGAGCTGAAATCCTTGTTCCGGCTGAATATTTCCCGCAATTACTACAACTGCATTGACAGGCCGGTAATGCTTGAAGAAAAATTCTTTTACGTCAGTCAATTGAGCGTTTTCAATGTGACTGAGCTCTTTTCCAATCGTCATCCACTTGTATGGATGAACCGTGTATGCAAGCTCTCTGATTTTGAACCATACATCACCGTAAGGTTTGTTGATATAATGCTCTTTGAATTCTTCACAAACCACCTTGCGCTGAACTTCAAGGCTTTTTTTGCTGAACGCGAGTGAAAGCATCCGGTCGCTTTCAAGCCAAAAAGCCGTTTCTATATTTTCAGCCGGCAATTGAATATAGTAGTTGGTGAGGTCGTTAGTGGTAAAGGCATTGTTCTCTCCTCCCGCTAATTGAAGCGGTGTTTCAAAATCCTCGATGTTAACTGAACCACCAAACATGAGATGTTCAAACAAATGAGCGAAACCTGTCTTCAGTGGATTTTCATCTTTTGCACCTACATCATATATCACATCCAATACAGCCATTGGCGTGGAAGGATCCGGGTGAACCAGTACGCGCAAACCATTACCCAATTGGGTTTTATGAAATTGTATCATAATTCAAATTAGAATATAGCCACTGAGGTTGCCAGCAGCTACTGAACAAAGAATTGCAAAGTAATGAAGAGTTACTGAATAGGGATGTAAAGATTTCTAAAAAATGCTTTTGACTCTTAATGCCAACTCCACCAGGCCGGTAGGTCTTTTTACTACGATTCGAACTTTCTCGCCAATATTTTGTAGCATGGTCTTATATGCCTGGAGATTGCCACTAAAGTTATTGTTGACAGCCAGTACTACATCGTCCGCTTTAAAACCCGCTTTTTCTGCCGGCGAATCTTTCATGATATCACCTACTTTAATTTCTCCATCAACCCAATATAATCCCAGTCCCGTGTATGAATAGTCGAAGGGATCACGGAAGTGTGTATTGGGAATCAGGTAAAAGTCGCGGCGTTCATAATTAAGCCAAACATTGAACCGGCGCAAGATATCATTCCCGATCAGCCCGGCCAGATAGGGGTAGGAGGTTACGTTGTAGTCATCATCAAAAATAAAAGTGGGAATATTTCGGAATTTGTAGGGACCGAGCTTAATCTCTTTGAGAGTGGTTAGTTTCATGGTCGTTTTCCCACCGAGTCCTTCCGCCTGCGTAGGCACAGGTCTTTTCTTTGAGTTTAGTATGGCACTGTCAGAAACAAAGTCAGAAGATAGCAACAGGCAAAGGCCCGCACCAGTGTCGAAATAAAACCTGGCAGTGGTTTCATTAGCGTCTTTGAGACGGGCTCCATGTATCGGAATATTGAAGAGCTGGGGCCTTAATAAATAGCCACCTTTTGGATATTTCATGTACCCCTTCGTATATACATATACTTTATTACTGTCGTAATCAATTTTAATAATATAGCGGGAGAAGAAACTGTACCCGATGATGCCGTCAATTTTGTCTCCATAGACACTGCTCAGGATATCATAGTCGCTCACATGAAAATCAAGACTGTCAACGGAAATTCCTCCAATCCGCAGCTTTTCATTGTATACAAATTTTACCTGGCGGATTCCTGCAATTCCCCGAATCGTTTTGTCTGAGTTTTGCGGAGTCAACTTCAATCTGACGCAGGTCAATGAATCCAATGAAATGCCTCCGCTGCCGGTGTCAAGTATAAAATTTAACGAGTCGGGGATGTCGCCAATCTGGGCACGAAGTACAACAACACCTCCCGTGAATGTGGTAAATGGAATGCTTGTTAGAAACCTGGATGGCAAAGGGATAAATTCTTCCTGGCCAAATAATCGAAAGGTAAGGAGTAATAAAACTGTTATACGGCTAATACGCTTAAGCACGTCATATAGAATATGACGGGTAATCTTGTTTCTTTGAGACAACATGAAACTGACGATTTTTTTTCAATGGAACGTTAGTCTGGTCTAATGAAGTTGCAGAATATCTGTCGGGTAGGATTCAGTATTTTTAATAATTACACATCTAAATGTACAAAAGATTGCGTGGTTATGTTAAAATATGGTGGAACGGCAATGCTACAGTAATTTTGCTGATCCAAAAGGCTAAATAATAATTACTAATGATTAGGTCTGAACTTTATGCAAGGGCTTTGGCGAGCGAGTTCCTTACAGTGGATGAAGGAGTGGAATTATTTGAGCGTGCGCCACTCGCCGATCTGATGTTTATTGGCAATGAATTGAGGAAAAAGCAAGTGCCGCATGGCAAGGTGACCTGGCAGATTGATCGTAATGTGAACACCACCAATGTGTGCATCGCCAATTGCAAGTTCTGCAATTTTTACCGCGTTCCCGGCCATCCTGATTCATACATAACTGATATTGAAACATACAAAAGAAAAATAGAAGAAACTTTCCGTTGGGGAGGAGATCAGCTGCTTTTGCAAGGGGGACATCATCCAAAATTGGGACTTGAGTTTTATACTTCCTTGTTCAAAGAATTGAAATCTTTGTATCCGCAGTTAAAGCTGCACACCTTAGGTCCTCCTGAAGTTGCACATATTTGCAAGTTGGAGAAAATGAGCCATCATGACGTCCTAGTTGCATTGAGAGCTGCCGGTATGGATTCATTGCCAGGGGCGGGTGCTGAGATACTTATAGACAGGGTAAGGCGACTAATCAGTAAAGGCAAGTGCGGTGCACAGGAATGGCTTGATATCATGCAGGAAGCCCATGCTCTCAGGATTACAACATCTGCAACGATGATGTTTGGGCATGTAGAAACTATAGCCGAGCGATTCGAACATCTTGTAAAGATTCGCGAAGTTCAATCGAGAAAACCCGCTGATGCAAAAGGATTTCTTGCATTTATTCCATGGACATTCCAGGATGTTGATACACTTTTGACAAAAATCCGGGGAGTTCATAACCTAACCAGCCCGGAAGAGTACATTCGCATGATTGCTATGAGCCGCATCATGCTTCCTAATATCAAAAATATTCAGGCTTCCTGGCTAACCGTTGGAAAAGAAACCGCACAAGTTTGTCTCCATGCCGGAGCAAATGATTTTGGTAGCATTATGCTGGAAGAAAATGTTGTCAGCGCTGCAGGAGCTCCCCACAGATTTACCAGCAAATCCATACAAAAAGCCATCCGTGAAGCCGGCTTTGAGCCACAACTCAGGAACCAGCAATACGATTTCCGCGAATTACCGGTCAGGATGGAGGAACAAGTGATCAATTATTGACTTATTTCTTCCATCTGGGCACGGAACGAGCACCAATGGGCATTTTCAGGGAGTTAAATAGCAGTTTTTTTGGGTTTTAGAAACTTAAAAGGCTGGTTTCTACGTTAATAGTCAGAATCCAGCAGACCATGAAAAGCCCTTTCCGTAAGCTCGTTCGTATCTCCATCATACTTTTCGTTTCCGTTCTCCTGTTCAATTTTTTCGGCTATTATCTCATGCATAAGAAGTCAGCCGAAAATGAAAAATATGTTCAGGCAAAAAGTCTTTCCGGGAGGCAGCAAACTCTCAGCCAGGTTATCGCAAAAGATGCCGTGATTTTGTCTGCAAATATCTACAGTCAAAGTCAAACGGGAGCTTTAAGGGACAGTCTTAACCAAAACCTTATCAATTTTGAGCGCCAACAGCAGCAACTGGAGAAGGTAATAGAAGGAGAGCCGTTGCCGCTTGCTCCTTCTGTATTTAAAATAAAGTTATTACTCACTTCGATCAAAACAAGTTACGAGGATATTGTTGCTATCGGACGTGAGTTCACCCAGGTGGATACTACCCTGCTACATTTCAACAGGGCAATGTACTTAAGGCTTTTGCTCGATAATGAACAGAAATATCTTGTACTCATGAGGAATATCACTAACGAATACACGATAATAGTTAGTGAAAAAACCAAAGAATCAACAACAATCGAAGCCGGAAAATTTATTTCACTGATAATTGCGGTCGTCTGCCTGATTATTTTAGTACTTGAGCCAGCCTTCCGTCGCGGTGAAAAAAACTATAAAGAATTACAGGGGGCCAGAAACGAATTGCTGAATGAAAAAAAGCATCTGGCTTCGATTCTGCAGTCGCAAACCAACTATGTTATCCGAATAAACAGAAAGGGCCATTTCACCTACGCCAATACTTCTTTTCTAAAAACATTTGGCTATACCCGGGAAGAGTTGGAACAAATGCTTTTTATTGCCACAATTTTTCCGAAAGATATTCCGAGATGTCAACAAATCGCAGACGAATGCTGGAACAATCCGGGTAAGATCGTGCAATTGCTCATTCGCAAACCGTTTAAGAATTCGAGACAGTTCCTTTGGACTGACTGGGAATTTCTTGCTTTGCAGGATGAAAGCGGGCATGTGAAGGAGATCCAGGGAATTGGCTTGAATGTTACCGAAAAGCTGCTGGCGCAACAGGTTAAGGAAGAGGCAATCGAAACTCTTTCATACGCCATGGCCTATGCGAAAATGGGATCCTGGAAGTTGGATTTTGTAAACCAGGAAATAATGCTCAGTAAAGAATTCCGGGCACTTCTTGCTATTGAAGAAGACAGCGCTGAAAAAATGGCGGTAGATGATTTTCTGAATGAATTCGTCGTTCCCGAAGACCTGCTTGCTGTGTCTGATGAGTTTGCCAGGGCCATACAGAACAAAGAGAATCCCGATTATGAGGCTTCCTTTTCCTGCCGCGTTATTACCAGGAAAGGTTGGATGAAATATCTTTTTGTAAAGGGGAAGGTGATTGATGAGAACGGAAGTTTTGGCATCGCCCAAGATGTCACCTCGCAAAAAGAATCAGAGAATGCATTGGTGAATTCGGAGCAAAAATTTCG
>PSRA01000169.1 GCA_003175695.1 Bacteroidota bacterium | reverse complement strand
TCATTAAAGTGAAATGCTTGCGCCGCGATTTCTGGCGAGATGCGAACCTGTCCCTTGCTCTGCTTCGCGAGATAGGCCGGAATTGCGTAACGCTCGCCCATTTCATAGAGCGTGAGAAGAAACGCGAAGTGTTCACTGGTGACCGGTCCAAGCGTGTCGCTTACGGTCGCGTCCATTTTGCCGAGTCCAAACGAGCGCAGCGTTTCAGGGTCCGCCATAAGCGCTGCTGCAAATTTCTGTTTGGAACTCTCGCGAGTGGACGCCCAGTCAATAGCGCCATTCGCGGCGAGCGGAAGCGATATTCTCTCTTTCGCTTTTTTGGTTGGTTCCGCTTCTGTGATGGATAGCTGTGGTTCGCCTGTTATCAATTCCTGCGCGGGTTCGACCGATTCAACTTGTTTTCTGCGAGGTGACATCAATTCTCCTTTTTATCAGGCGGAACCGGAAGGAGAACCGCACCCTCATTTTGCGGCCAGTTCCGCCCAACCCTAGTGAACGAGGTGCCAACGTTCTACTACATACCTCTGTGCAAATCCAGTCCACAATTAGTTACGGTTGTCAATACAGGTTCCACCCTAGAAACCACTAAATTTTTGTTGACATATCTTGGCGCTTGCATTATGGTTCAAATCGCTTTTCTGACAATCTAGGCGCTAGAATGCAAAAAGCCCTTGATATCCCGAAAAAATTTTTCGATTTGTATTTTGGCGCATAGAATCACGTCGAACAACACTTAGCACCGGATTGGCCGATTTTTCACTTGACAAAAATGAAAATTCAGAATCTACAAGAGGCACTAGACGCCGCCTACCTTTCAAAATACGTGGAATCCCCTTTCAAAACTCGCGGCGGTATTCTCTTGATCGGACCGCCAGAAACCCTGCGCACAACCATTATTGATAACGTTTTCGGCGAGTATCCAGATGCGTTTGTGCTCTCCGATATCAACGTAAAACAACTGAACGAGATGCGCGAAGATATGGCAGCAGGAAAAATCACGGCGCTCGCATTCAGCGAGCTTTCCAAAATTTACGCTCGCAATCCAGCGGTTGCAAAAAACATTGAAGGTCACATCATGGCGCTAGTCGAAGAAGGATTTTCACTCGCATCCTTCCAAGATAAGCGAATGAGCAGCTCGAAAGCTCGCGTGTTTGTTATCGCCGCTTGCACTGAAAAATTCTATGGTCAACGTTTCACAGAGTGGACCGATTCCGGTTTTTCGCGCCGGTTTCTTCATTGCATGTACCGACTAGAGAACCCTTGGGCACTCGCCGATGCTCAAGAGCACCGGACCCTGATAGAGCTTGGGGATGTCAAACTGAAATTACCTGGAAATCGGCGCATTAAATGGAACGTTGAAGAGTCGGAAATGAAGATGATTCGCAAAACGTTGCGACATCAATTCATGAAAGGTATCAGTACACCTTTCAACCTTTCCGCCAATATGTTTTGTGTTTTGAAATGGAAGTTCGATGCAGCAGAAGCAAGGCGCATCTGGATGGATTTCTCTGAATGTATCCAAGGTGAGGCAGCAACTCTAGAACTTCCGGAAGCCGCAAATTCGCCAGGAGCGCGAAAGCGTGAGTAAAGCAACAGATTTTAATTTTGGATGGTTCGATTCCGATTATGATCCTGCTAACGAACCGGGGATGTCGCTTCGTGAGTGGGCAAACCAGCAACCGATAGATGGCTCAGAACCCGAGGTGCCGCGTGTTGACCTGAAGCGACTCTGCGCCGATATCACAGACTCGATTTCGCAAATAACAGAAGCCGTCAGGGAGGCGGCACATGATGAGATTTCAAGGAACAACAGAACAAGCAGGCGGAACATTCCTAGGAGCGGATTTTTGGGAAAAGGGAGTAAAAATAGCCGGAGTAGTATCAGGGACGTTCGAGACATCAAATGGGACGAGTTACTCAGTGATGCTGAGAGAACCGGTAAAGGTTAAAGGCGCAAACGGAAAACCTACAGAAGAAAAAAGCGTATCAATCGGTAGCATGAAAGGTTTTCTCATGGCGCTCCGCGCCGCTGGCGTCCCGAATCAGGAATTGCTGGCCGGTGACGTGATAGTGCTCGAATGCACCGGAAAAACACCGACCAATAAGGGAAACGATCAAGTAAATTTCAAAGTGCTTGTTGATCGGCAATAGAAGTAAGCGCGGACACCCGCGCTGAGTGCTAGGCTAGACAATCGCCACTGGCGATTAGCCCTCAGTGGAGGTGTCCGAGTGACCCCTGAACAAATACGGCAATTATTAGAATGCGATGATTTGCGCCGCAGCAATCACCCTGATAGGTTAGCCGATGCGATGTTTCGGAATACGTTTGTAGGAACCCAGATGCTAGGCGAAATTGCCGCGCAGCTCGCCGAGATGAATGAGCGCTTACAGCGCTTCGAGAACGAGTGGGCAACCATGTTGCGACCGCAAATTTCGGAAGCTCACAGGCAGCTTTGGCCGAAATTGACAACCGCGCTAGACCGCGCCGCGAAAGGCATTTTCGGATGATGTGCGGAAAAGAAATCCACATCAAGGGACGCGCTTACACCTATTGCCAGATGGAGCGCAGCCACGCTGGAAAATGCGAACTGGCGATCAAGTGGAGCGACATCATAATCGTGAGTGAAACACCGGAAGGAAAGTTTTTTTTGAAAAATGCTGTTGAGCGAGAGAAACATGCTACTGAATCGAGACATAAAATCTGTGATGTACCGGTGCTCAGAACACCGTAACCAGCTTGTTTGGGCAACCATTAACGAAATGATTTTTTGGCATTGTCCGGTGCCAGGGTGTCGATGCGCGAAACCAATGAAAAGCGGAAAGAAGAATCAAAAAAGTGAAGGTCACATTTTGCAAGATAACCGGAACTCCGACCTATAAAACCACACACACAAAATGTGTTTGCGGTCATTGCAAGGAATGCGATCATCACTTTGCAAAAGCGAACGAAATGCACGAGCATTACCAGGACTATCAAGATATTCATGCGAGAACAGTTCCAACACTCAATCAAAAAGGATTCTGCAAAGTAGCTCTTTGCGACTGCCTAGCATTTGAAAAGAAGAAAAAATGACCTCTGACTTTTTTGTACCTTTGTGCGATAACGAAAACGGCGGACCACCGCGAGCATTCGAGTGCAAGATGTGTCCTGGTTGGGAGTTTGGCTTAAAAACTAGCAGCAAAATGCGAACTGTTTGCCCCACTGCAAAGGGGATTCTTGCACATCTCCGTAAATGCCACAAAATAGAGCCACAATTGCGCTTGACATCCCCCTCTAGAGCACTCTAGAGTGTAGAGCATGAAAATTTCCATTGAAAGGCGCGACACGCTGGATAAACGGGACAGTGCAATAACCATGACCGTTACCGGCACCCCTGGTGATAAGAAACAACCTGTTGACCATCTGTTTTTCTGCATTACGGTTTCGCGAACGACCGCAAGCAGATTGGCTTTAGCATTCAAGCGAGCCGCAGAGGAACAAAAACGAGAGGAAATCGAAATATGATGGACGAAACAGTTATTGACTCGCTTATGATCTGGGCGAAAGTTTTTTGTATTCGTCCGCGTTTGGAATTTCGCTCAGATGAGCATGGCCGCGTTTTTTGCGATGTGTTTCCAACTATTGGCGATATGATGCACCGGAACGCAGACACACCGTTAACCACAACACAAGCACAATAGTTTTGCTCTCCCCCGCGAGGGACCGATGACGGCGAACGGCTCAAATGATGCCACTGTTAGAACCGCAGAGCGCGAGCTATCGTTACGGTCCCTCTTTGATTTGATTCGTGCATGGATTTTTTCAGAATCGGGACCAACCCAGATGTCGGTATTCATTCCTGCCTTAAAACTTCACATCACAATTCGCGGTTACAAGAAAATTATCCTCGAAAGGGATTTTTCGCGTGAGTAAATATCGCGATAGTGAAACCGGTCGATTTGTTTCAGAGGAAACCTTCAACCGCTCCACTTCGCACGGCGGAACCCGTTATTACGAGGTCCCAGAGGCAGCGCCGCCGAAACCACCGGAAGATGTCCCAGAAGAGTTTTTAGAATACGAGGATTTGTACTTTGACGGATATGAAGCAGACGAAGAAACGGAATACTAAGTGTTTTATATGCGGCAAGGATGCTACGGAGCGCCTGTGGTGTGGTCGCATGCTAGAGTCTGATGGTCGAATTACCCCAGATCAAACACGCGGCGCTGAGCGCTATAAAGAGGATTATGTTTGCGGTCGAATTTGTTTTTTGCGTGCCCTCGTTAAATACGCACCCCTCCCCGAAACACGCAATGGCGCACAACGGGCGTTACTAGAGGTGCCCCAATGACGCGATATTCCGGTCGGACTCACGATTACATTTCTTTCGCTTACGCAATTGAAAAACTCCCGCGCAAGGGTGTATCCAGGCGCAAATTTCTAGAAACACTAATCGAGGCGGCAGAATCCGGACGCGGGACCCTGCCGAAAGGTTGGTCTGTTACCTGGAAATGGCGCAACCGCGCCGATGATGTACTCCGCAAAGGATATTTTGCAACAGTTGTACGCGAATCCCGCGCTCAGTTTTTGCAACTCATGGGACGGCGCTTGCGGCGCGACCTCAGAGCGCTAGGATTCCCAGAACCGGAACTCAAGCCAATTCGCGAAGCCACGGAGCGCGAAGCGGAGATGTTAGAAGATGAGCGCGAACCGTTTGAAGAAATCAATCAGGAGCGCGAAATTCAGCGCAAGCGCAAAAAGTGCCGCGCCGCCAAACGCAAATCGAAATCGAGGAAACGCAAGTGAGCTACTGGTACATTGCGCACGATGATGAGCTGTTGCTAGACATAGATGAATACACGCGACCGGCAAAAGATGGCTCGCCTTGGGGTGAGGTGTTTTTCCGGCGCAGACTCCGCGAAGCGATCAATGCCGGTAAGCTCGCCGTGAAAACTGTGCATCTAGCGCGTTCCGTGACCCCTAGGCACTTCCAGATATTCGTTAAGCTCAAATCCCCAATGCCGCTGTTCGAGCGCCTTGTGTGGCAACTACACCTGGGCAGCGACCTCTATAGAGGCAGAGCAGACCTGATGCGAGCTGCGCGGGGATTCCCTGCGCCTAGTCTGTTAATTCGCTCCACGCCGGTCCCGAACTTCTATCACCGCTGTTTTGATGCAGTATGCCCTTGCACCTCGAAACACCTTTCCGGTGACGTTAGTACTCACTGTGAGATATTCAAACGTTACCGAGGGATGTCACCCTGGGAGCTGTTTGGACCCTCCAGCACCGACCGCGAGCGCTTTATCGCACTGCCTGAAGGTAATGTACCCCTTTCAAAAATTCTCAAAAAAGTACTTGACACACCCTAGCCTGTCGAATATAGTGCCAATAGACGCCAATAGGAGTGGCGCACAAAATGATTATCAGATTACACCGTTGGCAGGCAAAAGCGCAGCGTTACCGCACTCAGATTTTCAATACTGAAGATGAAGCTCACATCTTTTACGATCTGGTCGCGGTCGGTGGAATCCAGCAACAGATGGACCCCACTGTTAATCAAATCATCATGCGGACGCAGCAGGTTACCCGCGTTTATATCGACTCACAAAATAACGAGGTCAACATTTACACGATGCCAGTAGTTGAGCGCAACTATCCCGAGCGCCGCGCTCCCGCTGGCAAGGCAGCAATTAAATCTCTCGGCGGTGGAAAAGAAACTACAAAAATTGCTTACAGTGGCGTAAAACCAGAGGCTCATCCGGATCACGTAAACCGGGGAGATAATGAATGGAAAATGGCGCGGACATCTCCGCATTACTGCGTTAATTGCGGACAAGACTACAACAAACATCACCCCTGGCCGGAATTGCCATGCCCCTCTCCCCCTTCCCAATAACGT
>PSRA01000271.1 GCA_003175695.1 Bacteroidota bacterium | reverse complement strand
ATTTTTTTGCTTTTTGCGTTTTTATGCTAACATTGCATTGGAATTAAGCTGATTAGTTCTTATCTAATGCTCGCGACCATCAGTTTTAGTCATTCCATTCATCATAATCATTTCAAAATCTTTTCAACAAAAACAGACCATCTGTTTAATTAGTTCTAACTCTCAAGTGTTTTTATGTACGACATACTTCAATTAAACGACATGCTCGTTCCTGAACTGCTAGATATTGCTGAGCAGTTAAAAATCCCCAACGCTAAAAGACTCGAAAAACAAGACCTGGTATATAAAATCCTCGACAGGCAAGCTGTTGTATCCAGTGAGAAAGGAAGCGTAAGTGGTGACAAATCCAAACGCAAACGCATTGTAAAAACAACAACCGCCAACTCAAGTGAAGAAGCATTTGTGGAAAGCGGAGATAATAAATCCAAAAAACCAGAATTGAAAAAAGATATCAGAAAGAAGGAAGAAAAACCAAATGCAAACATTAAAAGAGGTAGAAAAAAAGACGATCATATTGTAGTTGAACCGATCTCAAAAAATATGTTAATTCCAGAAGAAGAGGACATGATTGATGCAGGCGCCGATCAGGAGGAAGATAACAATGAGATCCTGGCTGCAGACACAGAAATCGCTCCGGAAGTAAACAGGCAAAGTGCAGATCAGCAGCAAAACAAGGTTTATCCGCAAAGACGCAGCGAATCTTTCAACATCGAATTTGATGGAGTCATCCAGGCTGAAGGTGTATTGGAAATGATGCCTGACGGATATGGATTTTTGCGCAGTAGCGATTATAATTACCTTTCCTCTCCGGATGATGTATATGTTTCTCCTTCCCAAATAAAATTATTTGGTCTCAAGACCGGCGATACAGTATTTGGCGCCGTTCGTCCGCCCAAAGAAGGTGAAAAATATTTTGCTCTGTTGAAGGTGGAAACCATCAATAACAAGAGCCCGGAAGAGGTACGCGACAGGGTTCCATTCGATTACCTGACGCCATTATTTCCATATGAAAAATTAAACCTTTTCGTTTCCCCCAGTGAGTCTTCTACGCGCGTCATGGATCTTTTTACTCCAATCGGCAAGGGTCAACGTGGATTGATCGTGGCTCAACCAAAGACGGGTAAGACCATGCTCTTGAAAGCAGTCGCAAATGCGATTGCTGCCAATCATCCCGAGATTTACCTGATGATTGTGCTGGTAGATGAACGTCCGGAAGAAGTTACCGATATGGAAAGAAGTGTTAAGGCGGAAGTCATAGCCTCTACATTTGACGAACCGGCAGAAAAGCATGTGAAAGTCTCTACCATCGCTCTGCAAAAAGCAAAACGCCTGGTAGAATGTGGCCATGATGTTGTGATCCTCCTTGATTCGATCACTCGACTTGCCCGCGCTCATAACACCGTAGCACCTGCTTCTGGTAAAGTATTAAGTGGCGGTGTGGAAGCCAACGCCATGCAAAAGCCAAAGCAATTCTTTGGTGCAGCAAGAAAAATTGAAAATGGTGGATCGTTAACCATTCTTGCTACTGCATTAATTGATACAGGTTCTAAAATGGACGAAGTCATATTTGAAGAATTCAAGGGAACCGGCAATATGGAATTGCAACTTGACAGGCGTCTTTCCAACAGGCGTATTTTCCCGGCAATTGATCTGGTTGCATCCTCTACACGTCGTGATGATTTGCTTTTGGAAAGGGATATCCTCCAGCGCATGAATTTACTTCGCGTATACCTCAACGATATGAATACGGAAGAAGCGATGAATGAATTGCTGAAAAGGATGCGTGGTACAAAGAGTAACGAAGAATTCCTGGCCAGCATGAATGGATAGTGAACGCAATCACGTCCGGAAGGGACAACCCTTATCTTTTCAGGAAATCTTACACTTTAGTTTTTTAGCAGAGCATCTATCTTTTTTGATAGTGAACGATCTTTTTCTGTAACGATGTCTCCGGCATCATGGGTGGAGAGCCATATCTCGACCTTGTTCCAGACGTTCGTCCAAACAGGATGGTGATTCATTTTCTCTGCTTCAATTGCCACCCTGGTCATAAACGCAAACGCTTCTGAGAAATCTTTGAATTCAAATTTGCGATAAAGTGTATTTTTTTCTTCTTTCCACATAAAATCAGGTTTTTATCTGTGTTGGTGGAGGAGTCGATAGTTGTCCGTTAATAGTTGTTAGACTTCAGTCCTGGGAAGTCCGCAAAATTAAGACTGGCAACTGTCAACTGCTCTCACCTGCATATCGCATTAAAAAATTAAATGAGCTTTATTCTTAATTAACTCACTTTTAAGCTCCGTCACCAATTGTACACCATTAATATTCCTCACAGTTTGCATGAGTTCAGATAACATTTGGTCAGGCACTTCATCACCTTTTAATAGCCAAAGAAAATCAAGGTACTTGAATTCGGGCAGCAGATATTCACCATCAAATTGATTGTGGTAGAGATAATGTATCAGGGCACTATTTGACTGGGTGCATTCATATACACAGAAAAAATATTTTCTCTGTTTCTTAGCAAGTTGTATTTCGATCTGGTTATTGATCCGGAAATTAAACCGAAGCTGGTTGTTCAATTGCCAACAGAACTGGTAGCCTTTTAATGGCGCAACAATACCAAGCAATCTTGCATCGTCAAAAAAATCATTTTCCAGACCATCGTTATCAAGCTTAAGCTTCATGACTAAACTTTGTTCAATCGAAATCTGTGAATGTCGGCCTAATTACTGGTTGAACTGAACTTCGGCTTCAGCATGATCATTTCCCCGTTTATAGCCTACTGTTGTTTTATCGCCCTTTTTAAATTTTGATAGTGCTTCCATGTAATTGTCCAGAGAGGACACAGAATAATCTCCCAACTTGACAATCACATCACCTACTTTCAATCCTGCCTTTTGTGCTGGTCTGCCCTCGCTGATTCCATCAATTTTCACGCCATCGCCCGTAAATGCATAGTCGGGCATGATGCCAAGTGTTACACTAAAATGAGGCATGTCGCGGGTTTGCAATTCCCTGGTCTTTGTAAAAGCAAGCTTTCCCTTCCCATCCAGGTTTTCCAGGAGATCTTCGATATATTTTACAACATACAATTCACCAGTGTAATTTATTTTATCGGCATCGTCGGTAGGCTTATGATAGTCGCCATGCGTTCCTGTAAAAAAGAATAATACAGGAATATCTTTTCTGTAGAACGAAGTATAATCGCTCGGACCTACTCCGCTCGAATCATATTTAATCTTGAAATATTTATTGTCGGGATCAGCATCCAACAGGCCACCCCATACCGGAGAAGTACCGAACCCGCCGATTGTCAATGCATGCGTGCTATCGTTGAGGCGACCAACCATATCCATGTTGATCATATAGTTTATCTTACTCAAATCAACGGTAGGATGTTCGGTGAAATACTTTGATCCAAACAACCCCAATTCCTCACCTGAAAACGCAATAAAAAGATAATTGTTACTTTTTGATTTGGATTGCCTCAGCCACCTGGCTAATTCGATCATCGCAGCGGTGCCACTTGCATTATCATCCGCGCCGTTATGAATTTGCTTGTCGGAGCCGGTGTATAATGAATTTCCATCTTCGCCATGACCCAGGTGATCGTAATGCGCTCCCAGGACCACTGTCGTTGCTGCACCATTGTTCAGGTAGCCAATCACATTATGCCCTTTACGCCATTTCTCGGCAATATTCACATCGACCTTCAGATCGACGGACGCCGACTCATCCTTTAGGAATTTTCGTTTAGCCTCCTGCGTTAGATATATAACTGGAATAGTGCTGGCGGCCGACCTGTCCTTGGCATTGAAAGCAATATTATCCTGCAATTTGGAGCTGTTGTAAAAGATGACTGCAGTCGCACCCTTTTTTTCACAATCCTTGACTTTTGCATGCAGGGCATCCGGTAAACTAAAGTGTGGGTTGTTCTGATTTGATTCAAGCATATCTTTTAGGTCGATGAACCATGGAACGCCGCTTTCCTGCAAGGCAATAGCGGGTGAACCTTCTACCTTCTTTGAAGCGCTAAACGCAAGGGGAAAATAATCTTTATCGGGATCCAATTCTTTTTCATTCACCACAAAATGTTCTGAGGCAACCTGCCGGCCGTCATATATATCGAATTGTTGCAGCCAATGACTCGAATCGCCATGGGGTTCCAGTCCGATCGCCTGGAATTCTGAAATGATAAAATCGCTGGCCATTTTTTCGCCTTCCGTTCCGGCTCTTCTTCCTTCCAGTTTGTCGCTTGCCAGAAAGGATATTTCTCTCTGAAGGTTTGCAATTACCACCTTGTCTTTTTTCTTTATTTTCTGGGCTGTTGAGTTGAAAATTGCGATAAAGAAAGCAAGAGAGGCAAACAAAATGCGGCGCATCATATATAGAACATTTATAAGATCATCTTCCATCACAAAGGTATGAGGGGCAAATGCTATTCCAAAAAGGAGCAAAAAATAATTTGCCCGCACAACATAATCTTAATGTTTTATCCGTGGCCCGATTTTGGCCAATATTGTTGTATTTTCGGGACCTTTCGAAATCAAATCTTAATGATTTTAGTCAAAAGAATTCTAACCTTACTATTGTGCTGCTCCAGTCTAAGTCTTTGTGCAAGGACAGTGGTAATTGGCAACGGAAAAGGGTCTGTTTCGAAAGAGAACATGACCGGTCTTGCAAAAGGCGACACCCTCGCAATCATGGCCGGCAATTACGCCGATGGTGGAAATTTTTCCCACCTGGAGGGCATCACAATCATTAACCACAATGGACCCGTAAATTTTGGTAATACGGTTTCCATCAGCCATCTTAACAATGTAACGATTACGGGCACTGGTAAAGAAGGTTTGGTTTACGGTTTCAGGTTTAGCCGTTTCAAAGGAGATGCATTCCTGGTGACTAATAAATGCATGGGTTTGAGAATCGGAAATTGTGAATATGTAGATGTGAATGGCAATGCAATTAATGCCGGTATTTTTTTTACAGTGTACAATGGCGATAGTTCCACGATGGCTCTTTACAAAACTTCTATCTACAATCAGCATTTATTAAGAACCGGAGCCCTGTTTGTAGGAAGTTGGGCCCCAGTTTCCACTTTTCAAAATGTAGTTGACAGTATCTCTTTTTCGAATGTCAGAATTGACTCCACTATTAGCGATGTGAACCAGGTGCTAGCTTGTTCCATTTACAGAATGGTCGCTCACGAGTGGACTATCCTCGGTGGTTGTCCAAATGGCAAGCATGATGCTGGCATTTTTCAGACTACTGGAAACGGAACCATTTACAATATCTATCGGAACGGAGGTTGGGGATACCTTTGGCGAATTTGGAATGTTGGGTTAAATGGTAGAGCAGATAGTTATTGCTACAATTGCATTGATCTCAACACCGATACTTACGGAACAATTGATACAAGGATCGATGCTGCTGATACCACCACTCACTCTAACATACCATTCCTTCGGGGTAGCAACATGCATATTTTTAACAATACCTCTGGAAACAAACGGGACGCGATAAATTATGTATCCGTGTTCGTAGTGGCAGGAACTTTTTTTTCTCAAAATGGATACAAGCTTGAGATAAGAAATAATCTCTCATTTAACACGAAAACTGATAATGCAAATCATTTAGTGAAGCAAAATACAATCGATCCACTTTCAGACACCAGTAACAACCTCTATGTTGATGATCCGGTAAAGTCGGGCGTTCTGTTGGATATGAATGACTGCTACATTGCGCAAGGTAGCCCTGTGATCGATCGGGGAGTTGACATACCTATGATAAAAACTGACATTGCCGGCATTTCCAGACCGAAGGGAAAAAGCTATGACATCGGCGCCAGGGAATTTCCTAGCGATAATGTCACCACTAACTCAGCCATTCGCGGAGAAAGGAAAATATTGACACTTCTTGCGGCATCCCTCCTGGTGATTGGAACCATCATTTTTCTTCTCTTTCGATCTTTCGCTTTCAGCAGGAAAAACAAAAAGGTTCATTCTTAAACGGTCTTTTTTTTAGAGAGATGTTAAAGTTGTTGGAATTCCCAAGGCTAACGACCTGAATTCTTTTCAAACATGTCGATTTTTCCTTTACTTTTGCAGATTAGCCTTTTCCGATCCGAATAGCAACCATAATACGGAAAATTGCTGATGGTAAATTGATATTTTGAATGGCTTTACCGCACCTGATCAAGTATGTGTACACCAATGGAACTGACGA
>PSRA01000084.1 GCA_003175695.1 Bacteroidota bacterium | reverse complement strand
TTAAACGGGACTGGGAACAGTCCCGTTTCTACTACACATGAGGCTTAATCTATATTGATGTTAAACCTGCCTTGAGGGTAATTAATCCATCCTGATGGATGAATTCACTTTTGGCTTGCACCGGATTTATTTGATTGTAGACCTGATCAGAATTTCTTTTATTGTTCCGCTATTTTCTTCCAACTCCATCTCTGCAGATTCTAAAGAATCATCCAAATCAGAACGGCCAATACAACTTGTTTCGCCTGACCAATCAAATTCCACATCGTCATCCTCCAGATTGAGTGAATTCTCAATGGCTGATTCTATTATATCATTAAGGTCAAAATCAATTGCACCATGTTGCATGGCACGCAAGGTTTCTTTTTTGATTTCGCCCAGATCCAGTTCTTTGATCGCCCGATCGATCTCTGCTTCCATCTGATCAAAGCCATCATCCCCGCAAGTCAATTCGCCATTCATTTTTATAACGGACTCTGCAATCTGGTCCCTGATCCGGTTCCAATCGATGGATTGTATAGCCTGCTGGACATTTCTGTCGATTTCGTCGCTAGCATCATGGTCCGGCAAAGTGTCTGTCGGGACGGGTGCGACTGAGAGGTTCGAATTTGTTTTGCCGGTATTTGCTTCGGCAACAAGTGAGATAGTTATAGATAGCGCAGACATTAACAATAGTCTGCAACCGGAAGGGATTCTCATAAAAAAGGTTTTAGGTCTACGATGCGCTTCGTATAAATGTACGTCACAGATTGACAAATGTTGCAGCGGTTCATCAATTTTTAGGATATTTTAATATTTCTCCCCAAGTATTCCCCCAGGTTCGGACGGGCAAGGATTTCCACATCCGCAGAATTTTTTCAATTATCTTATAAGAGTTATATTTATATTCTATAGTTAACCTTAGAATGCGAAGGCCTTTTTTGCTTTTTATGGGCTTTGGTTGTTTAGCGTCTTGCCATAAAACCGAATTCAATCCAAATAAGAGTTGGGAGTGGTTCGGTACCAATAACCCTGTCGTTTATAGTTACGTCCTGATTAATGCGAATCAGGTTGCCAGCCGCGCTGACTCGAATGACTTTCATATTGCCATTGCTGCAGCATTTATTGACAGCCTCAATAATAAGATCACGGGGATTGATAACCTGTATGTCAATAATCTGCCGATCAGCATGAATGTAGATAGCACGTTTAGCTTTGATTACGGCGCCTCAGCATCACTGAATCAAGGTCTTGCGTTATATGGAACGAATGTTTGTGTGAGCATCAAGGGAAATTCAAATGATGATACGGTTACGACGAGCGTCTACCTGCCAAAGAGATTGATCAATGTAATTACTGACTTTCCTGATGCGGTCGATCTTTCCAAAGATGTGGAATTGAAATGGGCGCCGGACCAGGGAAACAAATGGGGAAATGTAATCATTCAGGTTTATTATTACCCGGGCTTAAGCCAGGCTAGCGATTCCACATTACCTAAACAAATCAGAACATTGAATCTGACTGTTCCGGACAACGGAAGCTATATAATCCAAAAAGAGATGCTGCAATCATTTCCCCGGAAATCTTTTATCGGCATTTCCATTGCACGCGGAACGCAAAATGAGGCGGTATTGCCTGTTTCCAGAAAAAGAGTATTTTATTTTACAAATTCTTCAGCCAGTACACAACCGTTGTTCGTATTTAGCAATTGAATAAAAGAAGTTCCAGATTCCCTCAAAGATTCTCAGCTTTTAAATGCCCATTTCCACATTTCTTTCCAGGATGCTTTTTTGCCATACATCAAAATTCCGGTACGATAAATTTTTCCAGCCAGCCAGGTCGTGAAAAGAAAACCCAGGATAAGAAACACCATGGATAATCCCAACTGCCACCACGGTACCGTGGTACCAATTCCATAAGGAATCCTGGCCATCATGACGATGGGAGAGAAGAGCGGAAACATACTTCCGAATATAGCTATTCCGCTTTCGGGTTCTGCTGCCGCTCTGGTCATGATGACGAAAGCTAAAAGAATCGGCATGGTTATCGGAAGAGTAAGTTGTTGTGCTTCCTGTTGATCTTCGCTCACAGCACTTCCGACGGCCGCAAACAGCGAAGCATACATCAGGTAGCCTCCAATGAAATAAAAAAGAAACGCAAATATGATCAATCCAAAATTCAGGTATTTTAATCCCTCAGCCACCGCTGTCAGCCCGCTGGACTGCTGAGTGGCAGCCTGGGTGGCCTGGGAAGACATGGCTTGCGCCATCCCCGGAAAAAGAACCGGAATAAGAAATTGAAGAATGACCATCAAAACGATCCATATGACAAACTGAGTAAGACCCACGGCGCCAATGCCAATAATTTTTCCAAGCATGAGTTGGAATGGTTTAACGGAACTGACGATGACTTCTGCAATCCGGTTGATTTTTTCTTCCATGACGCCCCGCATTACCATCATACCATAAATGAACATGCAGATATAGATCAATATGCCTGCTGCATATCCTACTGCCGAAGAAACCTCAGAAGATCCTTTCCTGAATTCATTTCCTTTGCCAACTTTATTTATTAGGCTAATATCAGATTTGATGCTGTTCAGTTTGTTTGGATCGATTTTGGCTGCCAGCATTCGCTTGTTCTCAATGGCATTGTTGACTACTCTTTCAATTCTCGACTTGGTAATAGGCCCCATTTGAGATTCACTAAAAATAGTAATGCCTGAAGGCTGACTGATATCAAAATTGGGAACATATAACAGGGATGTATATCCTTGCCTGTGATACTTGAGACGAAAATTATCGATTGATTCGCCTTTAATAAACGTAAAAGAAAAATTCTCCTTGTCTTCAATCTTACCATTAAAAAGAGAAGCGTCATCGATTACAGCTATATTCTGACTTTCATTGCCTCCGCTGATAGCGACCGCGATAATGGCTGCATAAAAGCCAAAAATGAGAAGTGGAATCAAAATTGTCATCAACAAGAATGATCGTTTAGCCACTCTCGTAATATATTCTCTTCTGATAATGACCCAAATCTTATTCATGATTAAATTTTACGAATGCACGGTTTGAAATTGTCTTGACAAGGGGGTTCCTTCTACCAATTTGATAAATATTTCGCTCAGCGATGGCAGGATTTCATTAAATGACGTGATATCAATATTTTTTTCGATAAAATGCTGTAGTACATCATTAGATCGAAAACCATTTCGGATCTTCACAACCAGCCGGTGATTCTCTCTTGCTATCACGTCAAACATCTCTGATGATATGGCGCTCGTATCTGATTCCAGTCCAATATTGAATAGATTCTCCTTGAATTTTTGTTTAACACCGTTGACAGTCCCGTCCAGGATTTTTTGGCCTTTGTTCATCAGCACGATATGGTCGCAAATTTCCTCTACTTGTTCCATTCGATGCGTGCTGAAGATAATTGATGCGCCTTTGTTTGCCAGGTTGTATATTTCATCCTTGATTAGGTTAGAGTTGACCGGATCCAGTCCGCTGAATGGTTCATCAAGGATGATCAACCTGGGTTCGTGCAGAACGGTAGTAACAAATTGAAGTTTTTGTCCCATGCCTTTGCTCAGATCTTCAATCTTCTTGTTCCACCAGGTTTGCATTTCAAATTTTGTAAACCATTCTTTCACCTTTTCGACCGCCTGCTGTTGGGAGAGTCCTTTTAGCTGGGCCAGGTAAACTGCCTGGTCTCCAATTTTCATTTTCTTATAAAGCCCTCTTTCTTCGGGCATATAGCCGATATGGCCTACATCCAGGATCGGATCGAATTTTTTTCCTTCAAATAAAATTTCGCCCTCGTCCGGATAGAATATCCCGGTGATCATGCGGATTAGTGTCGTCTTACCGGCGCCATTCGGCCCTAATAATCCAAATATGGATCCTCTTTCAAGAGTAAAACTGATATCGTCTACCGCTTTCATGGCGGCAAAGTATTTTCTAAGGTGACTGACTTCAAGAGTGGTCATGTAAGGTTTATTTTGAGCGAACGGTAGTCGGCCGAATCAGGAGATTGGGATTTCAAATATAATTTAGAAATGCCAGTTTGGAGATTATAGTTTTATAGCCTAAGCCTGAATAGAGACGAGGTCAATGGCGCCATTTTCGTTCGGAGCCCCGTCGTGTAACCTTCGCGCTTTGTGATCCTGTCTGTCACAATGTAAGCAGTAAGAATTTGTATTAGTGTTCAAATTTCCCAACCATTTATTTTGCCCATCTATTCGCCAACGCTGCGGCGATTCTTTCTCCGTCCATGGCGGCGCTGACAATGCCGCCTGCATAGCCGGCGCCTTCTCCGCAGGGAAAAAGATTTCGGATTTGAGGATGGTGCAGCAACTTTGGGTCCCTTGGAATTCTTACGGGAGAAGAAGTGCGGGATTCGGTAGCAACAACGATCGCTTCATTTGTATAATACCCTTTCATTTTCTTTCCGAAAAAAATAAAAGCCTTTGCAATGCTTTCATAAACAAAATCAGGAAGAACCTCATTCAAAGAACATGAATGCACGCCTGGCAGATAGGAGCAATCTGGCAGTCTTGTCGATGTTTTTCGATTGACAAAATCTTCCATTCTTTGTGCAGGTGCCACAAATTTGCCACCTCCTGCTTCGAAGGCTTTTCTTTCCACTGATTGTTGGAAATGCAATCCGGCGAGCGCACCATGCGTCGAAAACGATTTCAAATGATTTTCTTCAATGGTTGTTACGATACCAGAGTTGGCGTAGGGATTATTTCTTTTCGAGGGTGACCATCCATTCACGACCAACTCTTGCTGCGAAGTAGAAGCTGGCGCAATGATGCCACCAGGGCACATGCAAAATGAAAAGACTGCATGCTTGTTTACCTGTTCAACCAGGCTGTAAGCGGCAGGCGGCAACCATTTTTTCTCTTGCTGACCAACGGCGTCATGAATCAAGCGGTCAAATCGATATTGAATACTATTGATCAAGGACTGCGGATGTTCAATTCGAACGCCCAATGCAAATGGCTTAGCCTCTATCTTGATTTTCTTTTTATTCAGAATATGAAAGATATCCCTGGCAGAATGACCCGTGGCGAGGATATATCCATCGGCAGAAAAATTGTCATCGTCGGCTGTCTTAATTGATCGGATGGCATCATCACTGTATGTGAAATCAATGACTTTTTTCCCGAACAGGAATTGTCCGCCGCAATCGCGTATTTGTTCGCGCATGGCAGTAATGATATGGGGTAATTTATTGGTGCCGATGTGTGGATGTGATTCATAAAGAATATTTTCGTCTGCACCGAATTGTACGAACAGCTGCAGTATCCTCTCCAGGTTGCCTCTTTTAGTGCTGCGCGTATATAGTTTGCCATCGCTATAAGTACCAGCTCCTCCTTCTCCAAAACAGTAATTGCTTTCCGGGTTAAGAATTCCTTCTTTATTTAAGAGGGCAAGGTCGCGCCTCCTCGCTCGAACATCCTTACCTCTTTCAAGCACGATAGGTTGAATGCCAGATTCAATCAATTTTAGTGCGGCAAAGAGGCCAGCAGGCCCGGCTCCAATCACTATTACTTTTTTTGAAGCCTTTGTCACATCGGGAAAAGAAATAATCCGATTTTCCCTCGGAAAATAAGGTTCGCGAATGAATGCAAGAACTGTAAGAATGATTCTTGGTGTGCTGCTTCTGGCATCGAGAGAACGCTTAATGATATGAAAGCCGGAGATATCTCTTGGCTGTTCACCCACAGAAGACGCAATATGCTCACAGATGGTGTTTTCCGACATTGCTTCTGAGGGAAGCAATTGAAGTTGAATAGTTTTTTGCATCGTGTCAGGTAGTTAACCCAAAAACGTTTAAAATAGAAAATAAAAAATTTCAATTACAAAGTAAAATTATATCGAATTTTTTTTTTTGAAACGGCTTCATCGTATAATTTATTAGAAGGTAAATAATTGAAGTTATTGGTAATAACCATTCTATAACTAAATGAAGGAAACGGCTTCTTCCATTGGGAAATAATAAGACAAAAAATATTTTTAAAAAATCTTGTAGGAATGTAGAATAGTATCAAAATATGTGTATCTTCAATCACTCCTCAAATTTTTTGTCATGAAGAAAGATTTTCTGATAGTAGCACCCAAGTTTTCTTTCTTCATGTATCTTAACAAACCACATTCGGGATCACATCCATTGTGTTTTTATGGGTTTAATCGTCCTGCTTTTACGGCAGGAAAGTGTTTGGGAATTGCGGTGAGTAATTTCAAATAAATACACATTCAAATTAATTATTGGATGGCGTGTTGCGTGTTATTTTTTTGGAATTGAATGAAAGAATTTTGGTTCTTTGAGGAGCCTGTGATATTTGAAAAAAAGTAGACAATAAAAAATTTTTTTTTCAACAAAAAACCTGTGATATTCGTCCCCCTGCAAAACTTTTTTAAAAAATTC
>PSRA01000156.1 GCA_003175695.1 Bacteroidota bacterium | reverse complement strand
ACTGCCGCCGATTGAGGATCAATATTTCGGCTTATTATTGTTTGATATTGTAAAATTGCATTTGCTGACATTACAATTGGATCAATAGCTTCTTGAGGTGCAGAGCCGTGTCCACCAATTCCATAAAATGTCACGTCCAATATACCTCCTCCCGCCAAACGATATCCCGGAACGTTTACATAAAAACCCACTGGTATTGGAGCGGTATGCATCCCTAATAAATAGTCAGGTTCGGGAACGCCTTTCTCATACATTTCGGCCGCCATAGCCTTTGCGCCACTTATAATTTCTTCAGCGGGCTGAGCAACCATAATGAGAGTACCTTTCCACTGATCCTTTAAAGCGACCATTATTTTGGCTATTCCAAGCATCCAGGTTGTATGCGCGTCGTGCCCACATGCATGCATTACTGGCACATCAACACCTTCTCTTTCTACCATTTTTGTACTAGCGTAAGGTAACCCGGTAGTTTCCTTAACTGCATTGCAGTCCATGTCTGCCCGATACATTACTATCGGTCCTTCTCCATTTTTCAAGATGCCAACAACACCAGTTTTTCCAATGCCGGTAATTACAGTATAACCTAATGCTGTCAATTCTTTAGCGACTATCTCAGCTGTTCTCGCCTCTGTAAACGCCAGCTCCGGGTTTTGATGAATGCCTTTAAATATGTTTACGAGTCTTGCAGAGTCAGAGTATGCCAATTTTTTCAATTTTTGATAATCGATTTTTTGCTGTGCTTGTAGCAAGTAATTTGTTATAAACAACAAAGTCGCAAAAAATAATTTCAATAGCGTTGATGTGTGTCTCATACTGGATAGTTTAGATTATTGTATAAAACAACCGTTTTACTACTAATTGGAAACCGCCAAATTTGACGACACTAAATGCGAAAGACTAATTCATTCGTGACGATGCGGAGTAAAGAGGCAAACAAAAGGCAGAAAATTAGGAGTAAGGAATTAAAAAAAGGTATAAAAATGTATTCCTTTTTTAAATTGAAACATTTTCCTCATCTCAATCTCTCTTCAGCCATTAAAATTAAAGAAAAAATACTTTTGGATCTCCAAGTATATAAGTGCTTTTTGCTGCCCTCCGTTGTATTTACAAAATAATGAGAGAAGCGACTCTGATATCCTGCAGAGAAGTATTCGAAATCTAAAAAACCAGAAGGCCTGCGCGAGTGGCAAACCCGGTCCATCCTTTTAATCTAAAAAATTTCACATTTTGTTTCCGAACTTACCTACTAACAAGTGAGCTCACTCGTTTTTTCCCCCACTGATACTCAAATCACATTAAACTTTGGGTATATTTTATTTTACCGCAATACAGAAAGTGAAATCAGGCATCTGGCGTGGGTTTGGGAGGAATTAGTGAAAGATTAGTGACAACTTATATATTATTTACAGCAATTTGCTGTTGATTAGTCAACCTTTCAGTTCCAACTGTTGCAAATACTATTGTTAGCAGTACCTATTTTGATGTCATAGGATAGGGATATGAACATACGAGTTGTTTAAGTTGCCATTTGCGATTTTGCTTTACGAGTCCACCTGAGAGCCGTACTCAATTTCAGGTTGTAAGTATTGTGTTCATAATTCTAGAGCTATTTCTGAAACATAAATGAACGTTTTAACTTTGAGGCGGGTAGTCAATCTCCCCGTATTGATTTAAGACCGGATGGTATCGTTATCCGCTGAAAGAATTTATTTTCCTAAAACTCCCACCGTCAGTGTTGCAAGAACAAATTTCATTACCTTAACATCCTATGCTCAAATCATTATTATCTTCATTCATCCTTCTTCCAGGAGTTGTTTTAGGTCAGTCCCAGACCAAACCGGACTACCATATTTACGCAATAAAATATGCTGACGGTGGACATGCGCCCATTTCATTGTTTGCATCTGGCGGACCTCAAAAAGACAGTATCGATCTTTACTTTATGACCTGGCTCATCACCGGGAATAATGGAAAGAAAATTCTAGTGGACGCGGGAATGACCAGAGATTTGGACTGGACCTCTAAACTTCCATGGTTTACAAGTCCGGATTCTCCTTTGGCTGAAATGAATATTAAGCCCGATGAAATCACCGATATTATTTTGACACATCCACATGCAGATCACATCAATGGAATCCGGTTATTTCCTAAAGCCCATATCTGGATTCAAAAAGAAGATTATGGTTATTTTGTCGGACAGGCTTGGCAAAAAGGGGGACAAAACTTTGGATTTGAAAAAAAAGATGTCAATTATCTCGTTAACCTTAACATGGAAGGAAAAGTTACCCTGGTAGATGGCGACAATAAGCAATTGTTTCCCGGTATCACAGCATATACCGGCTCAAGACATACCTATAATTCTCAATATGTGCTTGTCGAATCAGGATCAGACAAAGTGATCATTGCTTCAGATAATATCTGGATCTATTATAACCTCGATCATTTGACATCTTCTCCCTATATGGCGGGCACTTTCGATACGCTGGGCTATGTTCAATCTATGAAACGAATGAAAACCCTGGCTACAGATATCAGATATATTATCCCCGGACACGATTCCGACATTTTTAAGAGATTCCCGCTCATTAGGCCGGACGTTGTTCAAATAAGATGACAAAGTCGCCACATTGATTATTTCACACCGCGGTTGCGGAGCGAAACTTACTGATATGCGAGCCATCAGTTATGCTGCTACTTTCTGTTACAAAACATGACGTTAATTTCTCCATCATTTTGTGAGCTCACCTTTCACCTCCCTCCTTGGTATCAAATCGTAGATTAAAAATTATTAATAACATCTAGCAACAATACAGAATATGAAACCCGCGAATCTTGTGAGTTATAACGATTTTAGTGACAGATTAGTGAGGGTATTTCGAGCTATTTCGTAAGCGTGCCCCATATTCTAATTAATTTCCGTCCTATTTCTTCTCTTTTCTATTCAGTTGCTACTTAAAATTATTCAACTTATATTCACTCTATTGAAAAAATACGCACTCCCTATATCCCTAGGTATTGTAGGTATGTTTGTAGCGCATTTCCTAATCCTGCTTGGATTTGGAATAGGCATCAGGTTCCCGATATATTTTTTGGCATATCCTTTTGTTTACGGGGTCATTGCATATTTATTGACAGAAAAGCATCCGAGATGGTGGTTCCCAAATACTATTTTGCCTTTCTTAATACCTGCCATATACTGGTACCTTCTGCTTTGGAATGACGGAAAACTTCATTGGGACTATGCATTTTTGTGGAAAACGAGTTCGGGGTTATCACTGATTCTGCCCGCCAGTTTCCTCCTAACACTACCTTTATCGTTCGCAGTGCACAACCGTAAATCAACTCAAAACCTCTAGGGCAAGAAATATTTTCATCTTGTGAAAAGAGAAGTATGAGGCGACAAAATAAAGAGCGTTCATAATGAAGCTTTGTAACCGATCGCACGGAAACTAAAAAAGCTTGGCAAGCTGATCCAAATACCTCGAATACGGATTTAAGCCATTTTGAAAAAAACACAAACTTTGCAATGGTCTCGCCATGAATTTCATAGTGGCCGGCTTTCAGCAAATCCTCTCTTTTCATGTTTTTTGACTTTTAAGCCTCTGTCTCAAATATATCACCTATTCTCTGCCGTTGCAAGCACGTCAATCCCGGATCCCGCCTGTTAACTACCGTATTATTGTGTATCATTTTGCAACATTGTTGCCCTTAATCTACCCTTTCAACTTTCGAATAACCGAAAATCAAAAAGTAGTAACCGGATTCGTAACAATTATTCTGCGACTAAAGGAAAGTAAGAGCAACAAAAGCAAGTATAGCCGAGTCAGAATGAATCTATCCCGCAGGGAATGCGCGTCAATTGCGGAGTGGTTACTTCCCAATACAAAACTTGCCAAAGATATACCCGAGCTGCTCCTCATTGGTTATCTCTCCGGTAATTTCACCTAAGTAGTGAAGACAGCGCCTGATATCCAACGCCAGCAAATCTCCAGTTAATCTGTTATCCAATCCTTTTCGAATATCCATCAACGATGCCTGCACTTCCTGCAATGCCTGGAAATGCCGCGCATGCGTGACGATCGTTCCTTCAGGTTGAGCCTTGCCTTGCATAACAAAATTAGAAAGGGCTTTCTTGAGGCTTTCAATGCCCTTGCCCTGGCGGGCGGAAATGAAAATAGGATCGGGAAGCTGATTGAATTTTTTGCGGGCCGCTTCCTCGCCAATAAGATCGGTTTTATTACCGACAAAAATGAATTTGGGTGATTGGGGCTGAACCTGTCGGAGAATCTGAAAATCATCCGTCAATAATCCTTCTTCGCTTGATGAGGACCGTGAATCAATGATCGGGGAATCGGAACCGGATGGCTTCTCATCACCCATGGGCCATTCATCATCTGCCAATGGCCATCGATGATCAGTGGCCGACTCTTCGGCTACATCAAACAGGTAAATCACGACATCCGCCTGTTCAATCTTTTCCATGCTTCGGGCCATGCCCATGGATTCTATCATGTCTTGGGTGTGTTGGCGAATACCCGCGGTGTCAATTAACCGAAATAAAATGCCGTCAATATTTATCAATTCTTCAATCGTATCACGGGTAGTGCCGGCGATCTCGCTCACGATGGCTCTTTCTTCATTCAATAGTGCATTCAATAGAGTTGATTTGCCCGAATTTGGCTTGCCGACAATCGCGGCTTGCACTCCATTTCGGATGACATTGCCCAGTCGGAATGATTCTAAAAGCTCATTTGTCCTATAACTGGCTTCACCGATCAATTGCTCCAATTGTTTGCGATCGGCAAACTCAACATCTTCCTGCGAAAAATCGAGCTCCAACTCGATAAGTGCGGAAAATCTTAAGAGCCTTTCCCGCAAGTCATGGAGATCATGAGAAAACCCGCCACGGAGGCTATGCATGGCAGATTTACGAGATGCTTCGGCGCGACTGGCTATTAAATCCGCCACTGCTTCAGCCTGCGTGAGATCCATCTTGCCGTGAAGGAATGCTCTTTGGGTAAATTCTCCTGGCTTTGCCATTCGGGCTCCATGGCGGATACATGCCTCCAGGATTTTTTCCTGGATATAAGGCGAACCATGACAGGATAATTCAATGACATCTTCACGTGTGTAGGAGGCAGGCGCCTTGTACAATGATACAACTACTTCGTCCAAAACAATTCCATTCTCCTTTAAGTAGCCTACATGAATCGTATGACTTGCCTGCTGCGTGAGATCTTTAGAAGCAAACAAAGCATTGACGATCTCAAAACTTTTGGATCCGCTTAAACGGATGACGGCAATAGCACCTACTCCGGGCGGAGTCGCCAGGGCGACAATGGTGTCATCCCAACCGGCAAGTTTTCCAAGCATATGCCCAAAATTACAGTGTTACTCTTTAAGTGGCTTTTTTTAAACCGCCGACAGCGGGTGCGGAGGGCCTCACCAAAATTGGCGAGCCTTTGCCTCTTCTCTGTGGTTAATGCAATCTCATCACACACGAAAACACAAAATCAAAAAGGAGGAAAACGTTCGTCTTCCTCCTTTTTTATCCGGTCCAATTCAGTTTCGACTACTGCGATTCCAAACGGAACTTAATAGGCTGTTTCTTATAAGATTTTACCTGGCGACCATTTTGAACGGCAGGCGTCCATTTACCACTTCTCTTGATTACACGGACTGCTTCATCCTTCAATTCTGTAGGGCCACTGATGGCTTCCACGTCAGATACATTTCCTTCCTTATCCACAATGAACTGAACGATAACATCGCCCTGGATTTCATTGTTGACTGCTTCATCAGGATAGTGAAGGTTCTTGCTCAGGAAACGCTGCCAGGCAGCTGCGCCACCAGGAAATTCTGACTCGATTTCCACCTTCGTAAAGGTTTTATCATAATCCGTATTATCCTTTGGCGCTTCGACTACACCCTTATTATCAGAAACGGGAGGAGCGGTGATGCCTTCATCCTTAATACCTTCCTGGTTCACTGTACCAATCTTGGTATCTTCCAGTTTTTCCTGTTCTGGTGGCTTTTCTTCTTCTTTTACCTGTTCATCTTTCACGATCTTAGGAGGAGTGAATTTAGCCATTTCCACCTTGGGCGGCTCCACTTTTGGTGGAGGAGGTGGAGGAGGTTCATTTTTCTTTTCTTCTTTAATATCCTCCAACTGTACATCTTCTACCTGCATGGCTTTTTTTTGAGTGCCACCAGTCATGCTGCTTAAAAGGAATCCGACGAACAAAAGTATAACTACTCCCGCAGTGCCCAAAAGGGCATTCCGCAAGCGTCTGTTATAACTCCTTCGCAGCTCATACGCGCCATAGTCCTTATTGCGCCCATCAAAAATGATGTCCAGTATGTCGGCGTTTAATATTTTGTTAGGTTCCATTATAAATGGCTTTATACTTTAGACTCAAATTAATCAATTTTCCATACGTTTTTTTTCAGGATCCTGCACACTGCATCCCTGATCCCGCCCCGATTTTGTTCAGTCACTAACCCCCTTTTACGGGGTTATTTGATGCCATTGGCTGTTTGCGTGACCACAACCAGCTTATATTCGTCAGGTGTGATATCCACCATCGCAAAACGGTGTATGTCATCAATCTTCATCTCGTCAAGGATAGCCACTGTATTTCTATACGTCGCATCCTGGGTGGGTTTAATAACTACCACGAAATCCTTGGGGTCTGTCCTTCTTTTCTTGTCAAGGATAATATCCCGGATTTCTTTGAAGGTTGATGGCTTCAGCTTGGTTGGGTCAATGCCTTCATAATAATAAACCACATCATTTTTTCCCAACATGATGGTCAACACCGCAGATTCCTTGACCTTGTTCTGCTCTTCGGGTTTGTTTACATCCTTGGGCAGAAACAATTTCATGGCCGTAGGCTGACTCATCGTTGTCGTGAAAATGAAAAAAGTAATAAGCAAAAATCCTAGATCCACCATGGGAGTCAAATCCACACGAGTCGACAGTTTCTTACCTTTTTTGACGCCGGGTCCTTTCTTATGGCCACCGCCGCCTGAAGTATCCATCTCTGCCATAACTGGAGTTTTTTAGTTGTGAAAAATTTTTATTCGGCTCCTCTTGTACCTGATGCCTGGTTCAATCTATACAATTCTGTTCCTGCAGGTACAGCAACCGGGTTCGTGATCATTTGAAATTTCATCTGGTCGTTTTTCTTAAATGCCATAATAACACCCTGAAATGATGGGTATTTGGATTCATTGTCCCCCTTTACGAGGATGTTCATCCTGGTGCCCTGGAAGGCGCCAACTGCAGCACGCATCCAATCTACCAATTCATTATTGGTGCTATCCTTTACTGGAATCCCGGGCAAGTTGACTCCCTTGAGTTCTTCGGCACTTTTCTGCAAAAAAGACTTCAGCTGGCTGAACGGAACGGCAATATAAGCTGAAGCATTCTTGTAAAAATTAGCCATTTCTGCGTCCGACAAGCCAAGGCTTTTTTGAGTATTGATCGCCTGGATGATATCTTTTTTCTGTTCCACATTATTATCCGATACCGAGAAAAAGACTCTTCCTTCTTTGTCGATAGTAATCATCACCACATCTTTTTCGGGTGCAATTTTATTTGAGACCGATTCAGGTGTGTCAACTTTCAGATTTTCGGGTGGTTTAAATTTAGTTGCCAATATAAAGAACGACAACAAGAGAAATGCAACATCACACATGGCCGTCATGTCGATGTTTGTACTCTTGCGCGGTAATTTGACTCTGGGCATTTTTTTGTATTATAATTTTAAAGATTCAAGCAGGGGTTCATTCCACAAAATTACTTATACAATGATGCAAAACTTTGTGTTAAAGTAAATCCGCTTTCGTCGATTCCGTATGTAATTCCGTCAATCTTGGTAGTAAAGATATTGTACATGATGATGGCAATGGCTGAGGTTCCGATTCCGAGGGCTGTATTGTACAATGCTTCAGATATACCTTGAGAAAGTCTTTGAGCTGCTTCACCACCACCGCTTTCACCTAATGCTGAGAATGAGCGGATCATCCCGATAACTGTTCCTAGCAATCCCATTAACGTAGCTACAGAGGCTATAGTTGACAGGAAAACAAGATTTTTTTCGAGCATCGGCAGTTCCAGTGCCGTTGCTTCTTCCACTTCCTTTTGGATCGCCAATACTTTTTGATCTGTGTCAAGATCAGTCGTGGTGATCATTTCTTTGTATTTGCGCAAACCAGCTTTCATCACATTACCGACACTTCCTTTTTGTTTGTCACATTCTCCAATGGCTGCATCTACATTTTTATTGGCGAGATGATACTGCACTTTGCGAATGAATTCGGCAATATTTCCAGTTCCTGTTGCTTTGCTAATAGTAAGAAACCGTTCGATAACGAAAGTAAGCACGGTTAATAGTGCTCCTATCAAAATTGGAACGATGATGCCTCCGAGATACATTTTTGGCAATCCTCCTTTAGGACCTTGTTGGTTAGGCCAGAATCCGCCATTAGGATCGGGGTGTGTGAAATTTGCATCGTTTCCAATGATGAAACGCCAGATAATGTACCCCGCGATTACGCAACACAGCGGCGCGAGCCACGAAATTGCATTGCTCTTTCTTTTAGGTTGAACAGATGTAGATGAAGTAGCCTTAGCAACCGCCGTCGCAGTGGGTCTTGTCTCAGCCATGATCTTTGTTTTTAGTGTTTAAATAATTGAAGTATGTAATAGCAAAAAATAATGCACAATTCTAACAAAAAAACATTTCAATAGGAAAATCGGA
>PSRA01000256.1 GCA_003175695.1 Bacteroidota bacterium | reverse complement strand
ATGATATCATTACGGCTTCCGGAGACACTTTGCTTGGAGCCGATGATAAAGCTGGCGTGGCTATTATTATGGACATGGCAAACTACCTGCAGGCGCACCCTGAATTTAAACATGGAACCATAAAAATTCTTTTCACTCCTGACGAAGAAATTGGCAGGGGTGTGGATAAAGTGGATCTGCTGAGGCTGGGCGCCGATTTCGCATATACATTGGATGCAGGTGAGCTGGGAGCATATGAAGATGAAACTTTTTCGGCCGACATGGTTCAAGTTATTATTCACGGCGTTAGTGCACATCCGGGATATGCAAAAGACAAATTGATCAATGCCTTGAAAGTAGCTTCAGCATTTATAGAAAGCCTTCCCAAAGATGAACTGTCACCCGAATCAACAGAGGGCAGGTACGGATTCGTTCATCCAACAAGGATAGAAGGTATTCCGGAAAAAGCATCAATTCAGTTTATCATCCGTGATTTCATCACTTCCAAACTGCGGGCATATGAGGATTATTTGAAAGATAAACTCGACGATGCACTCTCAAATTTCCGGGGTGCCAAAGCTGAATTTGTCGTGAAGGAACAATATAGAAATATGAAGGAAGTACTGGATAAATATCCAAAGGTTTCGGAATACGCCGTTCAGGCCATCGAAATGGCTGGCATTACCGTAAAGCGTTCAAGCGCCCGTGGTGGAACTGATGGATCACGACTATCGTTTATGGGACTGCCATGCCCAAATATTTTTACAGGGGAAATGGCATTTCATGGTAAACATGAATATGTGAGTGTGCAGGATATGCAAAAAAGTGTCGAATCGATCGTTTATCTCAGCGGAATTTGGGAAGAAAAAAGTTAGAAGAAATCTGGTTAGTGAGGATGCTGACCAGATTTTTGATTTTTTATCTCTTCCACAATATGCCGGATAATTCTATCTGCATGTTCTCTTGAATTTTCAATAAACCATATGTGGGTATCCATTCCTCCCACCACTACTCCCGCGAGATAGATATTTTTCATATTGCTCTGCATCGTTTCCGGATCGTAATTCGGCGCCAGTTTTTCATCATTGGATAATTGAATACCCATCATACGCAGGAATTCAAAATTTGGCTGATAGCCTGTCATCGCCAGGACATAGTCATTGGGAATGGTGACCAAGCCTTCAGGTGTTCGAATATCTACTTCTTTTTCCCGGATTTTCTCTATTGTTGAATTGAAGTATGCCTTGATGCTTCCTTCTTTAATGCGGTTCTCAATATCTGGTTTAACCCAATATTTAACTCTTTTGCCGATTGAATCTCCCTTAATAACCATTGTCACATCTGCACCCTTGCGCCAGGTCTCCAATGCGGCATCGACAGCAGAATTGTTGGCACCTACGATCATGACTCGCTGCATGGCGTAAAAATGTGGCTCCTTGTAATAGTGAGTCACTTTGGGTAATTCTTCCCCAGGAATATGAAGCAGATTGGGTATATCGTAAAAACCAGTCGCGACGATTATATATGTCGTTAGATAATGAGCTCTTGAAGTCACCACCTCATATTGACCATTAATGGGAACGATTTGCTTCACTTCTTCCTGTAAGCGAACATGCAGGTGATTGGATACTGCGATCCGTCTGTAATATTCCAACGCTTCAGGCCTCGTGGGTTTAGCATTATTGCTTACGAAGGGGACCTCGCCGATTTCAATACGTTCCGAAGTGGAAAAGAAAGTCATATTCGACGGATAATTGTATAGCGAATTGACGAGTGTACCCTTTTCGACAATGAGGTAACTTAGTCCCGCCTTTTTTGCCTGCAATCCGCAAGCGAGGCCGATCGGTCCGCCGCCAATAATGATAAGATCTAGGCTACTATTCATATTTTTTTATCTTTCCAAAATTACACTTAAAGGCCGAATCTCTGTTGATGAAACAAAGACCAGACATGCGGGCCCGCTCATCACGCGTTACGGGAGTCAAAATTGAAAATTTCCGCAACGCATGTAAATCGAAGCATCTCCCGGTGAACCGATGTTGAGGTAGTAGAAAAAGGCCTGTAACTCGAGGCAATTTCATCCACTTAGGCGCAATAGAAAACAAAGGTTCACATAAATGATACCGATCAATTTTTGGCTGAAACCAACTACCTGGTTAGTTATTCACATATTTAGCATTTTGTTAATAAATAGAAAAAGCACAGTTTCGTTATAGGTTGAAATCTTTATTTTTACCGCATTAAACCAATTAGCGGATGAGTTTATTTTTTCTTCAGGTCATCATTGATTCGACAAAGATTAAAGACAGCCTGGCACGTGCAGGACAGATTGTTGGTCAACAAAAAGAGAGTCTGTGGGATATTCTCCAAAGAGGCGGGCCCCTCATGATACCATTGGCAGTGCTGTTATTGATCGCCATTTTCTTTTTTATTGAACGGGTGATCGCCATTAATAAGGCTGCCAAGATGGATGAGAATTTCATGAACATTATCCGGGATCATATTGTCAGCGGCAATGTAACGGCAGCGCGAAGCCTTGCCAAAAACACTAACAATGCGGTTGCAAGGATCATTGACAAAGGGATCCAGCGCATTGGCAAACCAATTGACGCGATTGAAAGAAGTATGGAAAATGTGGGCAAGCTGGAATTGTACAAAATGGAGAAAAATGTCTCAATACTTTCAGTAATCGGGTACATAGCTCCGTTATTCGGATTCCTGGGGACGATTATTGGTATGTTCCAATTGTTCTACAGCATTGCATCAACCGGTGAGTACAGTATTTCGAATATTGCGGGAGGTATATATGTAAAAATGATATCGTCTGCTTCTGGACTCATCATAGGTATCATAGCTTACGTCGGATATCGTTACCTGAATTCACAAATTGACAAAACGACAAATAAAATGGAAGCTGCCAGTGCAGAGTTTATCGATGTACTGCAAGAGCCTACTCGATGATATTAAAGGAAGAATAACCGTTCCTCAGTAATCAACACACATGAATTTAAGAAGACGAATCAGGGAAGATGGCGAGGTCCACACAGGGCCCTTAAATGATATTCTCTTTATCCTTCTATTGTTTTTTCTCATCGTTTCCACGCTTGCCAATCCCAATGTCATTAGGCTTTCTCAACCTAAATCCAAAAGCGACACAAAGGCCAAGCAAACTGTTGTCGTGTCCATCGATGCCAATAAGCAATTTTATGTTGGCACTACCCGAGTCAATTTACAGGAACTAAAATCCAAATTACAGCCTTTTCTTGCCAAGGAAACTGATCAACCATCGATTGTAATTAATGCTGATAAGTCAGTTCCGATTGATGACGTGGTAGCAGTTATGAAAATTGCCAGAGAATTAGGAGCAAGAACTGTGCTGGCAGTTAACAAGAACGGAGTTCAATAAGATTATCAGGCAGTTGAATTTGGCTGAAATCCCGTATACTTGTATTCATGAAAAGACGCAAAGCCATTGAACGAATGGCCTGGGTAGGAGGCGGCGCAGTTGCAGCTTATTCTGGTTACCGATGGTATGGAGTTTCTAGGTCACCACACCTTGAATTTTTGAAGGATCAGCGGGAACTCATTGCCGAATTGGCTGACACCATCATTCCTCCAACAGACTCTCCCGGAGCAAAGGAAGCGGGAGTCCACGATTATATTATTTTGATGGTGGAAGATTGTACAGATACAAAGTCTCAAAATAAATTCATCACAGGGCTGCAAGATCTTATAGAATATACCCATTCGCAATACAATCAAAGTTTCGGGCAGTGCAATCATGAAAAGCGGGTTGCCATTCTCAAACATTTTGAGGAAAAAGGAAAAAATTTCGGCGGCATTGCAGGCAAGATCTCAGATCGTTTTCTCGGAAAATCCTTTTTTACAACACTTAAAGAATATACCGCTGAAGGATATTGCACTTCTGAAATTGGCGCCACCAAGGGGCTGGCCTATCTTTATATCCCGGGCAAATACATAGGATGCATTCCGTTACAACCTGGACAGAAAGCATGGGCCACTAAATAAATTCAAATGGGTTCACAGCAGCAGGCAAATCAGCAATTCAAAGACGGGAATCAAACACAATTCGACGCCATCATCGTGGGCTCGGGCATCACTGGCGGATGGGCGGCTAAGGAATTATGTGAAAAGGGATTGAAAACGCTGGTATTGGAACGGGGCCGCAATGTCGAGCATGTCAAAGATTACCCAACTGCGTTTATGCATCCCTGGCAGTTTGCCCATCGCGGAAGAAATACCAACAAAATAATTGAGGAAAATCCTAACTGGGGCAATTTTACCAACGAAGCCAACCGGCACTTTTTCGTCAGTGACACAGAGCAGCCCTACATCCAGGAAACACCATTTAAATGGATTCGTGGCTACCAGGTCGGAGGGAGATCTCTTACATGGGGCAGGCAATGCTATCGGTTGAGTGACCTGGACTTTGAGGCTAATGCACGGGACGGCCACGGTGTGGACTGGCCCATCCGTTACAGGGACATTGCGCCATGGTACGAATATGTTGAGAATTTTGTCGGCATCAGTGGCACGGCCGAAGGACTTCCTCATTTGCCAGACGGGCAATTTCTTCCTCCGATTGAAATGAATTGCATCGAAGATCATTTTTCAAAAAGGATCAGATCGACTTTTAAGGACCGGATAGTCACCGTGGGACGTGTGGCGAATCTCACAAAAGGTTGGAATGGGAGAGGCCCTTGTCAACTCAGAAATTTATGCGATCGAGGTTGCCCTTTCGGCGGCTATTTCAGCAGTAATGCGGCTACTCTTCCCGTGGCTGCAGCAACGGGAAATTTGACACTGATACCGGACGTTGTTGTGGCCGAAGTAATCTATGATGAAGAAAAAAACCGCGCCAAAGGAGTCCGGGTTATTGATGCTAACACCAAGACAACTAAAGAATACTTTGGTAAAATTATTTTTTTAAATGCTTCAACGGTTGCTACAGCAGCATTACTCCTAAACTCAACTTCAAGAAGATTTCCGAATGGTTTTGGAAATGACAGTGGACAAGTTGGTCACAATTTAATGGATCATCAGATTGGCGCGGGTGGATATGCTGAGTTTGAAGGATACCAGGATGAATATTATTGGGGTCGCAAACCTAATGGCATCTATATTCCAAGATTTAGAAACCTGGATCAAAATTCGTTGCGGAAGGATTACGTGCGGGGATATGGATATCAAGGCAGCGGAAGCAGATTGGAATGGCGCGATCAATATCGCGTGGCACCTGGTTTTGGCAAGCAGTATAAAAATGCCATTACTCATCCCGGACCCTGGGTACTATGGATAGGCGCCTGGGGCGAAACCTTGCCGTATTATAATAACAGGGTAGAACTAGATAAGGAAAAAAAAGATCATTGGGGAATGCCAATTATCAGGATCAATTTTGAGTATCATGAGAACGAAAAAGCCATGCGCGAAGATGTAAAGAATTCGGCGGCTGAAATGTTGGAAAAATCGGGCTTTAAGAAAATTCAGACTTTGGATTATAAATCTCCAGGAGGATCCGCTGTTCATGAAATGGGCACGGTCAGAATGGGACGGGATCCAAAAACTTCAGTACTCAATGGCTTTAACCAGGTGCACGCGGTAAGAAATGTTTTCGTAACGGACGGCAGCTGCATGACTTCTTCAGCCTGCCAAAACCCTTCTCTGACATATATGGCGCTTACTGCCCGTGCCTGTGATTTTGCTGTGAGTGAATTGAAAAAAGGGAATCTGTAAACTCAGAACTCAATGTGGACCCTGGCAGCAAATACGTGAACAGGCCCACGGTCACGATTATACGCAGGATGTAGAACGAACTGGTAGTCACCGCTTAGCCACAGATGATCCAACAAATAAAGTTGATAGAAAACTTCTGTAATATTCTCCCTTCCATAATTAGGCAATTTGCTATCACCTATCATAAAGCCATAGCCTCCTGCATTGAGAAAATTTCTGTGACTCGAAGAAATTCCGTTTGTTATGATGGCAACGCCGAAATTATCTGCCGGGCGTTTCCAGGCATATCCTGCCACGCGAATGCCATAAGTAATGGTGTTGTCAATCTCAGCAAATGCCCAGGTGGCAGTTTTCCCATCGTTCCAGCCCAATCTGGCAAAAATTTTTGTGGAGCGACTCAATTCCTGGTCTGCACTGATACCAAATCCAAATTTTTTGCCACCATATTCTTTGCCATATATTACATCCATGCTCGTATCGACACCAGAGAGCTTGTCCTCCACAACCTGATCATAGTTCGGGGCTTTAGAAACATTGAAATAGCCTAACAACCTCACATTTCCCGAACGGGTCTTAATTGTATACTTTCTTTCATATTCGATGGTTTGACTATTTGCTTTGAAATAATTAAAATCTAAATTGGGGCCGTTTGAATAAGTTGGCATCAACGCGGTTCCAAATCTCAAAGCCCATTTGGGTCTAATGTATTCTGCAATAAATCCATACGTATAGCCCCTTGTGTTAGCCGGGTAATCATAAGCACCATTGTTCATTAATGCCCAGTTCATGAAATCTGTTCTGGGGTCATGGCTTACTTCGTTATCATCAAAAAAATCTGCCATACCAAATTTTCCAAGGCTCAACGTTATACGCGATGCAGGCAGCTTTTCTTCGAATTGGTTTTGATCGCCGGGCACGTCTTCAAAATCGTTCTTATCCAGAGCGATTTGTTGTTGCAAAAAAAGCCTTGCCACGTAGACTACAGGTTCCGGATTTCCGATTCGGAATGTCTCTCCATTCGGAAAGCCAGCAATGCCCAGTGTACTGCCAATCCCTCTGCCGCCTGCCATTTCAGGATTAAAAAAAATCGCTGCCCCCTTCCACAATTTCCTGCCCAGGTAAATAGTCGACGTGACAGAAAATGCTTTTTCGCCCTCTGGCGTCAGACTATTTTGTCCACTATAAGGAGCATTGAAAGTAGGATGTGCCTGAATGATTCCTGTGATTTGGAAATGAAAATTCCAATCTGAGTCTTTTAAAAGAGGGGTGCCTTGCGCACAACAGTCTGTAGCGAACAAAATCAACAATAAAGCACAAAGTAGCGATACAATTCTTCTCATCTTTCAGCTATGGTTGTTCAAAAATAGAGAGCCCAATAGACCGCAACAAAAAAATAATAGCAACAACGTTGCTATTATTACCATTATTTTATTATTATTTCTTTTCTGCTCTGAGCATTCTTACTTTTCCATGCAAGTCTTTTTTCAGTTCGACCTCAGAATAATCTCTATTTCTAAATAAGTCTGAAACCTTTTCTCCCAGGTTTTCATGTAATTCTAAAAAGATCTGTCCTTTTGATCTTAGATGATCCAGGGCGAAATCCAGAATCGCAGAGTAGAAGACCAGTGGATCATTATCCGGCACAAACAATGCAATATGAGGTTCAAAATTCACTACATGCTTGTCCAGACTGTCACTTTCAGCCTTAGGTATGTATGGCGGATTGCTAATAATGACATCAACATTTTCCAGCAAGCTACGCTGCATGGGCTCAAGGAAATCTACCTGCAAAAATTTGATGAATACTCCCTGATCGGATGCATTTTTTTTCGCAACGCCAATGGCAGCAGGACTCAGGTCGCAAGCGCTGAAATCACAATCAGGCATTCTCTTTTTAAGTGCGATGGGAATACATCCGCTCCCAGTTCCCACATCCAGAACATGAATCTTTGGTTTGTTTGATTGTGTCCATTCTGTGATCAGCCATTCAATCAATTCCTCTGTTTCAGGCCGGGGAATCAGTACATTTTCATCAACAAATAATTTCATTCCCATGAACCAGGCTTCATGCAGAACATACTGCACCGGTTTTTGAGTGAGAAGTTGCTCCAAAAAAATCTGGAATTGCTCTTTTTTCCTGTGAGGAATTTCATCTTTCTTGTGAATAATCCGGTCCATTTTCCTCCACCCGGTGATATGCTCCATGACTAGATCGGTGATGGCACTGGCCTCACCTGGTCCATACAAATTGGCAAGCTTCGATGACAAGTCTTTTGTTGCTTCTTCAAGGGTCATTTGTAAAACTACAATCGCCAATGCACAAAACAAGGCAACAGAAACCCATTTAAGTTTGAATCGATTAAATTTACGCCTTGATGACGCGTGAAATATATATGCATCGCTGCCTTGAATTGGCGAAACTCGGGTTGGGACATACTGCACCCAATCCAATTGTTGGAGCCGTTTTGGTCCGAGAAGAAAGAATTATTGGTGAAGGATATCACTCATATTACGGTGCTGCCCATGCGGAGGTAAACTGCTTACATTCTGTCGGGGACGATGACCGCAGATGGATAACCGATTCCACACTTTACGTATCTCTTGAGCCCTGCGCACATTTCGGAAAGACACCTCCCTGCGCAGATCTTATCATCGAAAAAAAAATACCCCGTGTGGTAATTGCCTGCCGCGATCCCTTTAAAGAGGTCAATGGTAGAGGTATAGAGAAATTGAGAGCTGCAGGGGTTGATTTGGAGATCGGGATGTTGGAAAAAGAAGCAATGGATACCAATCGAAGGTTCTTTACATTTCACCAACAACATCGACCATACATAATTTTGAAATGGGCTGAATCTGCAAATAGAAAAATTGCCAACCAGGATTTTTCGAGAGTGCATATCTCCAATGAAATAACCAATCGTCTCATCCATAAATGGAGAGGAGAAGAAGCTTCTATTTTGGTAGGTACCCGGACGGCACTTCATGATAATCCGATGCTGACTGTCAGAACAGTACCAGGCAAAAATCCAATCAGGCTGGTTGTCGATATGCAGCTCCGACTTCCGGAAAGTCTGCATTTATTTGATCAGAAGACAAGGACCATTGTTTTTAATTCAATCCGACACGTGGATGGAGAAGCTCTTAGTTACTACCAGATCACACGTGATGTATCCGCAGTTCACCAGATTGTTCATGCACTTTATCAACTCAATATTCAAAGCGTCATAGTTGAAGGAGGCGCTCAATTGTTACAATCTTTTATTGATGAAGATCTTTGGGATGAAGCCCGGATTATAACCAATGATTCTATATTTATTCGCGATGGGATTGCGGCTCCCGACCTGGCAGGTGGCCAATTAATTACAAGTGAAGCAATTTTCTCAGATCATATACGATATTACAGGAATCAATGAACACTGAATATTTTACCATAGAAAAAACAGCCAGTTTCACATACAAAGAGAAGGGTAGTTCGTTTATTGCTTTCTGTTATCCCGTGCAGGATTTGGACGAATGCAAGAAAATATTAAACGACGTGAAAAAAGAGCATGCGAAAGCGACGCATGTTTGTTTTGCTTACCGGATCGGGCAAGACGGAACTCAATTTCGGTCTACAGATGCTGGCGAACCATCGGGGACAGCCGGCAAACAGATTTTAGGACAGATCGACAGCAAACAACTCACCAATACACTGGTCGTGGTGGTCAGGTATTTCGGTGGGACACTTCTTGGTGTTCCAGGTTTGATTCAGGCTTACAGAAGCGCAGCGTCGATGGTATTGCAATTGGTGCCTGTCGTGAAAAAAATGGTAGAGGAACTTTTCACCATTCACTTCAATTTTAATCAAATGAATGAGGTTATGTCCGTACTCAAACAACACCAGGTACGTGTGGTGAACAGGGAATTTCAATTGTTTTGTAAATGGGTGATCGCGGTGCCAATTCAAAAAACAGATGCGCTTCAATCGAAATTGGGAGATGTTTTGAAGACGGATAGTGTTCTGGAGAGACTAAGTGATTAAATATTTCAGCATCTCTTATTTCCGAAACTGCTCACTTACAACCAGCTCTTTACTTCCCGGAGTATACGTGTAAAATCCTTCACCAGTTTTTATTCCCATCTTTCCCGCGGCAACCATATTAACCAACAGCGGACACGGGGCATACTTCGGATTTCCAAATCCATTGTGTAACACCTGCAAAATGGATAAGCAAACATCCAACCCAATGAAATCTGCTAACTGCAGCGGTCCCATGGGATGAGCCATGCCTAATCTCATAACGGTATCTATTTCCTCCACGCCAGCGACGGATTCATAGAGGCTGTAAATCGCTTCGTTGATCATGGGCATGAGTATCCTGTTGGCAATAAATCCAGGATAATCATTCACAATGCACGGAATCTTACCTAGTTTTTTTGTCAGTTCCACAATCGTATTTGTAGTTTCTGGCAACGTGCCATAACCGTTGATTATTTCAACCAATTTCATCACGGGAACCGGATTCATGAAATGCATTCCTATCACTGCACCCGGACGTTTTGTGGCAGCAGCAATTTTTGTAATTGAAATCGACGAGGTATTCGTGGCCAGAATCGCATCAGGGCCTGTGACTTCATCAAGCTGTCGAAATATATCCAGTTTGACGGACACATTTTCTGTGGCCGCTTCGATAACAAGGTCTGCAAGTTTAACTCCACTATTCAAATCCTGGAGGGCTGTAATATTTTGGAGGGTAGATTTCTTTGCCTCGTCGGTGAGGCTGCCCTTGGCAACCTGCCTTTCAAGATTCCTGGCGATTGTTTGCATCCCCTTTTGAAGTTGTTCAGCATGCAAATCAACCAGGTTCACTTTGTACCCATTTTGCGCAAGCACATGTGCGATGCCGTTACCCATCGTACCGGCGCCTACGACCGCAATTTGTTCCATAATGATTGAATTGGAAATGAATATACGGCAAGCTTGCCAATTCCTGCCTGACAAATTTTGAAGACCAGTGCGTCAACTGGTCATGGGAAGAATTTGGAGGTAAGTCGAAACCGATGTTTTTTAATTGCACGGCTCTTAGTGTCATATTTTTGAGCTAAACTTGCAGTTTTTCTGCAAGCTGACTTGCAAACAGAATTATCCCTTATGTATCCAAACCTATATTACGCATTCAGAGACCTGTTCGGAGTAGAATGGAAATTTTTACACTTTGTTAATTCATTTGGCTTCTTTGTTGCCCTGTCATTCCTGGGTGCGGCATTTACCCTTTCATTGGAATTGAAAAGAAAAGAATCGCTTGGATTGTTGCAGGCAAAAGAAGAGATTCATGTAGTTGGAAAGCCGGCAAGTTTATCTGAGTTGCTTATCAACTTCTTTTTTGGATTCATTCTCGGATTTAAGTTAATTGGATTGTTCATCTCCGATAGCCCTTTGGCTGCAAATCCTCAGGATTTCATTTTTTCATCTGCAGGCAGTTTGCCTGCTGGCTTGATATTAGGGTTTCTTTTTGCCGGTTTGAAATGGTGGGAAAAAAACAAACAGAAACTACCGCAGCCCGAGGAAAGAAAGATCAGGATTTGGCCTCATGACAGAGTAGGGGACCTTGTGATTATTGCTGCTGTCTTTGGATTCCTTGGCGCAAAAATTTTCAATAGCCTGGAGAATTGGAACGAATTTGTCCGCAATCCAATTGAATCGCTCGCGTCATTCAGCGGACTGACTTTTTATGGTGGCTTGATATGTGCAGCCCTGGCAATTTGGTATTATGCAAAAAGAAGAAACATTGGATTTTGGCATTTGAATGATGCGGCAGCACCGGGGTTAATGCTTGCCTACGCGATTGGAAGAATCGGCTGCCAGGTAGCAGGCGACGGAGATTGGGGCATCATCAATAGTGCCTATTATACAAATCCGGAATTGAAATTAATCCCCATGGCGCCCAACGCGTTCCATTCGGTCGTGGCAAAAAATACAGATCTCTACCTCAGCCAATTCGGAACACTTGAGATTCCACAGAAATTTGTTCGGTCACCGGCATATTTGCCCGACTGGTTTTTTGCCTATTCCTATCCGCATAATGTGATCAATGAAGGTCTTAAAATTCCAGAATGCACGGACACATTCTGTAGCTATCTCCCCTTACCGGTTTTCCCCACTCCTTTATATGAGACTATAATCTGCCTGGTTCTTTTCGTTATAATCTGGTCTGTCAGAAAAAGATTTACGGTACCAGGTACCCTTTTCGCTTTTTACCTAATTCTAAATGGATTGCAAAGGTTTTTTATCGAAAAAATCAGAGTTAATACCAAGTACAATATTTTTGGGTTTCATCCCACTCAGGCCGAAATTATTTCTTCCCTTTTAGTGCTCACTGGTGTTGCCCTGTTGATCATTTTACCAAAGAGATATCGGAAAAAAAGCCAGCCAGAGCCTGTTTCAACATCGGACGTTTAGTCTGAAAATCCAGATTTTCAGACAATTACCATTCCTCCGCGTATTCTTCCATCTATCAACTTGGAGGCGATTTGTGTAACCTCCATTTTGGGCTTCCGTCATACCTGTATTCTTAAAATTTTGCCAATTATCAATAAAATCAGCCTTTCAAAACAAAACATTGTTCTTTGTTATGCAAAGTACTGATTTTTGAAATGTAATAACTAAACAATAGTACCTTAAATAACTTTTTATGAAAAAAATGACTTTACATGCTTTGCTGGCCTTAGGAGTTAGTATTAGCGCATTTGTGCCGGCTTTAGCACAGTCAGGCAAAGAAAAAGGGCGGATATCGGGCACCGTCAGTGATGAAAATAAGAAGACCATCGAATCAGCATCTGTCTCTTTGCTACATGCTAAAGATTCATCTGTGGTCAGGCAAATGGCGGCAGGACAGGGCGGAAGGTTTGAATTTGAAAATATCAAAGATGGGGCCTACCTGGTATCGGTGAGTGCAATTGGTCATCCCACTTATTATTCTGCGGCATTTGAAATTTCGTCAAAATATTCAAACGTAGTTATACAAACAATTCAACTCGCGACTAAATCGGCTGAATTGAAAGAGGTGGCAGTAACCGGAAGAAAATCTTTTATTGAACAGAAGCCGGACAGAATGGTGGTGAACGTCGACGCTGCACCAACCAATGCAGGCTCCACCGTCATGGACGTATTGGAGAAATCGCCCGGTGTCACAATTGACAAGGATGGCAATATCAGCCTCAAGGGCAAACAGGGAGTCTTAATCATGATAGACAACAAACCAACCTACCTGAATGCCACTCAGTTGGCCAATTATTTGAAAAGTCTCCCCGCATCTGCTATTGAGCAATTGGAAATTATGACAAATCCATCTGCCAAATACGATGCATCTGGCAACTCCGGTATCATTAATATCAAAACTAAAAAGAACAAGGCAAAAGGATTCAATGGCAGTGTCACTACAACCTATACCCAGGGTGTTTATCCCAAGCCCGGAGCCAGTGCAAACCTGAACTATCGTAATGGCAAATTCAACGTGTTCTTTAATGGAGGATATTCTCATTGGGAAGGATTTCAGGAGCTTGACATCAACCGGAATTATCTGAATGCTTCAGATCATAAAATCAATTCCATCTTTACCCAGCATTCTTCGATGAAATTTACAAATCCGGAATTGAATGCCAAATTGGGGATGGACTATTACCTCAGCAGCAAAACGACAATTGGATTTGTTGCCAGTGGATTCAGTAACAACGAAACGGATGAATCAACCAGCACCATATATCTTAAGAATCCAAGTCATTCAGTTGATTCAATCGTGTATTCACCCAGTATAAATAAGACAAAGTGGAGAAATGGTTCATTCAATCTAAACTTTCGTCACCAATTTGATTCCAGCGGTACGGAGTTAACGGCAGACGCAGATTATGTTCGCTACACATCCGGAAGTGACCAGTTTTTTCATAATATTACTTATGACCCGAATTGGAACAAAATAAATGAGACGATCCTTACTGGAGATCTTCCTTCTCAGATAGATATTTACTCTTTAAAATCAGATTTCACCCACTTTTTCAACCACGCACTTAAGGTGGAAGCTGGATTTAAAACCAGTTATGTTTCAACAGACAACCAGGCGAATTATTTCAATGTAATCAATGGTGAACCCATCGTTGACACAACAAAAACCAATCATTTTCTTTATCGTGAGAATGTTAATGCGGTATATGTTAATATGTCCAGACAAGTAAAGAAATGGAATTTTCAGGTTGGTTTAAGAATGGAGAACACTAATTATTCAGGGCATCAGCTTGGTAATGAATATACGGTTAACAACAACGATTCATTATTCAGCAGATCCTATTTCAATCTTTTCCCGACAGCCTATGTCAGTTATCAATTGAATGAAAAGAACCAATTCTCGGTTAACTATGGTCGTAGAATTGACAGGCCCGCGTACCAGGATCTTAATCCATTCCTGTTCTTCCTGGACCAATATACTTACCAGGCTGGCAATCCATATTTGCAACCTCAGTATACCGACAATATTGAATTGTCACACACCTATAAAGGTTGGCTAACAACAACACTCAACTATAGTAACACTAAAAATTTCTTTACAGAAACTTTCGAGCAGGATGGACATGCAACAATTGTACGCAATGGAAATATTGGACAAAGACAAAATGCAGGGGCAGCTGTGAGTGCGCAGATTCCCGTAAAAAAATGGTGGACCGCGATCGTATATGCGAATGTAAATTATAACAAGTTCGAGGGAATGCTTTACGGCGAGAACATTCATATCAGTGCAACAACTTTTCTCATTAACCTGAACAACCAATTCCATTTTGCCAAAGGTTGGTCCGGTGAATTGTCCGGATTTTATCGCACCAAAGGAGTGGAAGGACAGATATTGATTGAACCATTCGGACAAGCATCAGCAGCTATATCGAAGCAATTGATGAAGGATAAGGCCAATTTAAAATTGGGCTTTCGGGACATGTTCTACACTGAAAAAGTAAAAGGTCAAATCAACTTCCAGCAAACAGAGGCGACCTTCCGCAACGTGAGAGACAGTCGCCAGGTGAGCCTTTCATTCACTTATCGATTTGGAAAACCCATCAAAGGATCGCAGCCAAACAGGCATTCAGGTGGGGCCGGCGATGAATCGAAAAGGGTTAAATCAGGTGGCAATAATTAATTCTCTGGTTCGCGATACTAAACACAACGTATCAAGCATCAGTTAAGAATCCAGTATCCGATATCCGTCGATCCCGTACTAATCCATAAGTGCCCCGATTTTAAAAATATTCCATTCACTGAAAAAAAACATCAACATGAAAAAGTTACTATTTGTAGCTATCGTATTCTCCGTGGTTTCGTTCTCTGTCAAAGCACAATGTGACAAGAAAATAACCTGGACGGGAGCAAAGGCAGATATCGTTGACGCTTCTGGCAATGTAGAGCGCTCATTAAATGAAAAAATTGTATTCCAGTTGAGTGCTCACGACATAAAAATTGTACACGGCGACCGGGAAGATGATCCGCTTTCCGGCGAAGTAACAAAAGCAGCTTGCAACTGGACAGAGAAGTACAGAAATGGCAAGACTGTTCTTAACGCAAGATTCACCGAAACCAGCGGAGATTCCATGGACGGTTCTGTTACAGTGGAAGGAAAAGACGGCCACATTATTATTACTCTTCAGATGGAAGGTCGCAACGGAACAAAAATAATCCGGGTACCCATCGACAATTACAAAGAACTCTGAGCGATCGATATGAAGTGAGAAAAGGCATCCGGATCAATTATTTGTTATCAAGTGATGGATCAAGGGTGCCTTTTTTGTTTTCTGCCACATCTACGAAATGCTTCATACTTAAAATTGGCCTTCTACAATCTGTTTGTTCCCTCTATCCTGTTTTATGTTTTCTATGCAACATTTCATTTTCAAATTCGATATTAATTAATGGATGGCCGAATTAAACTGATCTTATGAGGAGGACTGCATTCATTTTTTCCTTTTCGCTTTCAATATTGATTTATCATTCATCAATAGCTCAGCTTTCAACAGGTAAGATCAGCGGAATTATAAAGGACAATACTGGCAAACCCATTGAATCTGTGAGTGTGTCACTCTTAAAACTCAAAGACTCGTCACTCGTAAAAGTCGCCATCACCAACAGCGGAGGTCAATTTGAATTTGAGAGAATTGCAATAGGCCACTATCTGATTTCTGTATCAAATGTGGGTTATATCGCATGGTGGAGTAATCCTCAGGAGATTTCGCCTGCTCATCAATCGATTATTATCAATGAAATAACACTTCAGACAGCGGCTGCCTCACTTGGAACCGTCACTGTTGTAGGAAAGCGACCGCTTGTTGAAAATAAGATCGACAAAATTGTAGTTAACGTGGAGGCATCGATCAGCAATGCAGGTAATTCGGCACTTGAAGTGTTGGAAAAATCTCCCAACATTACTATTGATAAGGACGGGAACATTAATGTAAAAGGTAAGCAGGGTGTTGTCATTCTTATCGACGGAAAACAAACTTATTTAGGTGGCCAGGACCTCGTGGAATTATTGAAGAGCATGCCCGCAAGTCAACTGGACCAGATAGAAATAATGACGCAGCCTTCGGCCAAGTATGATGCATCAGGAAATTCCGGAATCATTAACATCAAAACCAAGCGTGGCCAACAAAAGGGCTTCAATGGAAATATTTCCCTCAGTTATGTCCAGGCAATTTATCCTAAGTCTCCCAATAGCTTCAATTTTAACTATCGCAATAACAAATTCAATGTATTCGGTACTTATAGCTATTCCTATTGGAAAGGCTTTAGTGACATCAATATCAATCGAATTTTTGTGGATTCCATAAAAGGAATCAACCAACATCTCTCACAAGTAAGCAATCTGAAATTTCATTCGCATCCTTTTAATATGCGCACGGGAGTTGATTTTTACGCCAGCCCAAAAACAACATTTGGCATCGTCGTTAGTGGCCAGCTAGATTACAGAACGTCTCAGGTTCATACGCTTTCTAATTTCTTCGACCTGGATCAAAATGGAAAACTGGCATCCTATGCAGAAGCCTGGACAACCAACAAAACTCCGTGGAGAAATCTTGGACTGAATTTTAATTTCAAAAGAGAAATGAAACAAAAAGGTGCCGAGCTAACAGGTGATTTTGACTATATTTTGTATGATAGTAAATCACAGCAGGAGTCCGACAACTTTAATCATAATCCGGACGGCTCATTGGACTCAACATCCGGAGCAATCAATCCTTACCTACTTCGGGGAAACCTCCCTTCTATTATACGAATCTATACCGGCAAGGCTGACTATACTCATCCCTTGAAAAACAATGCCAAATTTGAAGCAGGGTGGAAATCCAGCTTTGTTCAAACCGACAATGATGCGCAATATTCTTACCTGGTAAACAATGTACCCGTGGTTGACACCACCAGAAGCAATCATTTTTTATACAGGGAAAATGTCAACGCCCTGTATGCCAATTTCAGCAAGCAAATAAAGAAATGGAGTGTACAGGCAGGACTCCGAATGGAGCAAACCCATGCAAAAGGGAACCAGGTAGTGAAAAATCAAAGCTTCGACACAAGCTATGTTCAATTGTTTCCGACTTTTTATCTTAGCTATGCCCTCACCGATAAAAATCAACTTACATTTTCATACGGAAGAAGGATCGACAGGCCGAATTACCAGGATATGAATCCCTTTCAATATTTTCTCGACCAATATACTTACCGGCAGGGAAATCCAAATCTAAGACCCCAATTGAGCCATAATATTGAACTCAGTTACAATTATAAGGGGGAGTTGAATCTGACAGCAAATTATACTATCGTCAACGATGTTATCAACGATGTGCTTAAGCAAATCGATTCCACCAGGATTACCTACCAGACTAAAGAAAATGTGGCGAAACAAACCAATGTGGGACTTAGTCTTACTTATAATAAGCAGCTGACAAAATGGGTGAACGTTTCATTGTCGGGCAATCTTTTCAGAGATCATTACACCGGTTTTGTCAATAACAGCTACCTGAATGTTGATCTAACTGCCTTCAACTTTAATTTCAATACCCAATTCACGATGGGGAAGGGTTGGAGCAGTGAGATCAATGGTTTCTATAATTCCAAAAATCTCTACAGTGGTCTAATCGTGGCAGAACCAATGGAGATCATTTCATTTGCCGTTGCAAAAAAAGTGCTGAAGGATAAAGGCATGATCAAACTGAATTTCAGGGATCCATTCTATATTATGCATTTTAGCGGATATACTCAGTTCGGAAACATCAATACCACGATTCATGCTAAATGGGATAACAGAAGAGTGGCTCTTGTCTTTACTTATCGGTTCGGCAAGACTATGAATAATACCCCTGCCCGCAAAAAAGAGGGATCTGCGGAAGAGCAAAACAGGGTAGGAGGTAACGGTCAGCAATAGTTGATCCCGGCATACCCTGTCGGGTATGCGTTAGCACTGGAGAAAGGTTCACAAAGGTTACAGGAAGGACACGGCACCAAGTCCTTCCTGTAACCTTTGTGGTTTTTGTGACCTAACAGCTTTCTCAATTCTGTTTTTTACATTTGCTGTCTTAAACCTCTTCTATGCCATCTTTCGATATTGTTAGTAAAGTGGATCCGCAAACACTGGACAATGCAGTTAACGTGACTAAAAAAGAAATCACCAACCGATTTGATTTTAAAGATTCTCCTGTTCAGATTGATCTGAACAAGAAGGAGATGTCGATCAACCTGGAGGCTGAAAGTGACATGAAAATCAAACAGATTACGGATGTGCTCCTTAGCAGATCCATTAAACAAGGCATTGATCCTTTGGCATTTGATTTCGGGAAAGAAGCTCATCAAAGTGGCAAGGTTGTAAAGAAAGAAGTGCCGGTAAGAAACGGGTTGAAGCAGGAAGATGCAAAAAAAATAGTCAAGCTGATCAAGGATTCTGGCTTGAAAGTGCAGGCTCAGATTATGGACGACCTGGTAAGGGTGACAGCCAAGAAAATAGACGATCTTCAGTCTGTCATCCAAACCTGTAAAAATGCCGGCCTGTCTATTCCCCTTCAGTATTTGAACATGAGGAGCTAGTGAAATTAATTTGGAAACCAATTAGATAAGGCCTAATTTTGCGCTTCGATTTTTAACCCGGCGTCCGGGGATAACAGGCGCAAGATATTCAAATACAGTAAGTTATGAAAAAGGGGCTTCATCCAGAGAACTATCGGTACGTGGTTTTTAAAGATATGAGTAATGGTTATGCGTTCTTAACTAAGTCAACAGCGGCTTCCCGCGAAACCATCAAGTGGGAAGATGGCAATGAGTATCCGCTGATCAAACTTGAAATTTCAAATACTTCTCATCCTTTCTTCACAGGCAAGAATGTATTGGTTGATACGGCAGGTCGCATCGACAAATTCAAAAAACGTTACGAGAAAAAAACAAAATAATTCGTTTCCGCCAAGGCGGAATAAGAGTTGTTTTTCATGGCTATACTTTTCCCTTTTCGGTTTTCCGGGAAGGGAATTTTTTTTGAAGCTGCCGATCTTATAGTTTGAAATTATAAATTGTAGTTTTAGCCAATGAATGAAATTGTTCTTGACGAAGGATTGACGCAGATGGATTTATTTCCTTTTACGCTTATTCGGTCGGCAGCCGATATCCGGATCGGGATCCTGACTATCAGAGAAAAATGGGAGCAATTTTACCAATTCAGGATTTCTGATGAAGCACATCCGGGCACGCGCAAGATGCCTTCGCAACTCATTCCTGACGCCGCACTGATCCTGGATTTGAAGAACGATCTTTCACTTGAATCTTTGTTGGAAAATCACAAACACAGGATGATAGAATATCCCTGGCAGATTTTCCAATGGAATGGCGCCTATATCCAGGAAGATTTTGCTTTGATCACAAAAGGAAGAAAGTCGGAAGATATATCTGCCACTAATAAGGTCATCCGTGCTGACAATATTTTTGTAGAAGATGGAGCGAAGGTGGAGCATTCATTTTTGAATGCCGCCGCCGGCCCCATTTATATTGGCAGGAACGCAGAAATAATGGAAGGAGCCATGATCAGGGGACCTTTCGCATTATGTGAAGGAGGTGTAGTAAAGATGGGAGCTAAAATTTATGGAGCGACGATCGGTCCTTATTCAATAGCAGGTGGAGAAATTAAGAACTGCGTAATTTTTGGTTTTACGAATAAATCGCATGACGGTTACCTCGGCGATTCTGTCCTTGGCTATTGGTGCAACCTGGGTGCTGGCACCTCTAATTCCAACTTAAAAAATAATGGCGGACAAATTCGAATGTGGAATGAAACCAGTAAAGAATTTGTCGGCGTGGGAAGGAAGTGTGGTTGTTTGATGGGGGATTTTTCACGCACGGCTATTAACACAGTTATCAATACAGGCACGGTTATCGGTGCTTGTTCCAATATTTTTGGCTCGGGACTTACCCCTAAACTGATTCCGAGTTTTAGCTGGGGATATAGTCCGATTGTGAAATATGAATTCGCAAAAGCATTACAGGATATCAGGAATTGGAAGGAATTTAAAGGAGAATCTTTGTCCGACACTGAAATACAAAAGTTGAAGCATATTTTTGAAAAATAGTAAACAACGAAACATGAGAAAACAAATCGCAGCTGCAAATTGGAAAATGAACCTGACCTACCAGCAGGCGGAAGAATTAATCGATCAGATTTTAAACGCAGATATCAGTCTCAAAGCACATCAGTCGGCCGTTTTTGCAGTGCCCTTTCCATATTTGATTATGGCAAAAAGTGAGTTGGCAGATGCAAAAAGCTATTTTGTCGCAGCACAGAATTGTTATACAAAAAGATCTGGTGCTTTTACCGGGGAAGTCTCGGCGGAAATGCTTCAGTCAATTGGAATTTCTTATTGCGTATTAGGTCATAGCGAACGCAGGGAATATTTTGGTGAAGGTAATGCCATGCTTGCAGAAAAAATAAATATCTGCCTTTCATATAATATCACGCCAATATTTTGCTGTGGCGAACCACTCACCATTCGTGAAGCGGGTACACAAAACAGTTATGTTGAACAGCAATTAAAAGAATCGTTGTATCACCTCAGTGCAGATCAATTAAAAAAAATTGTCATTGCATATGAGCCCATCTGGGCAATTGGCACAGGTAAGACGGCCACTACGGAGCAGGCACAGGAAATGCATGCTCACCTCAGGCAGGTTCTTTCAAAACAATATGGAGACGTAGCCAATGAAATTTCCATTTTATATGGCGGCAGTGTCAAAGCGAATAATGCGAAAGAGTTATTTGCCTGTCCCGATGTGGATGGTGGACTGGTAGGAGGCGCTTCTCTCATTGCGGCGGATTTTATCCAGATCATGCGTAGCCTTAAATAAAAACCACGAGATACAACAATCGCTTCTAATGCCTGAAAAAGATTTGGTTGAGGAAATTACGCCAATTGAAAATGCTTACATTTTTGAGAAGGTAAATTCTTCGCATTACCCGCTCCTTCAGGAACTCTTTCTCGATGTATTTAATTTGAATTACAGCATCGCAGATATTGAGCGGCGCTTTAATACAAATGAACTGGGATTAGAGACGATTGGATTTATTGCTATTTCCAGGGGAAAACCCGAGGCTGCCGCATACTATGGAGTCTTTCCGTTGAAATGCCAGATTGGAAATGAGATAATATTAGCAGCTCAATCTGGAGACACTATGACGCATAGCCATCACCGCAAGAAAGGGCTCTTTTCCCGGTTAGCTATAATGACTTATGATGAATGCAAAAAAAAAGGAATCCGGCTTATTTACGGCTTTCCGAATGATAATTCTTATCATGGTTCAATTAAGGTTGGGTGGAATCACACAGATGATGTTGTTCGATATGATCTAAAGCTTAAAATAAAAACCTTTCCTTTACCCAAAATCGCACTTGGCTACCGGCTCCTTCGTCGCATATATTTACGGTATGCGAGATTTTTGTTGTCAAGTAAATTGGAATTTCCGATTCCAGGTTTTTTTAGCTCAATATCCAACCAACCAGGTAGGGTATATCGTGATTCAACTTATATAAAATATAAATACGCTGACGATAAATTTTTTTTAAGATTTGGCAATGTGGTCGTCTGGCTGAAAGTGTCAGACACGTTATCGATCGGCGATTTTGAAAATACCGATCTGGTTAACTACCAAGTTCTAAAGAAAATTAAAAAAATCGCTTTCTTCTTAGGGCACAATACAATTGCCTTTACAATTAGCAAAGGAGCTCCGAAGCCTAGCTTTCTCAATCACTTTAAGGAGCATAAGCGAACTCCTACATTAATGCTTTACCTTGACAGTAAACTAGAGGGCACAGATATTTCATTTACTGCCGCTGATTTCGACACCTGGTAGTTATTTGAAATTTAATTCTATATCGGCAGCTAACATTCAAGACATTGAAATTTTAGGAATGGAAAAAAATCGGCTTAAGATTGGTTTTCTTATGGGGGAGGACTCGGTATTGCCTGCATGGGAATATGAAATATTGACGCAACTGGTTAATTCGGACTATGCGACCATTCTCGCATTGATTCAATTAGATTTTTCTCCATCTCCATCCGACGTTCGAAAGAAGCGAGAGTCATTCGCATTTCATGTGTTCAGTCATTTTGAAAAATGGTGGTTCAAAAAATCGGCTAATGCATTTGATATAGTGGACGTTTCTAAAATAAAAAGCCATGAGGGTAAAATACATCTCCGGGTTGGGAAAAGAAACGGGACGATCGAATTTAATGATGAAGATTTGAATACAATAAAGAACCATGAGTTCGATTTAGTATATCAAAGTAGTCTGCTTGATGATATTGGATATTTAAATATCCCGGCAAAATATGGAATTTGGAGAATCAATTTTGGATCAAATCAAGATCGCGCAAATCATCTTCCTGGTTTCTGGGAGGTAATGGAAAATAACCCGGTAACGGGCAGCAGCTTGCAGATAGTTTTGCCTTCTATGTCAACTATCATCGCTTACAGATCCCTGACCCGAACTGTTCCCTATTCAGTATTAAACAACCTCAATTCAGTAGCCTGGAAGTCATCTTCATTTGTACCACATCGTCTAAATGAACTGTATAAGTTGGGCGCGGAATCGTTTTTTGCAAAATATGAGCGAGTTCACAGCGGGCAGGCAACCAATAATCCAGTTTTATCAAATGATTCCCCGGGCAATTTGAAAATGACTTTGATGTTTCTGAAAAACGGAAGCCGGTACATGAAATATAAGATACAAAGCAAATTTGCAAGAAGAGGAGTTGATATTTTGTTTTTGATGCAGGAATTTGATTTGAATAACCTCGATTTTTCAGCGTTCAAAAGAATTAGTATTCCCAAGAATCATTTTTGGGCAGATCCATTTCTTGTCAAAAGAGACAACAAGTATTTTGTCTTTTTTGAGGATTTTTCCTATAAAAAAAATAAGGGGAAGATAGCATGCATGGAAATAGATGGGAACGGAAATAGCAGCAATTACACAGTAGTTCTCGAGCAACCTTATCATCTTTCCTATCCTTTCATTTTTGAATGGAATGGCAATTATTTTATGATTCCCGAAACGAGTGCCAATAAAACTGTTGAACTCTACAAATGCATCGATTTTCCTGATAAATGGGAGTTCTTGATGAATCTAATGGAAGACATACTGCTAGTTGATAGCACTTTACTTCACCACGAAGGCAAATGGTGGCTTTTCGGAAACACACGAAATCACCAGTCAGTTTCGGCAAATGATCAGCTTATGATTTATTATAGTGATCAATTGTTTTCAAAAAGCTGGATCCCCCATCCTCAAAACCCGGTTGCCACCGACATTACCAATTGCCGTCCGGCTGGAAAAATATTTATCATGAATGGCAAGATGATTCGACCAGCGCAAAATAATTCGTCCTGGCAGTACGGGTATGCAATTAAATTGAACGAAATTGAGCGATTAAATGAGGTAGAGTACAGGGAAAAGGAAATTGCAGACATAACTCCCGAAAAATATGGATTTCTTGGCATTCACACTTTAAATTTTGATAAAGGCATCACAGTGATAGACGCGATAGTGAACTGAATGAATCATGAAATGTGCTGCAACAAAAATCAATCTTTGCCGTTATTCAATTTTAATAAGCTTTAATTTAAGCACTCACTTTCGCAATGACGCTATTACGCCGCCTGATTTTTCAAAACTTGATTTGGAGGGTACTATTCTACATTTCGGTACTCGTCCAGAACATCTTCATTGCAAGATATTTTCTGGCAGCACATAGCGGATCCCTTTTTTTTCTTGCCAATTTTTTTGCATTGTTGCTCGTATTTTTTAGTTTTTGCCTGGAGACAGGGATGGGATATTATTTAGCAAGCGACAGAATTTCAGCAGGAAAACTCACTTTATTTTCAATTGTGTGGTCGCTTTTGATCGGGCTGATCTGCACCTTAACTATGGGAATTTTATTCAAATTGAGTTCCGTCGATATATCAAAATCCAATTTCGCTTTTATATCTCTTACTTTTATTATTGGTAACCTTCTTATAACCTATTTTTCAGCGTTATTCTATGCAAAAAGGAATTTCATTACGCCATACGTAATATTGATTATTGTAAATATCGGAGTAGTGGCTCTGATTCCCATGGCGAAAGTCAACGTCTATCAATCAATTTTCGAAAGCAGTTTTGCAAAGATTTACTTTTCTTCTTTTCTTATTCAAGGCCTTCTTCTTTTCGCAATTTTTTCATTTAAATATGTCAGTGTAAGAACTGTAGCTATTTTGACCAGATCAGAATTGAAACTATTGATGATCTATTCTGTTTGGGCATTTGCCACCAGCCTGATATCATTTTTGTTATTTCGGATTGACTATTGGTTTGTAAATAAATATTGCAGCCCTGTCGAACTAGGCAACTATATTCAAACTTCGAAAATTGTTCAAATATTTTTGGTGCTGCCTTCCATTTTCTCGTCGACTGTTTTTCCACTTATTGCCGGGGGCGCAACAAATCAGATGAAGGACGTGATTCAAACTCTCTCCAGGATTATTTTTTTTGTGACCAGCTGCTTTTGCTTGATTGGCCTGCTGTTCGGACATTGGCTCTTTCCTGCAATATTTGGGTCTGGCTTTAATTTAATGCACATGGTATTTGTGCTCCTGGTGCCCGGAATGCTTATATTCTGCAGTATTTCGCCCATTACTGCTTATTTCGCTGGCAGAAAAATACTACATGTCAACTTTGTGGCCTCACTCATTGCACTGCTAATTACCCTTGCTGGTAACATTATTTTTGTGCCTATTTACAAGATAGCTGGCGCTGCTATTATCAGCAGCCTGGGATATATCGTGTATGCTTTTATGCTGATGAGGTATTTTGTAAAAGAAACTCAGTCTACTTATTCTGGGTTTTTCTTTTTGAAGGCTTCGGATCTCTTGTGGATGAGGCACTTTGTCTCGAAACAGGTAAGAAGACAAATTTAAAGACGGATGGACAAAATCTTATGGCTATGCAGTTGGTATCCGAATAAGAAATTTCCTTTCGAAGGGGATTTTATTCAGCGGCATGCGCAGGCTGTGGCCATGCAAATGCCCATCACCGTTATTTATGTTTCGCAATATGGCGAGAAAGTGCAGGTAGAAGAGAATAAGACAGAAAAGAGAAAAAACGGTAATCTCCTTGAAATCATTGCTTATTTCAAATTCAAAAAGGGAGGATTAAGCTATTTGGACAAAATAAGATACAACCATAGCTTCTTCACTCTTTATAAGAAGCTCATCAAGGAATATATCGACGAAAACGGCTTGCCTTCCCTTGTTCATGTGCACATTCCTATGAAAGCGGGCATTATAGCTAAGTGGATTAATAAGCGGTGGTCCATTCCCTACGTACTTTCTGAACATTCTTCGGCGTATTACGAATCTATACCCGGTAATTATTTTACGAGAAATCTGTACTACAGGAAATCTGTGAGCAGCATTTTTAAGCATGCAAAGGCAGTTACTACGGTTTCACAGAAGTTAATGGATCGCCTAAGCTCGTTGTTTTTATGCAATCATCCGACAGTAATCAACAATGTGGTGGATACCGATCTATTTTATTTCCGGGAATCTCATCCACCGCGGTTTCGATTTTTTCATGCATCTACCATGGAACATCCGAAGAATGTCGAGGGTATTTTACGTGTGTTAAGCCAGCTTAAATCAATAAGAACCGATTGGGAATGTATCATGGCCGGCTGGGAAACCCCGGAATTAAGGCAATTAAGCTCCGAATTGAAACTGGATTCATTCATCCAATGGAAAGGCGTAATCAGCTACGCGAAAGTCGCTGCCGAAATGCAACAGTCTTCTGCTCTGTTGATGTTCAGCAGGTATGAAAATTCACCCTGCGTGATCGCAGAAGCGCTTTGTTGCGGCGTGCCGGTGATAGCAACCAGAGTAGGAGGAATTCCAGAGTTAGTCCAAGCAGAAAACGGATTTCTCGTGGAATCTGAAAATGATGAGCAGCTACTGGAAGCATTGATAAGAATGATGGAAAGGTATTTTGATTTTGACAGGAGTAGTATCGCTGAAACAGCAAATAGTAAATTTAATTTTGATTTAATCGGTAAGAAATTTATTTCGCTCTATGAACAAATTTCGGCGCCATCTCAGCGCTGTAAATGAGAAAAGTTTTCAAAAGGTGTGAACGCTAAGTCAACTATGTCAGTTCCGAAACTAGAATACAGCAAAAAAAGATGGGCTCATCCCTTTTTGTGGGTGTCCTTTCTGATCAATGGCGGATTCTTCTTTTTAGTCCTTTTTTTCACAAAACCTATTTACAAATCAGATGACGATGTTTTTTTGGCCTATCTTCTTGGGGGAGGCTTTGGAAAACCGCCCACAGCTTTATTACATTACAACCATGGCATGCATCCCTTGCTGGGGGTAATGCTCAAATCCCTGTTCACCTGGATGGGTAGCATCAATTGGTATACGGTGTTTCTTTATTTGTGTCACTTTATAGCATGTAATATCATACTATTACGGTTCCTGAAACTTATTGAATTAAAAATTGCACTGGGGCTTTACACACTATTATTTATTGTGTTCGAATGTAGGTTTTTAATGCAACCGACCTTTACAAGTGCTGCGATCTTGCTGGGAATAGGAGGGCTCGTGTTGCTTCTCACTTCATTGCAGGGATTGGAACTGAAAAGAAGTCAAATGATAATAGGATTCCTGGTTCTGATTTTGGCTGCATTGATCAGGATACACGTCCTACTCCCCCTCGTGGGTATCTCTTTACCTTTTATCTTTTTTACATGGCCCTTCCGCGCAATGGGACATTGCCTTATTTTCTTAATCCTATCTACCGGATTGATAATTCTCCTTAACCTTTTTCATCAGTCATATTACAAATCCAAAATTGATGGTTGGGACAAAGATGAAAAATACCGGCAGGCATTTTTTCACTACATAAATCATCCGCACGCTGTGCGTGATTCCAGTGAATTTTCCTCGTGGAGCACCGAATCCAATTTAGCCAGGAATGGATTACTCATTGACCCCAAGTTTGTAACGGAAAGAAAATTATATGCGATAAGCAATCAATACGGGCCGCGCAGCCTCAGGGCACTCGTCGACAATAAATGGCTATACCTGCAAAATCGGATATATTTTATTACGCTGCTGGTTATTGCATTATACATCAGGTTTGATCGGAGACAGAAAGTAGCTTTCTTCACTTCAACGTTGCTAAGTATTTTTGGGATTTTATATCTTTCTATCTACGAAAAGGTGCCGCCCTATTTATTCACAGCTCTCTTCTTCTTCCTGGGGATTCTAATGATTTTGCATTCCCAACCGCGAAAAGCTCCATCGAAAATAAAATATGTCCAAACGACATGCCTGCTGCTTATGTGTATTTGGGGATTCATTCAACTCTATAAGATCAACTCCAATAATAAGAAAAACAACGAGTATTTCAGGTCGGCTTATAAAGAATTAGATACTCATAATAAAACATTATTCCTGGTAACGGACGATGAATTTCCTCTGGACAATTTTTATGTTTGGGATACGCCTGGAAAATATAAAATAGAAAATCTCGTGTATAAAGAAAACCTTCTGGCAGACGATTATGTCTATATCTTAAAAAGATTTCAATTGCAAAGCCTCAGTCAACTTCCGGAAAAAGAAAATGTTTTGCTTTGGGGGAAAAGATCACCTGGATTAATCGAGTACTATCAAAAAATTTCCGGGCATGGCATAATCGTTTCCGGTCCCCTAAAGGAATTTAAGCATGAAGTGTATAGCATTCGATTCGCCGATAGCGCAGAAAATTCTTTGCAAGGCCATGGGATGGATCGGCCTTAATGACTCGCCTTGATATATCCCCAACCATCTCTTTGCTTGGAAATAATTTCATAAATGCCATCGGGAACCTGTTGCACACCGGTAACCAATTGACTTTGGTCTATGTGCTGGTTCTTCATCGCTATAGAACAAATTTTGAATGAGACATTTTTGTTCTCAGCGAATTTGGTTACTGCATCACTGACGAGCGACTTTCCTTTAACAGCTAACGCCGTTCCCTGCGCGAACATGACTACTTCCACCTGGGCTTCAGGATGATTTTCCATGATCTCGTTGATCCACCGGATGACAGCATGCTGGTCAACTGAATCCTTGCTGGTAAGATCGAAGACAACGCGATAATCAGTTTTCTGAGCGAATAAGAAACCTGAAACGAAGAGCAAAAGAAAGAGGGGAATGATTGACTTTCTCATGTTTGTAGATTTTAGGGATTACAAAAATAGGAAGAAGGTGCCTATTCGTTTAATTTATTGAGAGGTGGCCTTAGCGATGTTGCAGGTAAAAGATGGGGGGAACAGCATCTCGAAGAAACTGCATTTCAGTGCCATTCAATGGTTCCGCGCTACACGTACCCAGCACCTCATTTAATTGAGTGTCAGTTCTGATTCCGATGACAGCAGAAGAGATAGCTGGTTCATTAAGGACGAAGCGAATGGCCGTTTGTGTTTTATTCCTGCCTGGCTTACTCACGCTGGCTATAGCATTTGAAGCTTTACTGACATCTTCTTTTTTGTATTCAAGGAACTCCTCTGCAGCCTTATTGACAAGCATTCCTTTCGCCAGGACACCTCGTGCGAGCACGCCAATGCCATTTTCCCTTAGCAAAGCCAGGCAAGATTCTTCTGGTCTCCTGTCAAGCAGGCCGTATTGCATCATGACGCAAACGATATTGGATTTTTGCACATAAGTTCGAATCACATTGGGACGGATGGACGATATTCCGTAATACAGGATCTTTCCCGATTTTTTTAATATTTCGAAAGCCTCAATTGTATCATCGATCGGATCTTCTATGGTGCCTCCATGAAGTAAATAAAGATCTATGTAATCCGTGTCTAATCTTTTTAAACTCCTTTCGACTGATTCAAGAATGTATGCCTTGCTTGGATTCCAGTCCCAACCACTTGAGTCTTTCTTCCATTGATTTCCGACTTTGGTGGAGATGATGACTTTCTTGCGAATATCCTTCAAAGCTTTCCCGACAGTGACTTCATTATTTCCGTGCTGGTAAAGGTCTGCAGTATCGAAAAAATTTATTCCTGAATCAAAAGCTTTGCGAAGCAGTGCTATATTCTGAGTTTCGGTTCCATTTAGTGACATACATCCAAAACCTACTTCACTCACTTTCAATCGGGATCGGCCAAGAGTTCTATAATGAATGGTGTTAGGCATGATGGCACATCAATTTACGGAGATATTCTATGCTTGTTTCACGCAAATGCAAAACCCATTGCAGAAAATATTCGTATCTTTTATTACTAAAACTTCTTTTATGAAAAAAGGCGCTAACCTGGTGCTGGCGTTGCTAGCCGTTCTTCCATTTATCACTGCACATTCACAGACTTCCGACGATACCAAAATGATGATGGCTTACATGACGCCAGGAGACGTCCACCAGATGATGGCAAAATCTGCCGGTACCTGGACGGGCAACATTACCATGTGGATGAACCCCAATGCGCAACCCACCACGATGACCTGTGATGCAAAAACTGAAATGATTCTTGGTGGCAGATACCTTCAGGCCAAAAATACCGGAAATATGATGGGAATGCCGTTTGAAGGGATCGGCGTCACCGGATTTGACAACGCGAAGAAAGTTTTTGTCAGTACATGGATCGACAATTTTGGAACTGGCATCATGTACATGGAAGGAACCTGGGATCCTGCAACAAAGACAATTAATTTCACCGGGAAAATGGTAGATCCTACTACCGGGAAGGATGTTCCTGTTCGGGAGACATTACAGTTTATAGATGACAACACCCAACTCTTTGAGATGTTCCTGACAGGCCAGGGAAAAGAATTTAAGACCATGCAGATAAAATACACCCGAAAATAAATTTTTTCCCGACATCTGATCGTGCAGTGGTAATTTTGCAGCCTTCTTGATTAAGGATGGGGCGATCAAGGTTAAAATAAGGGGAACAAGCGCATACTTCAAGAGATTATTTGACCGACTTGGATCTGAAAAATTAAAATTGAATATGTTGCAGGCCTAATTACTGGTTTGGTTGTGGTGGCCTATGCTAGAATTTTGGTGGGATGCCTGACGGGCGTCACGAGAACCCCTTTCACTTCAGCCATGATTGTGCTGGAGATGACAGACAGGCACAGCATGATCTTCTGTTTGATGGTGGCCGCCATGGAAGCCAGCATAGTAGCCGTTGTTGGGGGCAAACATTCCTTCTACGATCGCCTCAAATTCCATTGCTTGCGCGAAGTGGCTCCTGACAAGCAATGGAAAAAACCTGGTTGACCGGTTTATCTTTTGTCGATAAAATACCTGAATTGCGTCCTTTATCTTTCAGTCTCCGAGACGGTAATCTGGCCCTTTTTTCCTACCTTTGCGCGTCCTGAAAATGAAAGAGATAGCACATGAAGAACATTCGCAA